>NZ_CDQL01000008.1:0-458359 GCF_000940515.1 Mannheimia massilioguelmaensis
GGGGATCCCCATGTGAGAGTAGGTCACCGCCAGGTCATAATTAGGCAAATAGCCGAAGGAAACCGTTAATCGAGGGATTAACGGTTTTTTTGTTTTTTGGGCTGGTGAGCACAAATCAAGGTTGAAGTGAAAGTGAAAAGCAAGTAAAAAGAAAAAAATAAGAGAGTAAAAAGCAAAAATCAAGAAAAGTAAGAAAGCAAAAAAAGAAAGTAAGTAACCATAAAACCAAGTGAGTAAAAAAGAAAAATAAGAAAGTAAGAAATAAAAAAATAGTAAAATTAAGAGAATAAAAGCAATAAAAAATAAGGAAGTAAAATAACAACTAAAAAATAAAAGCCATAAAGCCAAAATAAAAAGAAGATAAAAATAGAGCCAAGCTAGCGCAACAAAGTTGCAAGATGATAGAGGCTTATAAAATAGGCAAAGTGTGGTATATTTTTAGAGAATTTTAACCAAGTGAAATACTGAAAAACGCTAATATTCATCTCGGTATGATTAATAAAAATTTTAGAATATGATACCGCACTTTCGTCAATTAAAAAGAGAGCATAAGCTCTCTTTTATCGTTTTAGTGTAGTTTTAACGATGGGTGGATAAAACGATTTAAACGACCAATAAGAATAATAAGACCCGTTTTAAAGCAACCATGTAGTTTTTGTTGATGTGAGCGATAGAGAGATATATAGGCTAATCTAGTAAGGCGCCCCTCAATTAGTTTTATATCTATATTAGATAGATATATCAGCATATTTTTATAGGCTAAGTTTGTGTATTTTGCCATGAGCTATCAGTAAGTAGTTTACCAAAATAGCTTTCAATTAAGCGTTTTGTTATATCATTTTTGGGATGAGTAAGAATTTCTCTAGTTAAACCATATTCAATCATTTCCCCATTATCCATGACTAACAGTTGATCTGCACAATGTTTGATAATGCCTAAATGTTGACCTACATAAATATAAGAAAGTCCTAATCTTTCTTGTAAATCTAGTAATAAATTAGTTAGCTGAGTTTTTACAGAGGCATCTAGAAAACCAATAGCATCATCGATTATTATAATTTCAGGCTCTAATATGATTGCTCGAGCAAGAGCAACACGTTGTTTTTGGCTCATTGTTAGTGTGTGAATAGGAATATTAGCATGTTCAGCTGATAGGCCCACTAAGTATAATGTATCAAATATACGTTCATTTCTGCCTTTTTCATTTAATGTTGTGAGCAATCTTAGAGGGTCATCTAAGGTTTGCCCCACATTTAATCTCGGGTTAAATGCATTATTAGTGTCTTGGAATACCATTCTAATATGATTTGCTCGGCGTTGATAATCACCATATACAAGGGAACTACCATTAAACAATATATTTCCTGAAGTTGGCTCAGTGATACCAACAATCATTTTAGCTAAGGTTGATTTTCCTGAACCATTTTTGCCAATAATTGCAAGCATTTGCTTTTTTTCTAGAGTAAAACTGACATTTTGCACAGCTTTAACATCATTTTTACCGAATAGTTTAGATTTACGTCCGAAAGACTTAGATAATGATTGAACTTGTAATAATGAACTCATATTTTCCTCTTTTAACTAATTTTACTTTCAGAGCTTAATGTTAATGGGCTCATTATATATTTTTCTTTGCGAGGTGCTGTTTCCAATAAGTTAAGTGGATAGTGGCAGGCAAATTCATGTTGTTTAATATGACGTAAAGGTGGCTTTGTAATACATTTCTTTTGTGCAAAAGGACAACGTGGGCCTAATCTACACCCAATAGGCATTTGTTCTATTAATGGTACAGTTCCTTTTAAAGTATTTAATTTACTTTTTAATGGTAATGGTTGAGTAAAATCTGGTGTTGAATGTAATAATGCAGCCGTATATGGGTGATGTGGTGTTTCTAAAATATTTTCTTTTGGTCCTGATTCTGCATTTTGTCCACAATAAAGTACAGTGAAAGTATTACACCATTCACTAATTCCAGAAATGTCATTACTAGCTAATAAAATAGAGGTTCCATTATTTTGATTCATACTAGACAGTAATTTAAATATTTGTAGCTGTGTCGTTGGTTCTAATGAATTAGTTGGTTCATCAGCAATAAGTAATCGAGGCTGATTAGCTATTGCAATCGCAATCATAACCTTTTGACCTTCACCTTCAGTAATTTCATTTGGATAACTATTCATAATGTCTTGATGATCTTTTATCCCGACACGATGTAATAATTCAATGGCACGACGCTTTTTCCATCCAAACCAGTGCCAAACTTTCCCCTTAAATGTCCAGGAGGGAATATTTTGGATGATTTGTTTTCCCACTTTTTTACTTGGATCTAAATAAGTAAGTGGCTCTTGGTAGATCATTGAAATTTCTTTACCGACTAATTTGCGACGTTTATAAGGACTTAGTTTGAGTAATTCTATGTCGTTAAATCGAAATCTATCGGCAGTAATAATCCAGCTATCTTTAAATGAATTACTGATGACTTTTGCAATAATACTTTTTCCTGAGCCTGATTCTCCAACGAGTCCACAAATATCGCCGTCATTTAAGGTGAGATCAACGTTATCAACAATTTTAATTCGTCCATTTGGCGTATCAACTTCAATACTAAGGTTTCTGATATCTAATAATGCCATATTTGTACCTATTTATAATATTTTTCAATGGCTTTACTTATGCCTGTTCCTAGAATAATAACAATGAGAGAAGAAGTTATAATTGCAATACCTGGTAAGATCACAGTCCAGGGGGCGAGATAAATGAGTTCTAATGAATCTCTAATCATTGCACCCCATTCAGGAGCTGGTCTCTGTGCACCCAAGGAAATAAAGCTGAGAGCACTAATATCAAGAATAGCGACAACAAATGCACGTGTAAGTTCTTTAATATAGTGTACGCTAATATTCGGCAAAATAGTTTCTTTTAATAATTCTATATTAGATGCACCATCTAGTTGTAACATAAGTACATATTCTTTCTTTAACTCTTGCTGAATCGCTTGATAAATTTCATGGATAAAGTGCGGTAATAAAGCTAAAAAAATAGCTAGCATTGCATTGAATAGACTTGCTTCCATGAGTGTTGCAATAATCATAGCAATTAATAATATAGGAACTGATAAAAAAGCATCAAGAAAATGACTTAAAATTCTTGATCTTATTCCTGTAGACATTCCCGCTATGATGCCTAATATGCCACCTAAAATTCCTGTAAAGATAATAACAATTGTTGCGGAACCAAAGGTATATGTGACACCAGCAATTAAACGGCTTAGAAGATCACGTCCTATATCATCAGTACCAAAAAAATAGATGACTTCACCATCTGGAAACCAAGATGGCGGGATAAGTTCTTGTCCTATAAATTGTGTATTACTGTTGTAAGGTGTAATGAATGGACTAAGTATCGCTAATAAAATTAAACCAATAAAAGCATAAAGGCTAAACATGGTAATTCGAGAACGTCGAAAAATATACCAGATAGCTTTTACAGCTTCTGTATTACGGAATTCATAAGGCTCTTTATCTTGCATACCAGCCCTTCTTATTAAATGGATCAAGAATGAATGTTAATATATCAGCAAATAGATTAATTAAAATAATAAATAAGCCGATAACCATTACTCCTGCAGAGATACTATTATAATCTTGTTGTGCAACAGCATCCATCATCCAACGACCAATCCCCGGCCAAGCAAAAATTCCCTCAATTAACATACTTTGTGCCAATACAAATGTAACCAAGCGTGGCATTAGAGGAATAAGAACGGGTAATGTGTTATGAATAATATATCTGGTTAATATTTTCCATGGAGACCAACCTTGGGTTAGTGATAATTTTACATAATTTTGTGACAAAATATATTCTGACCGTTGTTGTACAAATTGGGTAATTTCCATGGTCGGTGAAATGGATAGTACTAAAGTTGGTAAAACTAAATGTTGGAATACATTTTGGATAACTTTGATTCGATAAGGTTCATCTATAAACCATACATCAATAGCAGTAAATCCTGTGATTGTGGGAATTTCATAGAGTAAATTGAAAGGGCCTACCGCAGAAATTTCCCAATGATAAATCGCAGCGACATAGAGTAATAGTGGTCCGATCCAAAAAATCGGCACGGATAAACCTAAAGAAGAAAGTACTTTGATCGTTTTACCAAATGAGTTTTTATTTAAGTACGTTGCAGCCAGACCTAAAGGTAAACCAAATAAAAGGGCTAAAAACATAGCAAAGAAACATAATTCTAATGTGGGAGGAAGCACAGTAAGAATCAGGGTAAGTAGGGAATCACCACCATTGTATGTTATTCCAAAATCACCTTGTAATAAGTTTTTTACATAAACTAAGTAACCTGAATAAAAATAAGGTTCAGCAAAGACTTGATTAACAGGATCCCGCATAAAAATAGTATAACTAACTAAACTTAAAATAAATAAGATAATAATAAATAGAAATATGCGGCGTAATAGAGAGTAAATCATTTTTTATTTCCTTTTTCTAAGGAGAGTTTATCAAATGAAATACTACCAAATGGGTTCATACTCACGCCTTTAACCTTTGTATTAGATATTAAAATTCGTTTTACACTAGCAATTGGGATTATCGGCAATTCAGATAAAACTTGCTGTTCTGCAAGACGATAATCTATAGCACGTAAATTGGGATTTGAACTGATCAATGCTCGATCAAGGATTTCTTCAAAACTTGCTGAACACCAGTTTGAAATATTAGTAATTTCATTTGTTGTTCTACAACTTAAAATAGGTCTCATGAAGCTATCTGGATCAAGGCTAACAGCAAGCCAGCCACCTAAAATTAGATCATAATTTTCATTATTATTACGTAGTTGTTCCATTAAAAAATTACGTGAAATTAACCGCACATTTACATCAACTCCCGCACGTTTTAGATCATACTTTATAAGCTCGGCCATTTTTATCGGGGAAGGATTATAAACCTGATCTTCATTTAATACCCACATTTCTAAGGTGAGTTTTTGATTAGCAAGAACTTTACGAGCTTTGACTGGCGAATAATCGTAAGCAAATGTTGGATTGTCCGCAATACCTGCCCAAGAAACACTTGGGATAATGCTATTTGCAACACTTGCAGTGTTGTAATAAATATCTTTAATAATTCGATGACGATTAATTGCTTGCGAAATTGCTCTACGCAATTCAATATCTTGCATTTGTGGACGTTTAAAATTAAATGCTAAGAAGGCTAAATTCATACCGTCTGTTAATGTTGTTTGGAAACGTTCTCCATCTTGACGCAATAAACCTAATTGGCTGACATCAGGAAAGGCTGCAATTTGACATTCTCCATTAAAGAATTTTGCCAAACGTCCAGTACGATCTGGTGATAAATCAATAATGATATTTTGAATTTTAGCTTCTTTATTCCAATAGTCTTCGTTGCGGATAAGTCTGATATATTGGTTACGAAAATAATTTTTTAATTGGTATGGACCTGTTCCTACAGGCAATAAATCTAATTGAATTAAATTATCATCCGAATTTAATTGAAGTGCATATTCATGAGAGAAAATAATAGCATATTGGCTGGCTAAATGAGACAGAATAGATGCATCTGGTGCAAATAATTGAATTTGTACGGTATAAGGATCTAGTGCGGTAACTTTTTCAATTTTTTTATTGAGCTTTATGCTATCAAAATAGGGAAATCTTGTTTTTTTAGCTAGCTCATGAAAAATTTGATATTGGCGATTAGTATTATTTTCTTCATTACTGTTATCAAATTCAGGTAATGAAGTATCATGACCTAAAACACGATTTAAGGAATAAACAACATCATCTGAATTAAAATCACGACTAGGTGTAAACCAAGGAGTGCTATGGAATTTAACCCCTTTACGCAAATGAATAGTAATTAATTTACCATCTTCAGAAATTTTATAAGATTCAGCAAGTGATGGTTCAAGTCGAGAGCTATTATTTCTGATTTCAAATAATTTATTATAGATTTGTTCTGTGACTACATTCATACTGGTTCCTGCATCCGCAGTTTGCGGATTAAATGAGAAGCCAGAACTATGTGTACAGTAAACTAGTCCATTTTCTGTTAATTCTTCAGGTACACGAGGTGCAGCTAATACAATTGATGGTAAGCTAATAAAAAGAAACAGAAAATGAATAAAAGCAATTTTTCTAATAAGCATATCAAAGTTATTCGTGATAAATTATAGGAGAATTTTAAAATATATTGATGAAATTGGCTATCTTTAATCTATTGGAATTCACGGAAAAGCGGTATTTTAAAGCATTTTATAAGATTGCGAATAAATCATCTGACATTTTTTATTGATACAGTTTGGGAAAAATATTTATATGTTTCACAGCATTCAAAGAGAAGTAAATCAATTTATTAATCGCGGTTTAGATCGAACTTTGCGTATTGCGATTACTGGTCTGAGTCGAAGTGGTAAAACGGCTTTTATTACTAGCTTAATTAATCAATTAACGAGTATTGACGGGATCACAAACCAACATCTGCCATTGTTTGAAGCTGTACGCAATAAAAATATTATTGGTGTGAAACGCATACCTCAAGTGAATTTGAGTATTCCTCGGTTTGATTATGAAAGTAATCTCAATGCCCTGATGAGTCAACCGCCTAAATGGCCAGAATCAACACGTGGAGTAAGTGAAACTCGTTTAGCTATTCGATATTATAATCAAGGAATTCTTAGCCACATTAAAGAAAAGGGGACATTATATGTGGATATTTTTGATTATCCTGGAGAATGGTTATTAGATTTACCTTTATTAGATTTAAATTATCAAAAATGGTCAATGGAACAAGCGCACATATATCAAGGTAGACGTGTTGAGCTTTCACAAGTTTGGTTGAATAAAGTCAAAGAATTGGATTTAACGGCAATTGCTAATGAAGATATGTTGGCTCAAATTGCGAAAGATTACACCGACTACTTACAAGCTTGCAAAGCACAAGGTTTGCATTTTATTCAGCCTGGTCGCTTTGTACTTCCTGGTGAATTAGAAGGGGCTCCAGCATTACAATTTTTTCCTTTATCACATTTATCTGAGCAACAATGGCATCATCTAAAAAATATTTGTAAATCAAATAGTTACTTTAGTATATTAACTCAACGTTACGACTATTATCGCAATAAAATAGTAAAAGGTTTCTATGAAAATTACTTTGCCAATTTTGATCGGCAGGTCATTTTAGCAGACTGTTTAACGCCAATTAATCATGGTCATCAAGCCTTTACAGATATGCAAGAAGGGCTACAACAACTCTTTAAGAATTTTCACTATGGTAAACGTACTTTGCTTAATCGGTTATTCTCACCACGGATAGACAAACTAATGTTTATTGCTACGAAAGCTGATCATATTACCACTGATCAATTGCCTAATTTAGTCAGTTTAATGCGTCAACTAGTACAAGATGGTGGGCGTCATGCAGAATTTGAAGGTATTGAAACAGAATATACAGCGATTGCTGCAATTCGTGCGACTCAACAAGTTATTGTGAATCAAAATGGTAAGAGCATAAAAGCTGTGCAAGGTGTTCGTTCTAAAGATAAACAAAAGATTACAATCTATCCTGGTTCAGTTCCAAGTAAATTACCAAGTGCTGATTTTTGGGAAACGCAACGTTTTGAATTTGATCATTTTGAACCACAGCGCCTAGAAAATGGTGATATTATTCCTCATTTAAGAATGGATTCAGTACTACAGTTTTTACTGGCAGATAAATTGCGCTAAAAGTGCGGTCAAAATTTTAAAAATTTGTTCCGCACTTTTATGATAGAAAAAGGCTAGTTTATACTAGCCTTTTGAGTGATAATATTTATTAGATTTAGGATCTTATTCTGAGACATCAATGTCAACAGTATCAAAATCTTCCTCTGCTTCAGCAACACGTTCTAAGCTTACCACATGTTCTTCTTCTGCGGTACGGATCAAACGCACACCTTGAGTATTACGACCGACGATACTTACTTCACTTACACGAGTACGAACTAAAGTACCTGCATCAGTAATCAGCATAATTTGATCCGTCTCTTCAACTTGTGTTGCCGCCACAACTTTACCATTACGCTCACTGACTTTAATTGAGATTACACCTTTAGTATTACGTGATTTCGTTGGATATTCAGCCAGTTGAGTACGTTTACCGTAACCATTTTGTGTCGCAGTTAATATTGCACCTTCATTTTTTGGCACGACTAATGAAACTACTTTATCAACATTTAGATCTAAAGATTCTTCTGCATTATCATCAGAAATTTCTTCAATTTCTACCGCACTTTCATCATCAGATAAATCATTAGTTAAGGCAAGTTTAATACCACGAACACCCGTTGCCGTACGGCCCATTGCACGAACTGCAGTTTCTGCAAAACGTACTACACGGCCTTGTGATGAGAACAACATAATTTCATTTGAACCATCAGTGATGTCTACGCCAATTAATTCATCTTCATCACGTAAATTCACGGCGATAATACCATTTGCACGAGGACGGCTGAATTCAGTTAGGGCAGTTTTCTTCACTATGCCGCCAGCAGTTGCCATAACCACAAATTTATCTTCATCATAACCTGCAATTGGAAGAATTGCAGTGATACGTTCATTATCTTCTAAAGGAAGAATATTGACGATTGGACGTCCACGTGAGCCACGACTTGCTTCTGGTAATTGATATACTTTTAGCCAGTATAAACGCCCACGGCTTGAGAAACAGAGAATTGTGTCATGCGTATTAGCAACCAATAAACGTTCGATGAAGTCTTCTTCTTTCATCTTCGTTGCAGATTTACCTTTACCACCACGACGTTGAGCTTCATAGTCAGCAAGTGGTTGATATTTCACATAACCTTCATGAGAAAGTGTTACAACAACATCTTCTTGAGCAATTAAGTCCTCAAGGTTAATATCACCTGATGCCGCAGTAATTTCAGTACAACGTGCATCATTATAAGTGTCTTTGACAAGTTCTAATTCTTCTCGAATCACTTCATTTAAGCGAATCGCACTCGTTAAAATATGAATCAACTCACCAATTTGAACAAGAATTTCGTGGTATTCTTCCACAATTTTTTCATGTTCTAAACCTGTTAAACGATGTAAACGCAATTCTAAAATAGCACGAGCTTGAGTATCAGATAAGAAATATTGCCCATTATGTACACCTAATTCAGCGGCTAAGCCATCTGGGCGAGATGAGTCTACGCCAGCAGCTTCCAACATTGGGGCAACATTACCTAAATTCCAAGAACGAGCAAGTAATGCTTCACGAGCTTCATCCGCAGTTTTCGAAGCACGAATAAGTTCAATAACAGGATCAATATTGGCGAGAGCAATAGCTAAGCCTTCTAAAATATGAGCACGTTCACGCGCTTTACGTAGTTCATATACAGTACGTCGAGTAACCACTTCACGACGGTGTTTTACGAAAGCTTCAATAATTTGTTTTAAATTGAAAAGTTTTGGTTGCCCATGGTCTAATGCTACCATGTTAATACCAAAGGTGATTTGCATTTGCGTTAATGCATAAAGGTTATTTAAAACGACTTCACCTACGGCATCACGTTTAATATCTATTTCTAAGCGGATACCTTCTTTACTTGAAAGATCTAAGATACCACTGATACCTTCAATTTTTTTATCTCGAACTAATTCGCCAATTTTTTCTACTAATTTGGCTTTATTGACTTGGTATGGAATTTCAGTGATGATGATTTGTTCACGACCTTTATCGTTAGTTTCTACACTTGCTTTTGCACGTACATAAACTTTACCACGACCCGTTTTATAAGCTTCTTCGATACCTTTACGACCATTAATTAATGCCGCAGTAGGGAAGTCTGGGCCCGGAATAAACTGCATTAATTCGTCAATACTAATATTTTCGTTATCCATGTAAGCTAAGCAACCATCCATGACTTCACCTAAATTATGTGGTGGAATATTGGTTGCCATACCAACAGCAATACCAGAAGAACCATTTACTAATAAAGCGGGGATCTTTGTTGGTAATACGTCAGGGATCATTTCTTTGCCATCATAGTTAGGCGAGAAATCAACGGTTTCTTTATCTAAGTCAGTAAGTAATTCTTGTGTGATTTTTTGCATGCGTACTTCAGTATAACGCATTGCAGCAGGGGCATCGCCATCAATTGAACCAAAGTTACCTTGACCATCGACCAACATATAACGAAGTGAAAATGGCTGAGCCATACGCACTATAGTATCATATACCGCACTATCTCCATGAGGGTGGTATTTACCGATAACATCACCTACCACACGAGCGGATTTTACATAAGCTTTATTGTAAGTGTTGCCACTTTGATTCATAGAGAATAAAACACGGCGGTGAACGGGTTTTAAACCATCACGCACATCGGGTAATGCACGTCCGACAATAACAGACATTGCATAATCGAGATAGGAAGATTTTAGTTCTTCTTCAATACTAACAGGGGTTATATCTTGGACTAATTCAGTCATTTACATATCCTAATTTTCTTATGAAAAATTAGGCAAATTATAGCACAAAAAGCATCATTTCTCTAAAATAATTTTGTAAAAAAAGCCCGAATAAATCGGGCTTTAATTTTCAGATTTAGTCATTTACCACATTTCTCAATATCTGAACATTTGCCATAAAGATATAAGCTATGATTTTGTAATTTAATACCATGTTCTTTACTGATTTCTTGTTGACGCTGTTCGATGACTTCATCATTGAATTCAAAAACTTTACCACAGTCTACACAAATAATATGATCATGGTGTTCTGTTGGAGCCAGCTCAAATACTGATTTGTTACCTTCAAAATTATGGCGAGTTAAAATGTGAGCTTCGTCAAATTGGTTCAATACACGGTATACCGTTGCTAAACCAATTTCTTCGCCTTTTTCTAAAAGAATTTTATATACATCTTCAGCAGAGAAGTGTTGCATTTTATGTTCTTGCATTAAGGCTAAAATAGTGAGACGAGGCTCTGTAATTTTTAAACCAGCCTTTTTTAATAGTTGTATATTTTCTTCAGACATTTTATTCTCCCCATATGGTTAAGCTAATTCTGCTAAACACATTTCATCGTAAACTTGTTTAACCCAAGTAGTTACGCGTTCATTGGTTAATTCTGGTTGGCGATCTTCATCAATACATAAACCAACAAATGTATTATCATTAATTAATGCACGTGAAGATTCAAATGTATAGCCTTCTGTTGACCAATTACCTACTACAATTGCTCCACGTTGTTCAACAATATCACGCACTGTACCCATTGCATCACAGAAATAATCAGCATAATCTTCTTGGTCTCCACAACCAAAAATAGCTACTAATTTATCTGTAAAATCAATTTGTTCTAAAGTAGGAAAGAAATCGTCCCAATCTGCTTGAGCTTCTCCATAATACCAAGTAGGAATGCCAAGCATTAGAAAATCATATGCTTCTATATCTTCTTTTGTTGTTTTTGCAATATCACGGATATCAACTAATTCATTACCTAATTGTTTTTGGATCATTTTAGCAATATTTTCTGTATTGCCTGTATCGCTGCCATAAAATAAACCAACAATAGCCATTCTTTTTCTTACCTATTTTTTTCAATACTAAAATAATTTTGTAAAATTTTTTCAATCACTTCCGCTCTGCTAAGGCGAAGTTGAGATGCTAAATCTTCTAATTGCTGAACTAAATCAGTATGTAATTTCAATTCTACTCGTTTTAAACCACTAGATTTATCACGTTTAAGTTGATTACGTTTGTTAATTCTGATTTGTTGTTCGCGACTCAGTGGATTTGTTTTAGGGCGTCCAACTTTCGGAATGTTAGCGAACAGATCTAAAGTTATGCAATCTGAGTCTTGTTTTGCCATATTTCAAATCACTGAAATTATCAAAGAACAAATCATTCTCACTTTGAGAATGATTTTCTTCTTTATGAAAATATGTCGAACTATATCATAAAATCCATACAAATTAAATAGGATTTACCGATTAATTTAATGCTAAAAATCGTTCTATTGTGCTTATTACTAAGTGGGGTTTTTCTGCATGTATCCAATGCCCGCAACCAGCAATAGTAAATGAGGTCGCATGAGGAAATTGCTGTAGAATTTGTTGAGTGTATTCTGGTAATAAGTAGTTAGAATTACCACCTTTGATAAAGAGTGTAGGCTTATCAAAATAGACAGGATTCCAGCCCATAATATAGGAATAATTTTGATAAAGTGCGGTCAAATTAAAGCGAAATTTTTCAGTTGCGCTAGCATCAAAAGATTTCAACATAAATTGAATGATATTCTGATCCTCAATATGTTGTTCTAAAATCGGTTTGGCTTGTTGACGAGATTGAGATTCAGCTTGTTTTACAGCATTTAATCCAGCAAATACGTTTTCATGCCAACCTTGCCCATAGACGATCGGTCCAATATCAATGCAAATCAGTTTATCAATAAGAACTGGGCGTAAATCTGCAACTTTCATAGCTGTTTTTCCGCCCATGGAATGCCCTACTAAAATACAATGTGTAATTTGCAAATATTCAAGGAGAAAAATGACATCTTTAGCCATTACATCATAGCTCATTTCTGGTGCATGAAAACTATGTCCATGGTTACGTAAATCAATGCGCAAAATATTGTAATTCTCACTAAAAGCACGTGCAATTACACCAAGATTATTCATATCGCCAAATAGACCATGAATAAAGACTATAGTTTGTGAATTAGCAGGTTGTTTTAGTTGATGAAAGTTATGATTAAGTAATTGCATAGTTTGATAATTTTTGCATAGAGAATTTGTAAATAAATGGTTATAATGATAAAAATTCCGTCTTGGATCAAGTCATTTGTTGAGAGAAGATAATATGAAAATTATTGAAGTAGATGAAGAACTTTATCAATATATTGCGAGTCAGACACAATCAATTGGTGAAAGTGCCTCTGATATTTTACGTCGGCTGTTAAATTTATCCTCATCTAGCGTAAGTTCTACCGCTCTTGATTTTGCTCAACCGAAAGATACAATAGTGGCAGAAAAAGCGTTATTGACCAAAAAAGCCCATGAGCTAGATGATTCTAAGGTGACTGTTGAAGCACCTGTGAAAGTGACAACGAAAAAACAATCAGAACAATCTATTCAACAGGTTGTGACTAAAGTTCAAAATTTGTTAGATTCAAAAAGTTTTCAAGAAGAGTCAAAGGCTGTTGTACGTTTCTTAGCTATTTTGTCTGTTCTTTACCGTACTAACCCAGAGAGTTTTGCTCAGGCTACAGAGCAAGAAACTTCGCAAGGTCGTACACGGACTTATTTTGCTCGTGATGAAGCAACTTTGTTAGCTGCGGGTAACCATACTAAACCTCGTCAAATTCCTGATACGCCATATTGGGTAATCACCAATACTAATAGTGGACGTAAAATGTTGATGTTGGAACGTGCAATGCAGTTTATGCATTTGCCCGAACAATTGATCGATCAAGTGAGACCATTTTTTACTGCAAATTAGTATGAGTTTTCTTTGGCAGCAATATGCTGAATTAGAACAGTTTAAACATAAAATCGCCTTGCGAGATTTTTCGCAGGGCGAAGTTTTTACTTGGCAACAGCTTAATAACCGTATTCAAAGTGCTTTACAAATATTGCGAGAGCATTCCTTACAATCTGGGCAAGGCATTGCATTGTGTGGCAAAAATAGCCTAGATATAGTATGTTATTATTTAGCAGGTTTGCAATTAGGATTACGTGTATTAATGCTTAATCCTGCTTTTACAGCGGAAAAAATTAGCCAATTATGTAAAGTTAATAAAATAACTTATTGCCTTTTTTTTAGCTCCCAATTAGACAGACTTGAATCAACCCAAAATTTTTCTGAAACTGACCGCAGTTTTGACTTAAACGAGGGATATACTCTCACGTTAACATCAGGTTCAACAGGTTTACCTAAGGCAGTAGTGCATAATATTGATGCTCATTTGGCAAATGCAGAAGGTGTATGTGAATTAATGCATTTTGGTCGCCAAGATAGTTGGTTATTGTCCTTACCTTTGTATCATGTTTCTGGTCAGGGTGTCATTTGGCGTTGGTTGAATGTTGGTGCTGAATTACATTTAGCAGGAAGCGATTTTTATGCTTCAGTATTACATGCAACACATGTTTCTTTAGTACCAACACAGTTACAGCGTTTGTTAACTTATCTTTCAGCATCCCAAATTGATAAATATCATACTAAACATATTTTATTAGGGGGCTCACAAATTCCAGTTGACTTAACTTCTCAAGTTAAGTCATTTGGTATTCAGTGTTATTCTGGTTATGGTATGACCGAGATGGCATCTACGGTATTTGCTAAAAAAAGTGATGGAAAGGTTGGTGTTGGTCAAGCGTTGAAAGGGCGTGAATATCAATTGGTAGATCAAGAAGTATGGTTGAAGGGGGCAGGGCTTGCCAGTGGTTATTGGATAGAAAATTATATTCAATCATTGACTAATCCTCAAGGGTGGTTTCAGACCCGAGATAAAGCACAATGGCTTGATGATGAACTAGTTATTTTAGGGCGTTTAGATAATATGTTTATTTCTGGCGGTGAGAATATTCAACCTGAAGATATTGAAAAATGTATTCAACGTCATGTTTCCGTTGCTCAAGTGTTTATTTTACCCAAAGACGATCCTGAATTTGGGCAACGACCTGTAGCGATGGTTCAATTTCATCCCGCTTATGAATTTAAAAGTGCGGTAGAAAATTTAAAAATTTGGTTATCAGATAGAATAGAAAAATTTAAACAACCTATAATCTATTTCCCTTTAGATGTAGAAAAATATCAGCGACAAGGTAATATCAAAATTTCACGTAGTTTGCTTAAAGCTGAATTAGTTAAGTTATTAGGAAATTAAAATCCATGTTAAAACATTCTCGTTCCTTTTTGTTTAGTATTGGCTTATTGCTTGCTTTTGTAAGCAATGCTTTTGCCCTTGAGCTTCCCACTGAAAAGTCATTACAATCACAAATAGATACCTTACAAAAAGAAGAGCAGACTGAAACGGTTAAGAGTACTCTGCAAAATTTGCAAGATACGCAAAATTTGTTAACTCAGCTTACTAAGCAAAAAGCAGATACCGATCAGTTACGTAAAGATATTGATAATTCAGCAAAATCTTTAGCTGAAAGTAAAAGTAATATTGAAAAATTAACTGCACAAGAGAAAACTTCTGAGCAGTTAAAAGCTGAATTTTCAAAATTAAGTACATCAGTATTACAAGCTAAAAGTGTCGATACATTAAATGAGTTGCAAAGCTTGCAAACGCAATTGACTTCACTAAATGCAAATTTATCTAGTCAAAAGACTGCACCAGAACGTACTCAAGCAGCATTGGCAGAAAATTTAAAAAATATTCAAACGATTAATGAAAAATTGTCTGATGCAAATCTTGATAACACCTTACGTACTAAATTAATCACTGAACAAGCATTAGCCGAAGCGAAAAATGCATATAATCAAGTTTTGCTATCAGGAAATGAGGCGCTTACTGCATTATATACTAGCCAAGTCAACGAAAAGAATTTAGCTCAGCAGCAACTCCAGCTTGAATTAACAGCATTACAGGATGCTATCAACGAGAAAAATTTACAGCAATCTCAACAGCAAGCAGAGAAAGCGGCGGAGTCTCAACAAAAAAATGTCACTACAGATACGAATCCTGTCATAGTACATGAATTAGAACTTAATACGATTGTAACTAAAGAGCTTTTAGAACAAACCAGTAAATATAATGAATTATCGCAAGATAATTTACGTATTAAAGGCATTTTAGATAACTTACAGCAAACTCAACATAATATTGAAGAACAGATCAGTGCTTTACAAGGGACATTGGTACTTTCACGTATTATCAATAAGCAAAAACAAGCTTTACCACAAGACTCAATGATTAAAGGGTTGTCAAAACAAATTGCTGATCTTCGTGTAAGAATTTTTGATGTGACGGAGTTTAAAAACAATTCAGGAAATACGGAAACCTATATTGCAAATCTTGAAAAATCAGAGAAGGTCACATTCACTAACAGTGAGAAAAAACAATTACAAGAGATTTTGTTGAGCCGTGAGAAATCGCTCACTGATCTGTTAAAACAGTTAAATAGCCAGTTAAATGTATCAATTAATTTGGAATTAAATCAACAACAAGTACAAACTATTAGTGATACTTTACAGGAAAAATTAAAACAGCAAAGCTTTTGGGTGAAAAGCAATAATAATATTGATTTAAAATGGTTTTCAGAAGCACCGCTACTAATTAAATTTCAATTGAGAGAAATTGGCAAAATTTTTGATTTTTCCAATTGGAAAGACAATCTTGCCCCAGCCATGTCTTGGATTTTATTATTAGTCGTCTTAACTATGCTTATTCTTAGAAAGAAAAATGCAATTAAGCAACGATTAAATCATATTAATAATAAAATTAAATCCATTGGTACTGATAATCATTGGAATACACCGTTGGCAATTTTTTGGACATTAATTTTATGTCTGCCAAGTACATTTATGTTTTTGGCTGTATTTATCTTTGTTACCTATATTTGTTTTCAAGATCCTGCCCCAGCATGGCCTTGGGGATTGAAGATGTCCTTTTATTGGTTATATTTTGCCTTTTTGTTAGCGATGTTGCGTCCAAATGGAATTGCCTATAGTCATTTTGGAATGCCGAAACAAAGTAATGAAACCTTCCGTAATATTCTAAAACGTTCAGTATGGGTCATTGCATTAATGTTGAATACCTCTATTTTCACCAATTTGGATATGGGGGTAACTTACGATGTCATTGGTCAGGTGATGACAATTATTATGTTAGTGGTCACCATCTTTATTGTTGCACCAGCATTTAGAAAAGCGATTTCCGATTACCAAAAAGAAACAAAAGAAGAAAAGAAAAGCGCTGCGGTTTATTCTCTTTATGCCGTCCGAGCGATTTTGTTATTAGCACCGATTATTTTAATTGTGCTGATTGCTTGTGGTTATTACTATACGGGATTAGTGATTATTGAACATTTAGTAGCAACCTATTTTGCTGCTATGAGTTGGGTTATTTTCCGCAACATTGTCAGACGTGGATTTGCTGTGACTGCTCGTCGTTTGGCAGCAAAACGTTTACAAGAAAAACGAGAACAAGCAAGATTACGTGCTGAAGCAAATGAAAATGCGGAGTCTGATGGTGGAGAAGTCGCACTAGAAGTTAAAGAGGAAACCTTAGCAGTCAGTGAAGTTAAACACCAAATTTCCAAAATTACGGATTTCTTATTATGGTTTGTATTATTTGGCTTGATGTATTGGGTTTGGTCGGATCTCGTCACTGTAGCCTATTATCTTGATGGTGTAACGTTATGGAAACAATCGGTAGTTACTGAAACTGGTACGGTTATGGAATCCGTGACATTATTTAATTTACTGATTGCAGTTTTAGTCCTTTTTGCAACTTATGTCTTAATTCGCAATATTGGCGGGTTACTTGAAGTTTTTGTTTTTTCCAATTTGGAATTATCGCAAGGTACTCCATATACCATCACCACATTATTGACCTATATTATTATTGCATTAGGTGCAAGCCTAGCCTTCGGCACTTTAGGAATGTCTTGGTCGAAATTACAATGGTTATTTGCCGCACTTTCTGTGGGGTTAGGCTTTGGTATGCAAGAGATTTTTGCTAATTTTGTATCAGGGATTATTATTTTATTTGAACGTCCAGTACGTATTGGCGATCAGATTACTATTGGCGAATTTACAGGAACCGTATCAAGAATTAAGATTCGTGCCACAACTTTAATTGATTATGATAAGAAAGAAATTATTGTTCCTAATAAAGCTTTTGTGACTGAGCGTATTGTTAACTGGGCATTGACCACTTCTGTGACAAGAGTGGTGATTTCAGTCGGTGTGGCTTATGGATCAGATCTTGAATTAGTTCGTAATTTATTATTACAAGCAGCTGAAGAAAACGACAAGGTATTGAAAGAGCCTAAAGCGTTACAACCTATGGCATATTTTTTAACTTTTGGTGCAAGTACGCTAGATCATGAATTACGTGTTTATGTGGGCGATTTGATTGATCGTACGAGAACCCTTGATGCCTTAAATAGACGTATTCATGAATTATTTGCAGAACATAATATTGAAATCGCATTTAACCAATTAGATGTGTTTATTAAAAATCAAGAGACCAATGAAGAAGTGAAAGTTGGATCTGAAAAATTTCCCTTAAAAAATCTATAATCTTATAAAAAAAGGAACACAACATGGCAGGAAATAGTATTGGTCAATTATTTAGAGTCACAACATTTGGTGAATCTCATGGCGTAGCATTAGGTTGCATTGTTGATGGTGTGCCACCAGGATTAGCAATTTCAGAGGCAGATATTCAACTCGAGTTAGATCGCCGTAAACCTGGAACGTCGCATTATACTACAGCTCGCCGTGAGGCTGATGAAATTCAAATTTTATCAGGTGTTTTTGAAGGCAAAACTACGGGTACTAGCATTGGAATGATCATCAAAAATGCTGATCAACGTTCCAACGATTATAAGGATATTATGAATAAATTCCGCCCTGGACATGCGGATTATACTTATCAGCAGAAATATGGTCTTAGAGATTATCGTGGTGGTGGTCGTTCATCAGCTCGTGAAACCGCTATGCGCGTGGCTGCTGGGGCAATTGCAAAAAAATATTTACGTGACAATTTTGCTATTGAAGTCCGTGGCTTTTTATCACAAATAGGTCCGATTAAAATTGAAAAACAGGATCTCACTAAGATTGATTGGGAACAAGTAAATAACAATCCATTTTTTTGCCCTGATCAAAGTGCGGTAGAAAAATTCGAAAATTTAATTCGTGAGCTTAAAAAAGAAGGCAATTCTATTGGTGCTAAGCTAACGGTGGTGGCAGAAAATGTGCCTGTAGGCTTAGGTGAACCTGTATTCGATCGTTTAGATGCTGAACTTGCCTATGCATTAATGGGCATTAATGCGGTAAAAGCTGTAGAAATCGGTGATGGTTTTGATGTGGTTGAGCAAAAAGGCACAGAGCATCGTGATGAAATGATTCCTGGAGGATTTTTATCAAATCATGCAGGCGGTATTCTTGGTGGAATTAGTAACGGTCAACCGATTATTGCCACAATCGCGTTAAAACCCACCTCAAGTATTACTATCCCTGGTAGAACTGTGAATTTAAATAATGAGCCAGTCGAGCTGATCACTAAAGGTCGTCATGATCCTTGTGTCGGCATTCGAGCTGTAGCTATTGCGGAAGCTATGGTGGCGATTGTATTATTAGACCACCTTCTTAGACATAAAGGACAATGTGGCTTAAAATAAACAAACTAGCAAAAAGTGCGGTTATTTTCCGCATATTTATAGATGCCAATAAATCATGAATAGATATATAAAAATTTTCTGTTTTTTGACCGCACTAATTGGCTTAGTGAGCTCAATACAGGCGACGCCACAAGATTGGCAAAATATCAAACGTCCGATTCCAACTAATGATGGTAAGCCCCAACCTATAGGTTCTTACAGTAATGGTTGCATTTTAGGTGCAGTACCAATGCCAGCAAAAGGTGAAGGTTTCCAAGTGATTCGAATGAATAAAAATCGTTTCTATGGACACCCTGATATGATTAGCTATTTAGAACGATTAGGTAAAAAAGTAAAACAAGCAGGTTTACCAACCATGTTAATTGGCGATATTGCTATGCCTGGTGGGGGGCGGTTTCTAACGGGGCATGCGAGTCATCAAATGGGCTTAGATGCGGATATTTGGTTACGAATGGGGAGTTTATCTGATAATGATGCTCAAAATTCAGATGGTAAAGGATTACTTGTGGTTAATCCAGCCACTCAGCGAGTAGATGAGCATATCTGGAATGTTAACCATTTTAATTTAATCAAGTTAGCTGCTCAGGATAATAATGTTGCGCGTATTTTTGTGAACCCAGCAATTAAAGTTAAACTTTGCCAGACTGAGCATGGTGATCGCAGATGGTTAAGAAAGATTCGTCCTTGGTACGGGCATGATTCCCATTTCCATGTGCGTATTCTGTGCCCTCAGGGAGCGAGTTATTGTGAAAATCAAGATCCTGTTCCTTTAGGCGATGGTTGTGGTGCTGAACTATATTCATGGTTTGAACCGAAACAGCCATCAACTACTACACCGAAAAAGAAAGTTCTGCCGCCAGAGCCTTTCTTATGTCAGCAAGTATTAAATTCACCAAATCGTAGTGAATGGGTAGATTAATTCATTGTTAAAAGGAATCAGCGTGGATATTACCGTTGAAATGTTAAGTATTTTATTTATTGTTGCAATGCTAGCTGGATTTATTGATGCCATTGCTGGTGGAGGTGGATTAATTACGATTCCAGCCTTATTAATGACAGGTATGCCACCAACCTTAGCATTAGGGACTAATAAACTACAAGGTTGTGGTGGTTCCCTATCTGCGAGTTTGTATTTTCTATTCCATAAGACCGTCAATTTAAAAAATATTTGGTTAATAGTGTTAATGAGCTTTATGGGATCAGTTTTTGGTGCTATTGCAGTACAACAAATTGATAGTAGTATGATTAAAAAATTGATTCCTTTTCTTGTTTTTGCCATAGGCATATATTTTCTTTTAATGCCCAAATTAGGCAATGAAGATCGTGAACAACGAGTTTCTTACCTATTATTTGCATTTTTTGCTTCTTTTCCTATCGGTTTTTATGATGGCTTTTTTGGACCTGGTGCAGGTTCGTTATTTAGTGTGGCAGCAATTATGCTACTAGGCTTTAATATTGCTAAAGCAACCGCACATGCTAAGGTTATGAATTTTGCCTCGAATATAGGATCTTTCCTCTTTTTTCTATTAGGTGGACAAATATTGTGGTCTGTAGGCTTAATTATGATGGTTGGACAATTCATCGGAGCTAATTTAGGCGCGAAAGTTGTGCTTTCAAAAGGAAAACAAATTATTAGACCTATGGTTGTTATTATGTCATTTATCATGACGGCTAAAATGGCTTATGATCAAGGTTGGTTTAGTTAAGAGTGTTGTATGTCAGAACAAAATAAACGATTAACAGCAAGAGTGGGGTATGAACCTGCATTTTCTTGGTCTTACTTAATGCCAAAATATTGGGGAATTTGGCTTGGAATATTTGCCTTGTTGATCCTTGCGTATATTCCTTTTCGATTAAGAGATAAAATGGCTGCAAAACTTGGTGTTTTCATTGGGCGTAAGGCTAAAAAACCTCGTCATAAAGCACGTGTAAATTTGCAATATTGTTTCCCTCAATGGACGGAAGAACAGCGTGAAAAAGTGATTGATAAGATGTTTGTTACGGTCACTCAAGTGATGTTAGGGATTGGCGAGATTGCTATTCGTTCTAAAGCACATTTACAAAGTCGTAGTATATTTTGGGGAATTGAACATATTAAACAAGCTAAGGCACAGGGATATAATATTATTCTGATGGTGCCTCATGGCTGGGCAATTGATGCTTCAGGAATTATTTTACATACTCATGGTCTGCCGATGACATCCATGTATAATCCTCATCGTAATCCATTAGTAGATTGGTTATGGACAATTACTCGTCAGCGTTTTGGTGGTAAAATGCATGCTCGCCAGAATGGCATTAAACCTTTTTTAAATATGATTCGCAAAGGCGATATGGGATATTATCTGCCTGATGAGGATTATGGTGCAGAAGCCAGTGAATTTGTGGATTTTTTTGCGACTTATAAAGCTACTTTGCCAGGATTGAATAAAATGGCAAAATTAGCTAAAGCGGTAGTTATTCCCATGTTTCCACGCTATAACGCAGATACTGGGCTTTATGAAATGGAAATTCATCCCGCGATGGAATTAAGTGAAGATCCTGTTCAGTCTGCACGTGCAATGAACAAGGAAATTGAAAGTTTTGTTACACCAACCCCAGAACAGTATGTTTGGGTCTTACGTTTACTTAAAACTCGTAAAGATGGTCAAGATATTTACGATTAATTGATCTAGATGACTTGCAATCTAAATTAATTTACTTTAAATTCACCCCCTTGATTTTTAATAAAAAAGGTCAGATTTTAGACCGCACTTTAGGCAATACAATGAACGAAAAATTACAACTTATTAAGTCTTCTATTAAATCCATTCCTAATCATCCGAAAGAGGGGATTATTTTCCGTGATATTACAAGCTTAGTTGAAACTCCAGAAGCATTTTCCACTGTAGTTCAATTATTGGTAGAACATTTTAAAAATAAAGGTATTACTAAAGTGGCAGGAACGGAATCTAGAGGTTTTATTTTTGGTGCTCCAGTGGCTTTAGGATTAAATTTACCTTTTATTTTAGTGCGTAAACCTGGTAAATTACCTCGTAAAACAATTTCACAAACGTACCAATTAGAATATGGTCAAGATACTCTAGAAATGCATGAAGATGCCGTTTCTGAAGGAGACAATGTCCTAATTATTGATGATTTATTAGCAACAGGCGGAACCGTTGAAGCAACGATTAAACTGATTGAACGCTTAGGCGGTACAGTAAAACATGCTGCATTTGTTATTAGTCTTCCAGAGTTAGGCGGTGGAGAGCGTTTACGTAAGTTAGGCGTTGAACCTTATACGTTAGTGGATTTTGAAGGTCACTAAATTATAGTTAATAAGAGATAAGCAATGAGTTATCAAGTTCTAGCAAGAAAATGGCGGCCAAAAACCTTTTCCGAAGTTGTCGGTCAAGAGCATATTTTGACTGCACTTTCTAATGGATTAAAAGAAAATCGCTTACATCATGCTTATCTCTTTTCTGGCACTCGTGGCGTAGGAAAAACCTCTATTGCCCGTTTATTTGCGAAAGGACTTAACTGTGTCAATGGTGTAACAGCGGAACCCTGTGGTGTTTGTGAACATTGCAAAGCCATTGAAGAAGGCAATTTTATTGATCTGATCGAAATTGATGCTGCATCTCGTACCAAGGTAGAAGATACTCGAGAATTATTGGATAATGTACAGTATAAGCCTGTTCAAGGTCGCTATAAGGTTTATTTGATTGATGAAGTTCATATGCTTTCTCGTCATTCTTTTAATGCTTTATTGAAGACATTAGAAGAACCGCCTGAATATGTGAAATTCTTACTTGCAACAACCGATCCACAAAAATTACCAGTGACGATTTTGTCTCGTTGCATGCAGTTCCATTTGAAAGCTTTAGAGCAACAACAAATTGCTCTGCATTTAGAATACATTCTTGAACAAGAACAAATTCCTTATGAAACCACCGCACTTGATAAGCTCGCAAAAGCTGCACAGGGAAGTATTCGTGATGCACTCAGTTTAACTGACCAAGCTATTGCTATGTCAAATGGTAACATTACATTGGATATTGTGCGTACCATGCTTGGCTTATTAGATGACAATCAACCGATTGAAGTGGTTTATGCCTTACAACAAGGTAATGGCGAAAACTTAATGAAAGTGATTCAATCCGTTGCTGATAAGGGTGGGGATTGGGAGCAATTATTGATTGAAGTTAGTGATGTATTACATCAAATTGCTATGCAACAATTGTTGTTAGCTAATAATAATGAGGAATCACAAATTGCTTTCTTAGCCAAACATATTTCCCCTGAAGATGTGCAGTTTTTTTATCAAATTGTAGTGAATGGACGTAAAGAATTAGCATTTGCCCCTAATCCTCGAGTTGGGGTAGAAATGACCTTATTACGTGCTTTAGCATTTCACCCTAAATTAATTAAATCTCAGCCAGTTGAAATTGCTAACCAGTTTGAACAAAGTGCGGTTAGAAAATCAGAAAAATTAGTTGATATGCCTGTCGTCTCTCAATCTATCAAGGCTCAATATCAAACCGCTTCACAATCACCAGTAGAACCTCAAACAGCACCTGCTCAAGCAACAGGTTCCGCTGCCATGAATGCCTTAGCTCAACTTCAAAAGTTACGTTCTCAGGCTTCTGAGAATAACGAAAAAAAAAACACTAGCGTAGCTGTAACCACTTTAAGTTCAAATTCTGAAGAAATTTCTCAAAATGTTACCGCACTTCCAGTGGTATCTCATAAATTAAAAAAACAAACAGATCTATTAGATCGTTTAGTGAGCCTTTCTAATCCTAAAACAGAAGATAAACCAGAATTAGAAGAGCCTGTGGAACCCAGTGAAGATGAGGAAACAAATTTAGCGGAAACTTATCGTTGGGAATGGTCGAATCCTGAATTGGCACAAGATAATACGGGTATTAGACCCTCTGATATCAAGCAAGCCATTTTACAAGAGAAAACCCCAGAAGTGATAGCAAAAGTAATTGCTATGGCTGAAACTCGTGATGAGTGGGGTAAAACCATTAGTCAACTAAACCTTGATAGTATTAAACTGGTTAAGCAAATTGCATTAAATTCAGTATTGCTAGAAAAAACCGATAATACAATTAAATTAGGTTTACGTTCTGCACAGAAACATTTGATTACTGAAAAATCGGTTGAGATTTTACAGCAAACATTAACCACATTTTATGCTTGCCCAATTTCTTTGACTATTGATTTTTGTGATGATGAAAGTCTATTAACACCTTTAGATTATCGTCGTCAGATTTATCATGAGCTAAGCGAGCAAGCTAAACAAAATTTATTAAAAGATAAGAAAATTAAGCTGTTACAAGATATCTTTGATGCTAAGTTAGATATGGATAGTATTCGTCCAGTATAATAAACAGGTTAAGTTATGCGTAAATTCTCTTCTATTTTATTGGTTATTGGTGCGCTTTTACTATTTATCGGTGGGTATTGTTTTTATAGCATAAAAATTTTTGATGCACCGAAAATGACTTTTTCAACTGCTCAGCACACAGCATTTTCCACTTATCATGATCAATGTATATCAGTTAATGATGATAAATTACCGTTAACGCAGAAAAAATTTAAGTTATTAGTTTGGAATGTGCATAAAGGCGAGGATGCAGGCTGGAAAAACGTCATTCAAAATTATGCGGATGTTGCTGATTTTTTTTTCTTACAAGAAGTTTCAACAAAACAAAATCTCGCACAAATACTTTATGATAAATTTCCAATTTCGCTTTATGTAAGTGCCTTCTCTTATTTAAATAATGAATCTGGCGTCAATATCTTGTCTAAAAAAATGCCTAATATCGTTTGTGCAAAATCAGAAAAAGAACCTTGGATTATTATTCCTAAAGTAGGAAG
The DNA here is from genome assembly GCF_000940515.1 of Mannheimia massilioguelmaensis. Lineage (NCBI taxonomy): Bacteria > Pseudomonadati > Pseudomonadota > Gammaproteobacteria > Pasteurellales > Pasteurellaceae > Mannheimia > Mannheimia massilioguelmaensis. The sequence goes on from NZ_CDQL01000008.1 coordinate 25,256, forward strand.
TGCGATGCTATTTCCATTAATTAATGGAGAATCATTGTTGTTGGTTAATTTGCATTTAGTTAACTTTGAACTTCAGCCCACTAATTACCGAGCCCAACTTGAAAATATTATGCAATTAGTTTCTAAGCATAAAGGCCCTATCATTTTAGCGGGTGATTTTAATACGTGGAATCAAGGGCGTTTAGATTTACTCAATAAATTATCCTATCAACATGGCTTACAAGAAGTTGATTATGAAAAAGATGTACGTTTACGTTTTATGGGCAATCCATTAGATCATGTTTTTGTTAGAGGCGTAAAAGTTTTACAAAGTACCAGTTTTGAAACGACGAGTTCCGATCATAATCCTATTGTGCTTGATGTAGAGTTAGAAAATTAAAGGATTTTAGATAAAGTTACTCTAAAATCCTAAATTTTTTTAAAATTGACCGCACTTTATATCGCTGCGGTAATGACAATTTCTACTTTCCAATTGGTATCCGCAAGTTTAGCTTGTACGGTTGCTCTGCAAGGAGGATGACTATCAACCCATTCATCCCAAGCTTGATTCATTTGTGCATAGTCAGCCATATCTGCAAGAAATATTTGGGCGTTTAAAATACGGCTTTTATGTGAATGAATTTCAGCCAGTAGCTGATCAATTTGTCGTAAAACTTCTTTAGTTTGTTCATAAGCATTATCATGAATAGCTTGTTCAGGCACTTGTCCTGAGAAGTAAGCTACACCATTATGGGTTATCACTTCGCTGTAGCGTTTGCTCACATGTAAATATTGAATAGAACTCATTTTCTTTTCCTTTTTTTCATCTTTAGGTTAGAGTATTATACCAACCCATTTAGATTTATTTAATTATAAACGGATTTATATGAAATTACTCATTTCCAATCAACACGGCGCAATAGTGATGGCTTTAATGCCATTTATCTATGGTATGTTATTGTCAACACCGATTTGGCAACATGGATTTTTATTATTAGCATGGTTTTCACTTTATTTAATGACTTATCCATTTTTGAATCTTTTTAAAGGACGTAATTTGGAACTATATAAAAAATGGACGGTCATTTATTTTAGTGCGGTCATTATTTTTGCTATTCCTGCGGTGTTGCATAATTGGCGTATTTTGTACTTTGCAATAGCAATTATTTTACTATCTCCTATTAGTATTTATTATGTGAAGCGAAAAGATGAACGCTCTTTATTAAATGATTTTAATGGAATTCTTATTTTTGCAATTGCGGGTATGTGTAGTTATTATTTTGCCAATTCAGATTGGAATGAAAAAATTTACTGGATAGCAACTTATCCAAGTCTCTTTTTTATTGGTACAACATTTTATGTAAAGTCCATGATGAGGGAACGTAAAAATCCAGTTTATTTAAGAATTTCCATTATTTTTCATCTCGCTTGTATTGTGATGTTTGCTTGTATGCAACAATATCTTTTAGCACTCGCATTTATTGTTCCATTTATTCGTGCTATTTGGTTACCACATAAAAAATTATCAATAAAACAAGTGGGACTAATTGAAATGGCGGTGTCATTGTTTTTCTTCATTATGTTGCTATGTGCAACCCTGTAGAGTTGATATGAAATTAAAGTATAAGTTATGTATTGCATTATTATTTGCCAGTATTTCTACTCAGTTATTAGCGGTAGAGGAAGTTTCAAGCAATTTAGTTAAGCCTTCTAATGTAATCAATCACCTTTCAGAAAGGTTGACAGATGAGCAGATTCAAGATCAGGCACAAATAGCTGCGGATAAAGGCGATTGGAAGCAGGTATATGAATTATTGTTACCATTAGCTCAGAAAGGTAATGCGATTGCTCAAGTTAACTTAGGCATCATGTATTTTTCTGGTCGTTATGTAGAAAAAGATCTTTATCAAGCCTATTGGTGGTTTAACGAGGCAGGCGCACAGGGTAGTGCTAAAGCAATTACTTATATTGGGTTAATGTATCTTGATGGCGCAGGAGTAAAAAAAGATATTAAGCATGCTATTAAGATTTTAGAACAAGCAGGTAAAGTAAATTATCCTAGTGCTATGTTAGCTTTAGGAAATGCTTATTATATGCAAAAGGATTTGCATGCTTCTTTCTTATGGTTTGAACGTGCAGCAATGAAAGGGGTGAGTGAAGCACAGTTTAAATTAGGTATGATGTACGAAAAAGGGGAAGGTACGGTAAAAAATAAAAAACAAGCAATTTATTGGTATCAAACGACATTAAAAGCGAATGATAAGATAGCAAGATACGCTCAGGAACGTTTATCTGCATTAGAAAATTAACTGTTGTAATAGATAAAAGCCGAACTGATAGTTCGGCCTTTTTATCTCATGAATATAAATTTTATGCAACAATCATTGGTGCAATAACAAAACCAAATCCCACTCCAGCTGCAACCCCAATTAAGGCTGGTAAGAAGAATGGATGATCAACGAGATATTTACCTGCTCGGGTTGATCCTGTGGTATCGATTTCCATAGCTGCCAAACTTGTAGGATAAGTAGGAAGAATAAAAATACCAGTTACTGCAATAAATGAAGCTAATACTGTCCAATTTGGAACGCCTAAAGCAACAGCTAAAGGAATAATTAATGGTGCAGTTGAACCTTGAGAATACAACAATGCGCAAGTTAAGAAAAGAACTGGTGCGAGTAATAATGGGTAAGCCGTCAATACATCACCAGCTGCCGCCTTGATTTCAGGTAAATGGTAGTCAACAAATGTTGTTCCTAAAGTTACAATACCAATAATAACCGCAACGGATGTCATACCTGAACGGAAAATAGAACTTGTTGTGATTGCATCAGGTTTAATTTTTCCAAATAATAACATTAAGCACGCTGATGCTAACATGACGATAATAATAAGATCTCGAGAACTTAATGATTTACCATTTTCATATACAGGTTTTAATCCTGGTACAGCGGCAATTAAAACGATCAAAATAGTTGCTAGTAAGAATATAATTACAGATAATTTTGAGCCACTTCCAAAGACAGTATCTTTTTTAGTTTCAGATTTTGTGACAAGCCCCGCTTGTAAGCGTTCTAAATAAATTTTATCGTCTTTTAATTCACAACCTTGTAAAGACGAAATGAATGCAGCCACCATAGAGGCAACAAATGAAACTGGAATACATACAGCCATGACTTGAAAGAACGTTACGCCATTATTTTCCATGACACTAACCATGGCTGCCATTGCAGCACTAAGTGGTGAGCCAGCAACAGCCATTTGTGATGAAACGACAGACGCTGCTAATGGTTTAGATGGACGAACGCCACTTTCTCGAGAAATTTCAGCAATAACAGGTAATGTAGAGAAAACGATGAATCCAGTTCCTGCCATGATTGTCATCAACCATGTAATTGCTGGGGCAATGAAGGTAATGTATTTTGGATTTTTCCGCATTAATTTTGCTGCATATTGAACAATTAAATCCATACCACCACAAGCCTGTAACGTTGCAGCAGAAAGAACAACCGTCATAATAATGAGAATAACATCAACAGGGATGCTTCCTACAGGAAGACCAAGACCTAATGTGAGAATAGCGAGTCCTAAACCACCCCATAGACCTATACCAATTCCCCCTGATCTCAATCCCATAAAAATGGCACCAAGTACCACAAATATTTCTACCCAAATCATAGATAACTCCTTTTTATTATTTTGTTTAGAAAAGCGTCACATTCTATACCAGTTTATAGCTGATTTCACTAGGCATAACGTAGAATCTACATATAATTCTGGCGAAATATTGATATCGGTCATTAAAATCATTGGAACTTCCGTACAGCCTAGAATAATAATTTCAGCCCCTTTCTTTATTAAGGCATCTTTTTGTTTCATCATAATTTCAGTTGATTCAGCAATTTTTCCTGCTTTATAAAGATAAATACTATGCATGACTTGTGTTTGGCTATCAGGATCTGGAGCAATATAATCCAAGTTAAACTCTTCAATTTTTTTCTTATATAACCCAGTTTCTAAAGTAGCATCTGTGGCAAGAATACCAATTCGCTTTTTACCTGTTGAAACAGCTGCATCAGCAGTACTTTCGATCATGCTGATCATTTCAACATTAACTTGTTTATGAATTTCATCAAACCAATTATGTGCAGTGTTACAGGCAATAATAATACAATTTGCCCCCGCACTTTCTAAACGTTTTGCTTGTTCTATGAGTATAGGGCCTGGATTTGCACCATTATGTAAAATACATGTGGTTCTATCAGGAATATCAGGAATAGAAGAAATTAAAAGAGGTATATGTTCTTGATCACAAGTTGCAGGGGTAAGCTGAATAAATTTTTGGAACATATCCATTGTTGCAGCAGGCCCCATTCCACCTAAAATACCAATGATTTTTTTGGCCATCGTTAGCACTCCTTTGTTTGATAATATTGCCATATGTTGTGCCTTTTATAGCGAATAGTTATGCAAAAAAGAAATGCAAAATTTCTTTATGTTATGCAAAAAAACGATTTAAATTCGAATAAATTATAATTTCCTATATAAAATCAAGTAATTGTATAATTACTTATAAAGAGTTATTATGCAAAAAACAACTTTATGTTGCAAAATATGCATTGAGTAGAGGTGAAAATGAATAATATTGAAACAAAATGGTTAGATGATTTTCTTACTTTAGAAGCCTATCGTAATTTTTCACAAGCTGCAGAAGCGAGAAATTTATCTCAATCAGCATTTAGTCGAAGAATATTAGCATTAGAAGAATCATTAGGGGTGAAATTATTTAATCGGTTGGTTACTCCTTTACAGCTTACAGAAGAAGGCAAGTTATTTCATTCTCAAGCTCGTAATATTTTGCGACAGTTACAACTAAATTTGGATGAATTATTAGGGCACCGAAGTAATTCTCCTAATATAAAATTTGCTGCGGCACATTCTTTATCTTTATCTATTATGCCTAAATTAATTCAAAAACTTTCATTACAAAGTGATAAGTTTATTTATTTAGTTGAATCTATTGATGTGGATGAAACGATCATTACCTTACTTGATGGAAAATGTGATTTTATTTTTTCCTTTTATGATGAAAAATTATTGCAAGAACCTTTTTTATACACTGAAATTTTGGAGTCAAAAATTTATCCTGTAACATTAAAGGATGCCTTTGGTAATCCATTATTTAGCTTAGATGATGCGCATTTACCTTTACTTAATTACACATTAGATTCTTATATGGGACGATTAGTCAATCGTAAGTTAGTGCAATATCCTCAATTAAATTTACAGACAAAATTTATTTCGTCGATGTCAGAGCTACTGAAAAATATGGTATTAAATGGGCAAGGTATTGCTTGGCTACCCGAATATTCAATTATTAATGAGCTAAAAGATGGGAAATTAATGATTTTGAATGATAAAGAGATGAGTATTCCTATAAAAGGTTATGTATATCGTATGAATACCCGATTAAATAGTTATGCAGAACAATTCTGGGAATTTCTAAAAGGAATGGAATCAATTAGAACAATGATAAAATAATCAATTATACGAATAAACCCTGCCGATATTAGGGACAGGGTTTATTGATATTTATATTGTAGTCTCAGGTTCAATAACCTCAATATCGACACCACTGTGTAAACCTCGAGGAAGCTGTGTACCTTTACGACCTCGTTCAGCTCGAAACTTTTGTAGCTCTTCAGGTTTTAAAGTGATTTTACGTTTACCAGAGTGAAAGATTAAACTTGCATTTTCAGAGATTAATAGAATTTTAACTAAGAAATCACTACGTTCTTTCGCTGCCGCCGCTGGAATAGTAATAATTTTATTTCCTTTACCTTTAGATAATGAAGGTAAATCTTTAACAGGGAAGATTAACATACGTCCTGCAGCAGTTAATGCGACTAATAATGCGTTCTCATCTTGAATTGTTTTCGGAGGTAAAACTTTCGCATTTTCAGGCAAACTAATTACTGCTTTACCCGCTTTATTACGCGCCACTAAATCTTCAAATTTACAAATAAAACCATAACCAGCATCAGATGCCATCAATAGCGCTTGGCTGTCATTTTCAATTAGAAGTTGTTCAATATTTGCCCCTGCTGGTAGGGTGAGCTTGCCTGTTAATGGCTCACCTTGTGAACGAGCAGATGGTAATGAAAGTGGATCTAGTGCATAACTACGACCAGTACTATCAATAAAAACCACAGGCTGGCTAGATTTACCATAAGCATGAGCAAGATATTTATCACCTGCTTTATAGCTTAAAGAGGTTGCATCAATATCATGACCTTTTGCACAACGCACCCAACCCATTTCAGAAAGAATGACGGTCACAGGTTCCGCAGGAATCATATCACTTTCAGAGATTGCTTTTGCTTGAGTACGTTCCACTATTGGGGAACGACGAGGACTTTCATAGATTTTTGCATCTTGCTGCATTTCTTTCTTAATTAAGCTATTTAAACGACGTTCAGAACCAAGGATTTGTTCCAAATAATGGCGCTCTTCCTCCAATTGAGTTTTTTCAGCTTGTAGTTCATGCTCTTCTAATTTAGCTAAGTGACGTAAACGTAAATTTAGAATAGCTTCCGCTTGTTCGTCACTTAAGTTAAAACGTGTCATTAAGACAGGTTTGGGTTCATCTTCATTACGAATAATATGAATGACTTCATCAATATTTAGATAAGCTATCATCAACCCTTCTAAAATATGTAAGCGGGAAAGTACCTTATCTAAACGATATTGTAAACGACGAGTGACTGTCGTACGACGGAATGTAAGCCATTCAGTTAGAATTTCTAGTAAATTTTTAACCGCAGGTTTACGATCTAAACCTAGCATGTTCATATTAACGCGGTAATTTTTTTCTAAATCTGTAGTGGCAAATAAATGAGCCATTAGTGAATCAGTATCTACACGATTAGAACGAGGCACTAATACGATCCGAACAGGATTTTCATGATCTGCTTCATCACGAATATCTTCTACCATAGGGAGTTTTTTCGCTGTCATTTGTTCTGCTATTTGCGCAATGACTTTTGATGGAGAAGATTGATGAGGTAGAGCAGTGATGATAATTTCACCTTCTTCTTTTTTCCAAACCGCACGCATTTTTATGGATCCACGACCATTTTCGTAGATCTTACGAATTTCATCTTTTGGTGAAATAATTTCTGCTTCAGTTGGGAAGTCTGGGCCTTGAACTACTGTAAGAATATCATCTAAAGTAGCTTTGGGATTATCTAATAACATTACTGCTGCATTAGCAATTTCATTAATGTTATGTGGTGGAATATCTGTCGCCATGCCTACAGCAATACCTGTTGTACCATTTAATAAAATATGTGGTAAGCGAGCAGGTAAGTATTGAGGTTCAGCAATCGTGCCGTCAAAGTTTGGTTGATAATCTACAGTACCTTGACCTAATTCTCCTAATAATAATTCAGAGAATTTAGATAAACGAGATTCTGTATAACGCATTGCCGCGAAGGATTTTGGATCATCAGGGGCTCCCCAGTTCCCTTGTCCATCTACTAATGGATAGCGATAAGAGAAAGGTTGAGCCATTAATACCATCGCTTCGTAACAGGCAGTGTCTCCATGAGGATGGAATTTACCTAATACATCCCCCACCGTACGAGCTGATTTTTTATATTTAGCCGCAGCATTTAAACCAAGTTCAGACATCGCATAGACAATACGTCGTTGAACAGGTTTTAATCCATCACCGATAAAAGGTAATGCACGGTCCATGATGACATACATTGAGTAATTTAAGTAGGCACTTTCAGTAAAAGTGCGGAGAGGCATTTGTTCAATACCTTCATAATTAATTTCAGACATAATGTTTATCTTTTATGCACAAAAGTGCGGTAATTTTTCTAAAAATTTTAATGACTATAACCCGTATCTACATCGGCATCTTTATTGGTTTCAGTATATTTTTCTGTTTTGATTTTGCCTTGGAAAACTTCAGGATTTTCTGGGCCTTCAACCATAAACATGCCTTTTGCGCCTTTCAAGGCTCTAAAAATTGAATGATCAATAAAAGGGTATTGCCCTGGAACATCAATTTTTAATTCCGCCATTAATGCACTGCCAGAAGGAATTAAGGCGGTTTGTACATGATGATTTTGTAGCGAGCCACCTTCCACATAAACAGTATCAAAGTTTTTACCAATTACATGGAATGAAGAAATTTTATTGGGTCCAGCATTTCCTAAATATAAACGGATCTTTTCACCAGTTTTGGTTTTTAGTGCATTGTCACCCATCATCGAATTTACTTTACCATTGAAGACCACATAATCAGGTAATTCATATTCAGCTTTATTCATATCAAAGATATAAATATCTTGTTTATTTTTCCCTTCTGAGAGATAGAGTTCACTTTGCATAATATAGAATTCTTTATCTACAGGGCTTAAACCATCTTTAGGTTCAACTAGCATTAAACCATACATTCCTTTACCAATATGTAATGCCACAGGATCTGCTCCACAATGATATAAATAAAGACCTGGAGTTAAGGCTTTAAAAGCAAAGGTAGTAGTTTCACCTGGGTTAGTTAAGCTCGCTTGAGCTCCACCTTCTGGTGCGGCAGAAGAATGAAAATCTAAGGCATGCGGCATGCGAGCATTAGCCGAGTTTGATAGGTGAACTTCTACTTGGTCACCTTCACGCACCCGAATAAATGGGCCAGGAACGCCGCCATTGAAGGTCCAGAATTTAGTTTTAACACCAGTAGCAATTTCATCTACTTTTTCTAATGCTGTTAAGTTAACCACCACACGAGCTGGTGTTTTACGTGTAATAGGTTTAGGGACATTTGGGGCAAAAGTCAATTCAGCGTTGACAATAGGTAATTCAGCTGAAAGTTCGGTTGTTTTTGCCGAAATTTTATTAGAATTTTCCTCTGCCAAAAGAGTATTTGAAAATACTAATGTACTACTTAATAAAAGTGCTAAAAATGTTTTTTTCATCATTTTTCCTTCAACTTAAACTTGGAGATCCACTTGGTCACCTTTTGCTTGTAACCAGTTTTTACGATCTTCGGCGCGCTTTTTAGCCAATAACATATCCATTAATTCGAGGGTTTCAGTCATATTGCTTTCATCTTGTTCATAAGTCAGTTGAACTAATCGACGAGTATTGGGTTCCATAGTTGTTTCACGTAATTGTGATGGATTCATTTCACCCAAACCTTTAAAACGTTGTACATTAGGTTTGCCTCGTTTAGATTTTAGACGATCTAAAATGCCTTCTTTTTCACTTTCATCAAGAGCATAATAAACTTCTTTGCCCAAGTCGATACGATAAAGTGGAGGCATTGCCACATAAACGTGACCATTTTGTACGAGCTTTGGAAAATGGCGTAAGAATAAGGCACAGAGTAGGGTAGCAATATGCAAACCATCCGAGTCCGCATCCGCAAGAATACAAACTTTACCATAACGCAATTGTGATAAATCATCACTATCAGGATCGATCCCTAATGCCACTGCGATATTATGGACTTCTTCCGAACCAAGAACTTGGTCAGAGGAGACTTCCCAAGTATTTAAGATTTTTCCACGTAAGGGTAATATCGCTTGATATTCACGATCACGAGCTTGTTTAGCTGAACCGCCCGCAGAGTCACCTTCTACGAGGAATAATTCAGTTTTATCCAAATCCTGTTGTGAACAGTCAGCTAATTTACCAGGAAGTGCAGGACCACTCACAAGTTTTTTACGAACCACTTTTTTTGATGCTCGCAAACGACGTTGGGCGGAATTAATTGCTAAATCAGCTAGTTGTTGACCCATCTCAACATTTTGGTTGAGCCATAAGCTGAATGCATCTTTAACAACTCCTCCAATAAATACCGCACTTTGACGAGAGGAAAGGCGTTCTTTAGTTTGACCGGCAAATTGAGGATCGTGCATTTTTAATGAAAGCACATAAGCACATCGATCCCAAATGTCATCAGCCACTAATTTTACGCCTCGAGGCAACAGATTACGGAATTCACAGAATTCACGCATTGCATCTAATAAGCCTTGACGTAAACCATTTACATGGGTACCACCTTGAATAGTTGGAATCAAGTTAACATAGCTCTCACCAATCAGTTCACCACCTTCTGGCAACCAGAATAATGCCCAACTAACAGCTTCGTTATCCGCCTTAAATTCGCCAATAAATGGGGTTTCTGGCAGTGTTGCATATTCTTTTACTGCTTCTGTCAGATAATCAGCCAAACCATCTTGGTAACACCAGCTTTCCTCTGTGTCATTGACTTTATCTACAAATTTGATCTCTAAACCAGAACATAGAACCGCTTTTGCTCGTAATAAATGGCGTAAGCGACTTACTGAGAATTTATCGCTATCAAAATATTTTGGATTGGGTTTGAAGTGAACTGCGGTTCCTGTATTACGACGACCACAGGTGCCAATCACATTTAATTCTTCAATTTTCTGACCGTTTGCAAAAACAATTTTATACACTTGCCCATCACGGCGAACAATCACTTCCACTAATTCTGAAAGGGCATTTACCACAGAGATCCCTACGCCATGTAACCCCCCTGAGAATTCATAATTTTTATTAGAGAATTTACCACCTGCATGAAGTTTAGACAGAATTAATTCAATCCCTGAAACTTTCTCCGTTGGGTGAATATCTACAGGCATACCTCGACCATTATCAATAACTTCTAAAGATTGATCTTTATGTAAAATCACTTCAATTTTGCTTGCAAAACCTGCTAATGCTTCATCGACACTGTTATCAATAACTTCCTGACCTAAATGATTTGGGCGAGTGGTATCAGTGTACATACCAGGGCGAAGTTGAACTGGTTCAAGATCTTTAAGAACGGTAATATCTTCTGCTGAATAATTATTTGCCATAGTTTGTTTTATCTAATTGTTTCTTATGAGCGATAAGAAGAAATATTGGATTATAAAAATGAATAAAGATTCTAACAAAAAAGTGCGATTATTTCGACCGCACTTTTTAGTAATTTTTAGCATAATTTAATGTGGATCACATTATTGAGATGATTCATCATTATTTTTAAGATTAGAAAAAATATTGGCTAAAATAGGACCTGATACATTATGCCAGAAACTAAATACTGCACTAGGCACCGCTGCCGCTGGATTAACTAATACATTGGTTGCAAGGGCTGCCCCCAAACCTGAATTTTGCATACCTACTTCAATAGAAACCGCTTTACTATCTGAGATATTCAGTTTTAGTAAGCGTGCAGCTATAAATCCAATTAAATAACCTAGCCCATTGTGTAAAACAACAACACCAAAAATCATCAAACCTGAAGCAAGAATTTTATCTTTACTTATAGCAACTACTGCGGCAAGAATTAAGACGATAGAAACTACAGAAATCAATGGCATGGTTTCACTGAGTTGTAGCATTTGTTTCTTAAATAAAGCTCGTACCACGAGTCCCAAGAAAATAGGGAAAAGTACCATTTTTAATACAGAAATAAACATAGCTTGTGCATCAATGTCTAACCATTGACTCGCCAATGCATAAAAAATTATTGGAGTCAAAAATGGTGCAAGTAACGTAGATACTGTAGTACAGGCAACAGATAGAGCTGTATTGCCTTTAGCTAAATATGTCATAACATTGGATGATGTTCCACCAGGGCAGGCACCCACCAAAATGACTCCAACAGCTAAATCAGCGGGTAGATTAAATAATTTTGCTAAACAGAAAGCAATAGACGGCATAATGATAAATTGACCCACTACACCTACTAAAACAGATTTAGGGTGTTTAAAAACCTCTCCAAAATCTTGGAAAGTTAAGGTAATTCCCATACCAAACATGACTAAGCCCAATAAATAAGGAATATAAGGGGCGAAAATAGCGAATGTTGGTGGATAAATAAATGCGAGTAATCCAAAAACAATTGCCCAAAGAGCAAAAGTTTTACTCACAAAATGAGTTAATTTTAAAAGTGTTTGCATATTAATTGTTCCTTTATGGTTTAAAAAGATTTTAAACATATCACAAAATTTATTAATTAGGTTAATCGTTTTAGTTATTTGTGAAAAATTTTTGAATGTTATTACTTTCTTTGAATGCTATTACATAGAACAATTAATAAAATTTAATATATAATTATTACCTAATATTAATGGTTAAGAAAGGATTTTTATGACAGGCATTCAACAACGAGCCGAACTTCACCGCCAAATTTGGCAAATTGCAAACGAAGTGCGTGGGGCGGTGGACGGCTGGGATTTCAAGCAATATGTGCTTGGCACACTATTTTACCGTTTTATCAGCGAACATTTTGCGGATTATATTGAAAATGGCGATGAGAGCATTGATTATGCCGCAATGTCTGATGCGGAAATTGATGCGGCTGGCATTAAAGAAGATGCGGTAAAAAGCAAAGGCTATTTTATTTACCCTAGTCAGCTGTTTAAAAATGTAGCGGCTAATGCGTTGAACAATAAAAATCTCAATATTGAGCTGAATGATATTTTTGATGATATTGAAGCATCGGCGGTGGGCTATGCGTCCGAACACGATATCAAAGGGCTGTTTGCCGATTTTGATACCAAAAGCAACCGCTTGGGCAACACGGTGGAAGATAAAAACAAACGCTTGGCGGCGGTGCTGAAAGGGGTGGAATCACTCAATTTTGGCGATTTTGCCGATAACCAAATTGATTTGTTCGGCGATGCCTATGAGTTTTTAATTTCCAACTATGCGTCTAATGCAGGCAAATCAGGCGGCGAATTTTTCACCCCGCAAAATGTGTCTAAGCTGATCGCCCAACTGGCATTATTCGGGCAAAGTGCGGTCAATAAAATTTACGATCCAGCGTGTGGTTCGGGTTCATTATTGCTGCAAGCCAAAAAACAGTTTGACGATCATATTATTGAAGAAGGCTTTTTCGGGCAGGAAATCAACCATACCACCTACAACCTTGCCCGAATGAATATGTTTTTGCACAATATCAACTATGACAAATTTGATATTAGCTTGGGCGACACGCTGCTCAAACCGCAATTCGGCGAAGCCAAACCTTTTGATGCGATTGTGTCCAATCCGCCTTATTCGGTGAAATGGATTGGCGATGAAGATCCAACACTTATCAATGATGACCGCTTTGCCCCAGCAGGTGTACTTGCCCCGAAATCTAAGGCGGATTTTGCCTTTATTCTGCACGCATTGAGCTACCTTTCATCCAAAGGCAGAGCGGCGATTGTCATCTTCCCAGGGATTTTCTACCGTGGCGGAGCAGAGCAAAAAATCCGTAAGTATCTGGTGGATAACAACTTTGTGGAAACCGTGATCGCTCTTGCACCGAACCTGTTTTTCGGCACCAGTATTGCCACTTGCATTTTGGTACTTTCCAAACACAAAACGGAAAACAAAACCCAGTTTATTGATGCCAGCGGCATTTTCAAAAAAGAGACCAACAACAATGTGCTGACCGATGAGCATATCACTGAAATCCTGAAACTGTTCGCCGACAAAACCGATGTCGATCATTTGGTTAAAATGGTGGATAACCACGCCATTGCCGAAAATGACTACAATCTTGCCGTGAGTTCTTATGTGGAGCAAAAAGACACCCGAGAAGTGATCAATATCACCGAACTCAACGATGAAATTAGCAAAACGGTGGAAAAAATTGACCGCTTGCGGAAGGAAATTGATCTGATCGTGGCGGAGATTGAGAACTTATAAGAGATCCAGTTGTTGCAAAATCTGCAATAACTGAATTGAAATGGGCAAGTGGCTAGATTTTAACATCATTTTGCAAAACGGAATAAAATGAAACAACAAAAGAACTGGAAAAGTTTTCAAGAACAGCTCGCTATTTTGCAAGAAAGGGGCTTAGTGATTGATAATGAAAAGCACGCACTTGGCTACCTAAAAAGCATTGGTTATTATCGGCTAAGCGGATATTTGTATTCTTTCCGACAAATAGATCCGAATAATCCTAAAATGCGTCTTGATCAATTTATTCCTTCTAGTCGTTTTGAAGATGTGAAAGCCTTGTATATGTTTGATAAAAAACTCAGACAATTAGCATTGGACGCATTAGAGCGTATTGAAATTGCATTAAGAGTTAGTATTGCCTATGAATTAGGTAAATATGAGCCTTTGGTTTATCAAAAATCGCAGTATTTTGAACCGCACTTTGATCACTCAAAATGGCTAGACAAATATCAAAACCTAATTAAGCGTGAGTCAGAGAGTAGTTTTGTTAAACATCATTTAGAACATTATGGTGATTTGCCAATTTGGGCTGCTTGCGAAGTATGGGATTTCGGTACAATGTCAATGCTTTATAAGGGAATGCTATCAAAAGATAAAGACCGCATTGCTAAAATGTATCATTTAAAAGATGGAAAGCATTTACAAACACATTTACATGCATTTAACTTTATTAGAAATGTTTCTGCACACCACAGTCGATTATGGAATAAACCAATTATTTTCAAAGCAAATTTAAAAGGTTTACCTGATCCACAATGGAAAACACTCAATGTGGCTCAACCTTTTGTTTATTTTTGCTTAATGAAACGAATGTTAGATGTTATTTGCCCTAATTCAATGTGGGGAACACGATTTCTGAATGTATTGGATGAGTTTCCAAAGGTTGAAAATAATGCGGTCCATTTGCAACAAATGGGTATCGTTACCGATTTAAAACATTGGAAATTGTGGCAGAAAGTCTGAAAATAAAGCCCCCAACCTTGTTGTTCCAACCACTTAGGTTGGCAAAGCTGGGGGAGTTATTGAGAATGCATTATACCGAAATGGAGCCGAAGGTCAATAATTTAAATTATCAAGACTTGACAAACGGTTAAATTTTATTAACGAATATTGGGTTGATGGAAATTATATTTTCCCAGCAAGCGGTCAAAAACCAGAGAAATTTTGCAAATGGATACTCAAAACGATTTAATCATCTATAACACCGACGACGGTAAAAGCAATGTGGCGTTATTGGTGGCGGATAACGAAGCGTGGCTGACCCAAAACCAGCTGGCGGAACTTTTTGACACCTCTGTGCAAAATATAGGCTTGCATATTAAAAACATATTACAAGACAATGAGTTAGATGAAATTTCAGTTATAAAGGATTTCTTTATAACTGCCACAGACGGCAAGCAATATCAAGTTAAGCATTATGCTTTGGAGATGATTTTGGCTGTCGGGTTTCGGGTGCGTAGTCCGCGTGGGGTGCAGTTTCGCCGTTGGGCGAATACGCAGCTTCGGGCTTATTTGGAAAAAGGCTTTTTGCTGGATAAAGAGCGGTTGAAAAATCCTCAGGGACGCTTGGATCATTTTGATGAATTGCTGGAACAAATTCGGGAAATCCGAGCCAGTGAAATGCGTTTTTATCAAAAAGTGCGTGATCTCTTTGCTCTTTCCAGTGATTACGATAAAACAGACAAAGCTACCCAAATGTTTTTTGCCGAAGCGCAGAATAAATTGATTTATGCTGTTACGCAGCAAACCGCTGCCGAATTGATTTGCCAACGAGCCAACGCCGAATTGCCTAATATGGGATTGACGGCTTGGAAAGGTTCGGTGGTGCGAAAAGGCGATGTGATTGTCGCCAAAAATTATTTAACCGCCGATGAATTGGATTCTTTAAACCGTTTGGTGATGATCTTTTTGGAAAGTGCCGAATTGCGTGTCAAAAATCAGAAAGATTTAACTTTATCTTTTTGGCGGAATAATGTCGATAATTTGTTAGCATTTAACGGTTTTAATGTGTTAGCCAATTTAGGCGGCAGAACACATCAGCAAATGGAGCAGTTTGCCAAAGCGGAATATGATCGGTTTCATCAGGCACGCCAAGAGCAGAAAAAAATCAAGGCAGAGCAAGAGGATTTACGAGAGCTGGAAGCGTGGCAACAAGAAATTAAACGGATAAAAGCGTAGGGTAATGGGCGAATCACATTCGCCCCTAACAAGCGGTCAAAAATCAGAGAAATTTTGCAAATGAATAATCAGATTATAGAGAAATTATTAAATGGGGCAACGGTGGAATGGAAACCGTTGGGGGAGGTTGCGGATTATGAGCAACCAACAAAATATCTAGTTAAATCTACAAATTATAGCGATGAATTTGATACGCCTGTTTTGACTGCGGGAAAAACTTTTATTTTAGGTTATACAGATGAAATAGATGGCATTTATCAGGCTTCTAAAAGTGCGGTTATTATTTTTGACGATTTTACAACAGCTAATCGTTGGGTTGATTTTGATTTCAAAGCTAAATCGTCAGCAATGAAAATGATTACATCAAAAGATGAAAGTGTAGCTTTATTGAAATATATTTTTTATTGGATCAACCATATTCCAATGGAAGAAAACAATGATCATAAAAGACAATGGATCAGTAATTATGCGAATAAACTAATCCCAATCCCCCCACTCCCAATCCAAGAAAAAATTGTAAAAACACTTGACAAATTCACGGAGCTGGAAGCTACGCTGGAAGCTACGCTGGAAGCTGAATTGGCATTGCGTAAGAAACAATATCAATATTACCGAGAAACCCTATTGACATTCCCGCAAGATTTAGATATGGGGGGGTATAACGCCATCACCAAAGCCTTGCACCGCAGTCGTTCGGTGGTGTTTAAGGCGTTGGGGGAAGTTGGCGAGCTTATTCGTGGTAATGGCTTGCAGAAAAAAGATTTTACTGAAACTGGTGTGCCTGCTATTCATTATGGGCAAATTTATACTTATTATGGTACTTCAACTGATAAAACAATTTCTTTTGTTTCAACTGAATTAGCAAGTAAATTAAAAAAGGTCAATAAAGGTGATGTTGTAATTACTAATACAAGTGAAAATCTAGAAGATGTTGGAAAAGCTGTTGTTTATTTAGGAAATGAGCAAGCTGTTACAGGTGGACACGCTACAATATTTAAACCTAGTAGTGATATTTTAGGGAAATATTTTGCATATGTAACTCAAACTAAATATTTTTTTGATGAAAAAAGAAAATTAGCAAAAGGAACAAAAGTGATTGATGTGTCAGCAACGGATATGGCAAAAATAAAGATCCCAATCCCCCCACTTGCCGAACAACGCCGCATTGTAGAAATTTTGGATAAATTTGACCGTTTAACCCATTCCATCAGCGAAGGATTACCAAAAGAAATTGCATTAAGACGCAAACAATATGAATACTATCGTGGGCAGTTATTAAATTTTCCTAAATTATAAGGATAAAGTATGAGTAAAGAGTTAGAAGAAATTGCCCAAGAACTTAAAAATAGCCAGAAAAAAGTTCAGTTGATTTATGCTTTTAATGGAACAGGGAAAACAAGGCTTTCTCGATATTTTAAAGAACTTATTGTTCCTAAAACTCCTGAAGCTACTGAGTTAGCAAGGAATAAAATCTTATACTACAATGCATTTACAGAGGATTTATTTTATTGGGATAATGATTTAAATGGTGATAGAGAACCTAAACTTAAAATCCAACCAAATTCTTTTACTAAATGGGTTTTAGAAGAACAAGGTCAAGATCAAAATATTATTGCAAATTTTCAGCGTTATACAGATGAAAAATTAACTCCAAACTTTTCACAAGATTTTTCTGAGGTTTATTTTTCTTTTCAACGAGGAGATGATAACCCTGAAATGTATATTAAAATTTCTAAAGGTGAAGAGCGAAATTTCGTATGGAGTATTTTTTACACTTTACTTGAAGTTGTTATTTCTGAACTTAATATTCCAGAGATAGAAGATAGATCAACAAACGATTTTAATGAATTAGAATATATTATTATTGATGATCCTGTTAGTTCGTTAGATGAAAATCATTTAATTACATTAGCACTAGATATATCAGATTTAATTAAGAAAAGTGAATCCGATAATGTTAAGTTTATTATTACTACGCATAATCCACTCTTTTATAATGTGCTACATAATCAGCTAAATGGAGCAAAAAAATTTGTGTTAGAAAAATTAGAAAATGGAGAATATGAATTAAAAGAACAAAAACACGATTCGCCATTTTCTTACCATTTATATTTAAAATCAGAGATTGAGAAAGCAATTGAAACGGATACCTTGCAAAAATATCATTTTAATTTATTAAGAAATATTTTAGAGAAAACATCTACCTTTTTAGGTTATGAGCGTTGGGGAGAATTATTACCTAAGGATCCTGATGGTAGTAACCCAACAGAAGCAAGGTTAAGTAGGATTATTAATTTTTATAATCATTCTAAGCATTCCAATGAAGATACTACAATTCTAAAAAATGAAGAAAAGAATATTCTAATCAACTTATTACAAGTTTTAGATGAAACCTATCATTTTAAGAAAAACTTAATTAATGAAAATGAGATAGAAAAATGATCGAAACCACCCCCATCACTGAAACCAATAATTTCATCGTGTTAGACAAATACGAGAAAATTGAACAAGGCACGAATTATCAAACCGAAGCGGATTTAGAGCGTGAGTTGATTGCGGATTTGCAGGCTCAGGGGTATGAATACTGCCCTGATTTGAATAGTCAGCAGGCGTTGTTGGCGAATTTGCGTGTGCAGATTGAAAAATTGAATAATGTGCAGTTTTTGGATTCGGAATGGCAGCGGTTTTTAGACGAGTATTTAGATAAAGCATCGGAAAATTTATTGGATAAAACCCGAAAAATCCATCACGATCATATTTATGATTTTGTGTTTGATAATGGGCGGATTCAGAATATTTATTTGCTGGACAAGCGGTCAATTTCTCGCAATTTTTTGCAAGTGATCAACCAATTTGAGCAACAGGGCAATTATTTAAACCGCTATGATGTGACGATTTTAATCAATGGCTTGCCGTTGGTGCAGATTGAATTGAAAAAGCGTGGCGTAGCAATTCGGGAAGCCTTTAATCAAATTCATCGTTACAGTAAAGAGAGTTTTAATAAAGACAATTCGCTGTTTAAATTTTTGCAGATTTTTGTGATTTCTAACGGCACGGATACCCGCTATTTTGCCAATACCACCAAACGGGATAAAAACAGTTTTGATTTTACGATGAACTGGGCGAAATCGGATAATACGCTGATTAAAGATTTAAAAGATTTTACTGCCACTTTTTTCCAGAAAAATACGCTGCTTAATGTGCTGTTGCATTATTCGGTTTTTGATGTGAGCAATACGCTGTTAATTATGCGACCTTATCAAATTGCGGCAACGGAGCGGATTTTATGGAAAATTAAAAGCACGCATTTAACTAAAAATTGGAGCAATAGCGAAAGCGGCGGTTATATTTGGCATACCACAGGGTCGGGCAAAACGCTGACCAGTTTTAAAGCGGCACGCCTTGCCACCGAATTGGATTTTATTGATAAAGTCTTTTTTGTGGTGGATAGAAAAGATTTAGACTATCAAACGATGAAAGAATATCAGCGGTTTTCGCCCGATAGTGTGAATGGTTCGGAAAGCACCGCAGGTTTAAAACGAAATATTGCCAAAGAAGACAATAAAATTATTGTCACCACCATTCAGAAATTAAATAACCTGATGAAATCGGAAGAGAACTTGGCGATTTATCAGCAGCCTGTGGTGTTTATTTTTGACGAATGCCATCGCTCGCAATTCGGCGAAGCACAAAAAAATCTGAAAAAGAAATTTAAAAAATATTGCCAATTTGGTTTTACTGGTACGCCGATTTTCCCTGAAAATGCCTTGGGGGCGGAAACAACGGCATCGGTTTTTGGGCGTGAATTGCATTCTTATGTGATTACCGATGCGATTCGTGATGAAAAAGTGCTGAAATTTAAGGTGGATTATAATGATGTCCGCCCTATGTTCCGTGAGATTGAAAGCGAGAAAAATCCTGAAAAACTGACCGCACTTGAAAGCAAAGAAGCCTTGTTGCACCCCAAACGCATTGCGGAAGTGACCCAATATATTCTTACCCATTTCAAGCAAAAAACGCACCGCTTGAACGCCGCAGGTAAAGGCTTTAATGCGATGTTTGCCGTGAGCAGTGTGGAAGCGGCGAAATTGTATTACGAACAGTTTAAAATTCAGCAGCAAGCGGTTCAAAATCCGCTAAAAATTGCAACCATCTTTTCTTTTGCTGCCAATGAAGAACAAAATGCGATTGGCGAAATTTCCGAAGAAACTTTTGAACCAACGGCATTAAACAGCTCGGCAAAAGAGTTTTTGGCTCTTGCCATTGATGATTACAATGCGGCATTTCAAACCAATTACAGCGTAGAAAGCAAAGAATTTCAAAATTATTACCGTGATTTAGCCAAACGGGTGAAAAATCAGGAAATTGATTTGCTGATTGTGGTGGGAATGTTTTTAACCGGTTTTGATGCCCCAGCGCTAAACACGCTGTTTGTGGATAAAAATCTGCGTTATCACGGCTTAATGCAGGCATTCTCCCGCACCAACCGTATTTATGATGCCACCAAAACCTTTGGTAATATTGTGACTTTCCGTGATTTGGAACAAGATACCATTGATGCAATTACTCTTTTCGGCGATAAAAATACCCGTAATGTGGTGCTGGAACGCAGTTTCAAAGACTATATGTTTGGCTACAACGACAACGCCACGGGTGAATTTAAGCGTGGTTATGCGGAAGTAGTGAAAGAGTTACAAGAGAAATTCCCCGATCCGACCCAAATTGAGAGTGAGAAAGAGAAAAAAGCCTTTTCCAAATTATTTGGCGAATATTTACGCTTGGAAAATGTATTACAAAATTACGATGAATTTCACGAGCTGAAAAATAATCCAGATGATCCGAATGTGGTTCGTGAGCCGCAAGGAGATTATTTAACCAATAATACACCGATGATTTTATCTGATCGCCAAAATCAAGATTATCGTTCCACTTATAACGATATTCGGGATTGGTTACGCAAAAATAATCAAAATAACGACAAAGACAAGCCGCAAATTGATTGGAGCGATGTGGTGTTTGAAGTGGATTTATTAAAATCCCAAGAGATCAATTTGGATTATATTTTGGAATTGGTGTTTGAACACAATAAGAAAATCAAAAACAAACCAGCATTGATTGAAGAAATCCGCCGCACAATCCGTTCCAGCTTAGCCAACCGAGCCAAAGAAGAGCTGGTGGTGAATTTTATCAATCAGACTGATTTAGACCAAATTGCGGATAAAGCCAGTGCGATTGATGCCTTTTTCTTATTCGCCCAAAAAGAGCAACAAAAAGAAGCGGAGGCGTTAATTCAATCTGAAAATTTAAATGCCGATGCGGCAAAACGCTATATCAGCACTTCCCTTAAACGGGAATACGCCAGTGAAAACGGCACGGATTTAAATAATGTCCTGCCGAAAATGAGTCCGCTCAACCCGCAATATAAAACCAAAAAACAGACCGTGTTTGCAAAAATTGCAGCGTTTGTAGAGAAGTTTAAAGGGGTGGGGGGGAACTTATAAGTTCATAAAGCATAATATTTCACAAGAAGTTATTTAGAACTTAATTTATTTAATAATGAGAGATTCTTACTGAATAGAAAGAAATTAGAAAAATATAATTTATATATTTCTATTGAATGTAACTAAATTAAGCACTCTTTAACAGAATGACGTATGAGTGCTGGTTTCTATATTGGGTAATTTAAGTAATATTTATTCATTATAAATTGATAAAAAGCTTACTTTTTAGTTATCACTTCACCCAACCCCCACCAATCGCTTTATATAAGTTTATTAAATTTTTTGCTTGGGCTAATCTAGTTTGAAGGAGTTGTTCTTGAGCATTTAATGCATTTATTTGTTCAGACAGTACATTATCTAAGTTTTTTTCACCATATTGGAATAATTTTCCTGCATTTAGTGCGGTTTTTTGTATTTGATTGACTGTCTTTTCTAATAGTTGAGCTTGTTGTGTTAAGGCGAAGTGAGCTTGATAGCTGTTATCTACATCAGAAAGAGATTGAATTAATGCTTTGTCATATTGTAATAATGCCGCTTTTAAGCGAGCATCAGCCGCATCAATATTGGCTTGAATTCGTCCGTTGGTAAAAATTGGAATAGAAAGCCCCGCACTTATTAAGTTACTCCAACCTTTTAATTCTGAAATATCTGAATTGATATCTATACGTCCTGTGCCACCTAAGAATTGAATATCAAAGCGAGGATATAAATCTGCTTTTGCACTCGCCAATTTGGCAGCCGCAGCTTGCACTTGATTTTTATAAGAATGTAAATCAGGACGGCGAGCAAGTACATCACTTGGTAGTATTCCATGAGGGGCTTGAGGTAAATTAATTAGTAAATTTTTTGTTGTTTTTGCGATTTTAAAACCTTGAGCTGTTTTTCCTAGCAGAACTGCAATAGCACGTTGGTGAGCATCAATTTGACTAGTTAAAGTAGTTTGATTTGCTTGAACTGAATGGATACGGCTTTCCACTTGTAATACATCGTTGGCATTGGCTTGGCCAGCGTTAAAACGACCTTGTGCATAATTTTTTAATTTTTTTAACACAGTGATATATTGTTGTAATATAGCTTGGCGTTGTTGTAATGCATTAATATTAAAGTAATTTTCAGCAATTTGGCTAGTTATCAGCATTTGTGTTGCATAAATTTGATCTTGTTTACTTAATACTATCGCTTCAGCAGCATCACGATCGCTTTGTTTTTTACCAAATAAATCTAATTCCCAACTGGCTTTAATTGCAGCATATTGATTATTATTTGATGAAGTTGTAGAGCCTTCTGTTAATGGGTTATCAATCTTCAAGCGTGCTCCACCAATACCTCCACTGGCGCCTACGGTTGGTCCTAAATCTGCAACAGTGTAATTTGCATTAGCTTGAGCTTCTGCTAAACGTGCTTTTGCCATGGCAATATCTAAGTTTTGCTGTAACGCTTGTTCAATTAGAGCCGTAAGCTGAGCATCATTCCAGTTATGCCACCATTGACTGATTTCAGTTGTGGCTCCTGCTTGATTGGTTTGTTCAAAGTGAGAGGGGAGATTCACTTGTGAATTGAGATCAATATTAGTGTTTGAACAAGCAGTTAATGTTATTAGCATAGCAATAAGGGAAGGGGTATAAATTGATTTCATAATTTATCCTATAAAATTTTTTTAAAGATGACCGCACTTTTAGCCTTGTTTTGAAAGCATTGTTTTGAATTGGACTAAAGCAATACTGAGAAAAACAGCACCTAGCCCAATCATTTTTAGTAATTTATCCCATACCATAGTTAAATTAGCTCCTCGAAAGATTACATCTTGTGCATAAGAACCAAAGATCGTTGTGGGAGAAAGTTGAGTCAAATATTGGGCTATTTCTGGCATATTTTCTATAGGAGAAACGGTGCCAGAAAGTAAGTACATTACGACATAAACAGGAATGCACAACAGCCCAAATTGTGGCATTGTCGGAGCAAATATCGCTAACATGATGCCGAGAGAAGCAATGGCAAAAATGAAAGTAAAAGCGCCCATCACAAATAGGATTAAAGCATGTTTAGGCAAGGGCACTCCCAATAATCCACCTGTAACAAACTGTAGAGCGAGAGCTACGACAACCAATAGCACTGAACCATTAGCAATAATTTTGGCAATCGCAATTTCGCTAGAGCGTACAGGCATAACGAGTAGATGTTCAATTGTTCCACGTTCTCGTTCTCGAATAATAGCCGCACCGACTAATAGCATCGTTAATAAATTTAGGTTGCCGACAATTTGCATGGTTCCCATAAACCATTTGCTGGAATAATTTGGATTATAAAGGACATTGATAGCCATTTTTATCGGCATAATATGGGAACTATCTTTTATTTGTAAAAAGTCGTTTTTTTCACGCATAAAGATTTGTGTAATATAACTTGAACCAATGGCAGCTTGAGTCATTGCGGTAGCATCAATAGAAAGATGAATTTGCGGCTCTCGCCCTGCTAAAGTATCTATTTCATAATTAGGCGGAATATCAATAATAAAGGTATATTCTCCAGTATCCATTAGGCGATGTGCATCTTTTTCTTGAATTTCATGAACTTTACGAAAATAAGGTGGAATTAAACTATTTTGTAAACGATAAGAAAGCATAGAATGATCATTATCAATAATTGCTACCGAACCATTTTTGACTTCAGTGGAAATAGTATTTGCAACGGTATAAAGCGCCGCACTAAACATATAAATAATTAATACCACAAGAATTGGATCACTAAATAAGCTTTTAAATTCTTTCCCAGACAGGAAGATCACATTTTTTAACCAACGCAACATTCATACCTCCTGTTTTTTTAAGAGTAATACCGCTAATAGCATATAAATAGCAAAGATAATTAATAACGCTAAGTAACCGTTAAGAAAATCCATAAATCCTAATCCTTTGGTAAAACCTCCTAAGCTGATAAGTTGTAGCCAATAGCCAGGAAATGCATGTGCTAGGGTATAAATATTGTCTGGCAATGTTGAAATCGGGTACATCATGCCAGAGAAATTGATGGTTGGTACGATAGAAATAATTGCAGTGGCAAAGATTGCTGCAATTTGCGTTTTTACAAAGGTAGAGACAAATAAACCAAAGGCAGTGGCAGCAAATAAAGCCGTGATTACCCCGAATAACATCGCAAAAGCAGAACCATTAATGGGAACACCGAAAATGACAATGGCAACCCATACGGTAGTCAAATAACTGATGAAAGAAAGTACAACATAAGGAATTTGTTTTCCTAATAGAAATTGTAAGGTACTCGCAGGTGAACCATATAAATTCATAATAGAACCTATTTCTTTCTCACGTACGACACCTAATGCCGTCATCATTGATGGGACTAAAACCATCGCCAACATAATGATTCCTGGTGTCATTGCAAAAATACTTTTGAAATTTTGATTATATACAAAACGGGGTTCGAGTAAGTGTTGTGTTGAAATATTGAAGCCAATTTTTTTCAATGTTTCACCTTGATATTGAGTAAGAACACCGATTACAGAGCCATTAAGATTTTCAGCTGTAGATGGAAAAGCGCCATCAATAAAAAAACCGACTTCAGGTTGTTGGGCACTAAGTAATTTTTTTCCGTAATCAATAGGGATCTCAATAACTAATTTGACGTTGCCCTGTTGTAAATTGGTATTAATTTCGTCAAAAGTATGAATATCGGGTTGTTGGATAAAATATCTTGAGCCAGAAAAATATTCCACTAATCTACGACTTTCTGATGAATTATCGTGATCTAATACCGTAAATTTCATAGGATTAACATCAAAAGAAATACTCGAAGCCATCGCTAATAGCATAATGATAGGACCAAATAATGCAAAAAATAAGCGAATATTATCTTTGATTAGTTCTTTCCCTTCTCGGACAGCAAAGGTCCAAACTAAAGACCACCAAGCCCATAAACCTTGATGATAAGATGAAATTTTTGAATTTTGTACCGCACTTTTTTTATAATCTTCTGCTTTTTCAGCGGAGGCTGATGTAATATCATCAGCTTGTTCCTGCAAGTAAATAATAAAAGCCTCTTCTAAACTCGAAGTATTTTTACCTTGGCGTAATTCTTCTGGTGTTCCTATGCCTAATACTTTGCCACGATGCATAAAAGAAATGCGATCACAACGCTCCGCTTCATTCATAAAATGAGTGGTGACGAAAATAGTAATGTGATCTTCTCTTGATAGTTTGATTAAATATTTCCAAAACATATCTCTTGCTGCTGGATCAACACCTGAAGTCGGTTCATCTAGGATGAGTACTTCTGGTTTATGTAAGCAGGCAGCGGCTAATTGTAAGCGTTGTCGAATACCTAAAGGTAAGGCGCTAGGTTTTTCATCAGCAATGTGGGATAAATCAAATTGTTCCATTGCTGAATTGACATAATTGCTCCATTCTGTGGCAGGAATCTGAAACAGTTTAGCATGTAATTCCAAGTTTTCTTTTACGGTTAATTCTTCATATAAAGAGAAGGCTTGAGACATGTAGCCCACGCGTTTACGGGTATCAATATCACTAGCGTCAATTGGCTGACCGAGTAAAGTCGCAGTGCCTTCAGAGGGCTCAAGTAAACCCGTTAGCATTTTCATAGTAGTTGATTTACCGCAACCATTAGAGCCTAGAAAACCAAAAATTTCACCCTTAGGAATCGTAAAACTTACATTATCTACAGAGGTAAAATCACCGAATCTTTTAGTTAAGCCTTTTGCTACAATAGCAGGTTCTTCATGCTGTAATCTATCAAAAGGTGGAATGATTAAGCCATTTTCTGCACCACGTTTTTCAGAGGGAAGAAGTTTAACATAGGCTTGTTCAAGATTTTCACTTTGCGTTTCCTCGATGATTTTTTTAGTCGGTGAGTCAGCAATAATTTTTCCATCATCCATTGCAATAACATGTTCAAAATTCTCTGCTTCATCAATATAGGCAGTTGCTACAATAACAGTCATTTCTTGTTCTTCTTGACGTAATGCTTCCACTAATTGCCAGAATTGACGACGAGAGAGAGGATCAACACCTGTAGTTGGTTCATCAAGAATTAATAGTTGGGGATTATGCACTAATGCACAGCAAAGACTGAGTTTTTGTTTCATTCCTCCAGATAATTTTCCAGCAGGACGATCAGCAAAAGGGGATAAACCTGTTGCTTTTAATAACCGTTCAATACGAGCTTTGCGTTGCGCTTTATTGAGTCCAAATAAACGAGCGTGGAAGTCAATATTTTCATAAATAGATAGAGTGAGATAAAGATTTTTCCCTAATCCCTGGGGCATAAAGGCTATTTTATGAGAAAGCTGATTTCGGTTTTGTTTTTGTGAGATATCTAAACCAAATACTTCTACTGATCCCGATTGAATAATTTTGACACCAGCAATTAATGACAGTAACGTTGATTTTCCTACACCATCTGGACCAATTAAACCAACTGTTTTTCCACATGGAATCTGTAAATGAATAGATTCAAGTGCAGTTGTTTTTCCATAATGATGTGAAAGCTGATTAATATTTACAGAAAGTGCTTGGTTTTCCATATTACTTTATCTCAGGAAGTCTTATGGTTAAATTTTCAGGCCATTGAACATCGGTGTTATATTTCACATAACCTAATGCTGGCATTCCACCCTTTAATAACTTTTGATATTGAATAGCCACATCTGTTGGAATTTGCAATTTAACTTTGAACATTAATTTAGCGCGTTCTTCTTTTGTTTCTACTGATTTTGGCGTAAATTGTGCATCTGCAGAAACAAAAGTTATTTTAGCTGGAAATACAGCATCTAACCCATCAATAACAATGCGGGCTTCATCATCTATTCTAATTTGATTAGATTGTTCGGATGTGAGAAATACATTGATGTAAGTGTCATTAGGATCTAATAAGCTGATTACTCGTCCGCCAGCAGCCAGAACATTGCCCACTTCTGCAATTTGATATTCAACCCATCCAGCTTTAGGCGCCTTGATTAGCATATCTTCATTTTGTGATTGAGCATGGGCAAGTTGCGCTTCAGCTTGAGCAACAGCCGATTGTGCTTGTGCTTTTGCTGATTTTGCCGTATTTACCCCAGCAATAGCCGCTTGATAGCTAGCCTGACGACGTTGTAGTTCACTTGTTGAAATAAGATTATCATGGCGTAATTTGGTGGCATTATCTAATTCTAGTTTTGCAACTTTAGCCTGCTGTTCTTGAGCATCAATTTGAGAAGTTGCTTGATTAACAGCATCTAAAGCACGTTGTTTTTGGGCAATTGCAGCATTAACTTGAGTTTGTGAAAGGCTTGATGATAAGCGAGCGAGTACTTGATCTTTTTCTACAGAATCTCCTTCATGGACAAAAATCTCTTCTACTCGCCCAGCATATAAGCTTGCAATATCCAGGCGTTTTAGTTCTAAACGTCCATTTACAGTAGCAATACCTTCTAGGTTTTCTGTTTTTAGTTGAGCATTTTTCCATATAGCAAATGTTGCGGCACCGATGATAACCAAGGCAAACACAATATACTTTACTTTCATCTTGTATTCCTTTTTCAAGAAAATTGACTTTCTTCAGTATAGAAAGGTGAAATGTCATTCTCAACCATCAAAAACCAACAAAATGTTGCTTATTTAGACAAAATTGGATAAATTGTTGGTTATCTTGCATTATCAGGTCAAATTTATGAAACAAGATATTCGTATTACCAAAACAATAGAGCAGATTAATATTAGCTTTTTAGCATTATTAGAAGAAAAGAGCTTTGAGAATATAGTCGTGCAAGATATTTTAGATAAAGCGAAAATTAATCGATCAACTTTTTATAAACATTTTCAAAATAAACATGCAGTGGCATTGCAACTGATTGATGAATTGAAAGCTACGTTATTAGGTAATTTTGAAGATCGTTTTTCCATTCCTAGCACACAATTTGCCCAAAAAGTAACCCCTGTATTTCTACAAAATAAGAAAATTATTCGTTTAATTGGACAAATTGAAAGTCCGAAAATTAATTTGTATCGTGAATTACAAAAAATAATCAAGCGTCAATATATTACTCAAGTGCAAAAAGGAACTGATAAGAGTGATGCTGATCTAGATTTACAAGCCCATATTTTTGCAACTACTATTTTAGGCATGATGAGATATTTTGTGGAACGTGATGAACCACCTGTAGCAGAAAAAGTGTTAAGAGATATAAAAGAAGTGTTCAAGCAATTAATTATTGAAGAAAAAATCCCTTAATCCAAAAAGATCAAGGGATAATTTATTGATTATTGATAAGTTTACTCACAAACAGTTGAAAATTTTTTGTGGAATAAAAGAAACAGATTATCAATTAACGCTTTTTCTTTCCGCCTTGACGAGCTTTAAAACGTGGATTTTCCTTATTGATCACGTAAACTACACCATGACGTCTTACTATTTTGCAACCTGGATGACGTGTTTTTGCACTTTTGAGAGAAGCAAGTACTTGCATATTAAACCCCTTAATTTTTATAAATTTTTTATAAGATCATTATTTGCTTCTTAAGGAACCAAATTTACCATAACGATTATTAAATTCACTCGCACGACCTTCATTACCAACTTGGCGAGTTTTTCCTGTATAAAATGGATGAGAGGCAGAAGATGTATCGCACATAAATACAGGATATTCTTTTCCATCTTCCCATTTCATGGTTGCAGTTGTTCTAGCACAAGAACGAATTAAGAACCCTTTTTTTGCATTACTATCGAAAAATAAGACAGTGCGATAATTGTCTGGATGAATACCTTTCTTCATAAATTTTCCTTTTATTTTAAATAATATTAAAAAAATGTAATGCGTATACTACATAAAAAATATTTAAAGTCAAACTTATTTTTTTTGTTAAAATAAGTTTTTTGATCAACTAGAATATAAATGATTTTATACTAAATCTGCGTCATATTATGATACACTGTCCATTATTCTGCTTTATTTTATATATGATTATATGAAACATTTTTTACTTTTATTGACATTATTTTTTGTCGCTATTACTGCAAAAGCTGGATTATTTGATAAACATGCCCCATTAAAAGTAGATGAGGCATTTATTTTTTCTGCTGAACAAAATCAACAGCAGGTGAATTTGCATTGGCAAATTGCCGATGGCTATTATTTATATAAAAAAGAAATTCATGTTGAAATTGCAAATATGCCAGTGAAAGGAATTGTATTTCCAGCAGGAGAATCGCATAAAGATGAGTTTTTTGGTGAAGTAGAGATTTTTACTCATCATCTTACATTAGCGGTACCTATTAAGGATATACCTAATGACAGCCAATTATCTATTTCTTATCAAGGATGTACGGAAGGTTTTTGCTATCCACCTGAAACAAAGCTGGTCAACATTAAAGATGTAGTTTCAAAGCAAATATCCTCAGAAGAACAAACTCTATCAGAGCAGGATCATCTTGCTCAACAGCTTTCTAATAGTAAATATTCCGTATTTTGGTTCTTTATCCTGGGACTAGGTTTAGCATTTACACCTTGTGTTTTACCTATGTTACCTCTGCTATCTGCGATTGTTATTGGACATGGTCAACGTCCATCTACTTCAAAAGCATTATTTTTAAGTTTTGTTTATGTACAAGGCATGGCATTAACTTATACATTGTTAGGGTTAATTGTTGCGCTGATTGGACTCCCTTTCCAAGTTGCATTACAAAGTCCTTATGTGTTAATAGGATTATCAATCCTTTTTATTATTTTATCTCTTTCAATGTTTGGTCTTTTTGAATTACAGTTGCCCGTTGCTTGGCAAACCAAGTTAACCTTACTTAGTCAAAAACAAAAGGGCGGAGTATTCAGTGGTGTATTTATTATGGGGATGATTTCTGGCTTAGTGGCGTCTCCTTGCACTACAGCACCATTATCGGGAGTATTGCTTTATGTTGCTCAAAGCGGAGATATTTTAACAGGTGCCATTACCTTATATCTTCTTGCATTAGGCATGGGATTGCCTTTAATGTTGATCACGGTATTCGGCAATAAAATACTACCTAAATCAGGAAGCTGGATGATTATCATTAAAGAGCTATTTGGTTTCGTCTTATTACTTTTACCCGTTTTTTTACTCATTCGTGTATTTCCAGATTGGGAAGCAACTATTATTGTAATTTGGCTAATTGCATTTTGTTGTTGGGTATCTTCTAAACGATATTGGGTTGGTTTATTAGTCACATTCATCATTTTCTTTAGTGTTAACCAGTTGTCTCATTTCCCTTTCACAGATAGTGCGGTAGGAAAACAAAAAATTTTATCCACGACAAGCTTTCAAGTTGTCAGCAGTTACGATGAATTGCAACAGCTTTTAAAAGCTAATCCAAAGTCTATTGCAATGTTAGATTTATATGCAGATTGGTGTGTCGCTTGTAAAGAGTTTGAAAAATATACATTTTCTGATCCTCGTGTTCAGCAAAATTTCGAAAATATCTTATTGTTACAAGCCGATATGACAGAAAATAGTTCTGAAAATATTCAATTAATGAAAAAACTAAATGTGCTCGGCTTGCCGACCATTATTTTCTTTGATCAGAATGCGCAGGAAATTGAGAATTCAAGAATCACTGGATTTATGGATGCGGAATCATTTTTAAAAGTATTAAAACCACATTTAATGAGTAGTCCACATCATTAATAATGAGTCTCTTAAAAAAGCGCTAATTATTTTTATGATTAAAAATGATAAAATTTCATGCCCACAAAAATTAAATTAAAAAAATTTAATATTATTTTTTTAATCTAGAGGAAATTCTTGAATAGAATCAAGATGGTATATGAAGGGAGTTTTAGATCTGATGAATCCTTTTGTTATATAGGGTGTCTGTGAATATTTGATAAATAATTTTAAGAAAGAAAAAGTAAATAAATTGAATTATTAACTAAAAGTAAAAAGTGTTTTTCTTTTTTTGATGATTGTTATCAAAAAAAACTTCAAGTAGACTTGATCAGGTTGTTGAGATTCCCCTTATCTTAGCAATACTTAGATATAATATAGAACCCCTATATTGCAAATCTAAATTTCCTTACAAATTTGCCTGCAAAAATTGCAGGCTTTTTTATTTCTTATTTTTCATATTTTTTAACAGATTATTTAGATAAAACGTTTATTGATTTTGCTCTATCTATTACCTTATTTAGGCTAAATTTTAGCAAAATGATAGGAAATTTTAGAATATCTCTTTAAAAAAGCAAACGTTTGCGTTATGATGTTTACCGTTTTCATTTGCTTCAATTTGAGGAATAAATTCATGTCAATTCGTCCTATTCGCCAGGCTTTATTAAGTGTTTCAGATAAAACTGGGATTGTAGAGTTCGCCCAAGGTTTAGTTAAACGTGGTGTTAAATTACTTTCAACAGGGGGAACCGCAAAATTACTTGCTGATAGCGGATTACCTGTCACTGAAGTTTCCGATTACACAGGCTTTCCTGAAATGATGGATGGTCGTGTGAAAACATTACATCCGAAAGTACATGGCGGGATTTTAGGACGTCGTGGCACAGATGATGAAATCATGCAAAAACATGGTATTGATGGTATTGACATGGTTGTGGTAAACCTTTATCCATTTGCACAAACAGTAGCAAAACCTCATTGTACATTAGAAGATGCTATTGAGAATATTGATATTGGTGGCCCAACAATGGTTCGTTCTGCAGCTAAAAACCATAAAGATGTTGCTATCGTTGTCAATAATTCCGATTTTAATGCAGTACTTGCAGAAATGGATCAACATCAAAATAGTTTAACTTTAGAAACTCGTTTTGATTTAGCTATCCGTGCCTTTGAACATACCGCACAATACGATTCAATGATTGCCAACTATTTTGGTCAATTAGTAAAACCTTATTTTACTGCTGATGAGGAAGACAAAGAAGCTAAATGTGGTCAATTCCCACGTACATTAAATTTAAACTTCATTCGTAAGCAAACGATGCGTTATGGTGAGAATAGCCACCAAAATGCAGCATTCTATGTAGAAAAAGAAGTGAAAGAAGCATCAGTTTCAACGGCGAAACAATTACAAGGTAAAGCACTTTCTTATAATAATATTGCAGATACAGATGCTGCTCTTGAATGTGTAAAATCATTTGATGAACCTGCTTGTGTTATTGTGAAACATGCTAATCCTTGTGGTGTTGCTTTAGGTAAAAATGTGTTAGAAGCTTATGAACGGGCATATCAAACAGACCCAACATCTGCCTTTGGGGGAATTATCGCATTTAATCGTGAGTTAGATGAAGCAACGGCATTAGCTATTGTTGAGCGTCAATTTGTAGAAGTGATTATTGCACCAACTGTTTCAGCAGAGGCTTTAGAAGTTATCAAACGTAAGAAAAATGTTCGAGTATTAGAATGTGGTGCATTAACGAAACCTCAAGCTCGTTTAGATGTGAAACGAGTAAATGGTGGTTTGTTAGTTCAAGATGCCGACCTAGGCACAGTGACTATTGACGATTTAGAAGTGGTTAGCAAACGTAAACCAACTAAACAAGAATTAGAAGATATGCTGTTTTGCTGGAAAGTTGCAAAATTTGTGAAATCAAATGCTATCGTGTATGCCAAAAATAACCAAACCATTGGTATTGGCGCGGGACAAATGAGCCGAGTATATTCAGCAAAAATTGCGGGAATTAAAGCATTAGATGAAGGTTTAGAGGTTAAAGGATGTGTCATGGCATCAGATGCATTTTTCCCATTCCGTGATGGTATTGATTCTGCTGCAGAAGTGGGAATTGAATGTGTTATTCATCCAGGTGGGTCAATGCGTGATCAAGAAGTTATTGATGCAGCGGATGAACATAATATGGTGATGGTTCTCACTAAAATGAGACATTTTCGTCATTAACCGAAAAGTATTCAGACTTTGCCTTGCTTATTGAAGAACTTAATTTTTATGGAAAATTTATAAGTATTATTTTGTGGTTAACTAGTTAAAAAGACAATAAATTTTCCTATAATTTTAATCTTTTTAGATGGCAAAGAAGAGAACGCTATAAGATTGAATCTAACAACATTGATAGGGTAATAAATGAATATTTTAATTATTGGTAACGGTGGTCGTGAACATGCTTTAGCTTGGAAAGCTGCACAATCACCACTGGCTGATAAAGTGTTTGTCGCACCAGGTAATGCAGGTACAGCTCGGGAAGCAAATGTTGAAAATGTGCATATTGCGGTCACAGATGTGGAAAAATTAGTCGCATTTGCTCAACAAAATAATATTGGGTTAACCATTGTCGGCCCAGAAGCTCCACTAGTGGTAGGTGTGGTGGATGCATTTGAGAAAGCTGGGTTAACAATTTTTGGACCACGTCAATCGGCGGCACAATTAGAAGGCTCTAAAGCCTTTACCAAAGATTTCTTAGCTCGTCATAATATCCCAACTGCAGAATATCAAAATTTTACAGAAGTTGAGCCAGCGCTTGCTTATCTTCGTGAGAAAGGTGCGCCAATTGTAATTAAAGCAGATGGTTTAGCAGCTGGAAAAGGGGTTATTGTCGCAATGACATTACAAGAAGCCGAAGATGCAGTGCGAGATATGCTTTCAGGTAATGCCTTTGGTGACGCAGGCAGTCGAGTGGTTATTGAAGAATTTTTAGATGGCGAAGAAGCTAGTTTTATCGTGATGGTGGATGGTAAGAATGTTGAACCTATGGCAACTTCACAAGATCACAAACGTGTAGGTGAAGGTGATAAAGGGCTAAATACTGGAGGTATGGGTGCTTATTCTCCTGCACCTGTGGTGACTCAAGAAATTCATCAGCGAGTTATGGAACAAATTATCTATCCAACCGTCAATGGTATGGCTTCAGAAGATAATATTTATAAAGGTTTTTTATATGCGGGTCTAATGATTGATAAAAATGGTCAGCCTAAAGTCATTGAATTTAACTGTCGTTTTGGAGATCCTGAAACTCAACCTATTATGATGCGTATGAAATCTGATTTAGTAGAACTCTGTTTAAAAGCTTGTAACGGCGAGTTAAGCCAAGTGAAATCAGAATGGTCAGAACAAGCTGCATTAGGTATAGTATTAGCTGCTGAAGGTTATCCAGGGGATTATCGTAAAGCTGACGAAATCAAAGGGCTTCCGATACAATCAACCAGTGACGAAAAGGTATTCTTGGCAGGCGTTGCTGAAAAAGAAGGAAAATTAGTCACTAATGCTGGTCGTGTACTTTGCGTCACCGCATTGGCTGATTCTGTATTTGCTGCACAACAAAAAGCGTTAAAATTAGCAGAACAAGTAAACTGGAACGGTCGTTTCTATCGTCGAGATATTGGTTACCGTGCTGTTTCTCGTGAGCAATCAAAATAATTGAAAAAGCAACCGCACTTTTTATTTGAGAATTATTTCATCAAAGTGCGGTTATTTTTCTAAAAATTTTGATAAATTGTATTTTGTGCTTTATCCCTTCAATATCCTGTGATAAAAAAGTAAAAAATTATGTAAGGAAAAGTGGCTATGCAAAAGAAAATATTAATTACTTTATGTGGATTATTGTTAGTAGGTTGTGCTTCTCAAAATAAACAGGATGTATTTGTGACGAAACAAGATCTGCTTGGCGAATGGAATTGTACCACTCAATATCCAGAAATGAATTTAGTGACAGTTGATAATCTCACCATACATCAAGATGGATCATTATTTAATGAAGGAGTGATGATCAATCACAATGTTTTCGTATATGGTGTAGAACAGAAAGGCACCTGGCAGTTAAACGGCAATGCTTTAACTTATCGAATGCCAACCAATAAAGTGACTCGTAAACATTCAGATAAAGTTATCGCATTATTAGCTAAAGATAAAAATTTAAAATCAGCAGAAGAAAAATTATTCAAATTGTACTCATCACCACCTTCAAAGCCAGAAGGGGAGTTAATTGATTTAATGATTATTGGACGAGGTAAGCGTCCAGCTGATAATCGTGAGTTTCTGTTACTTGAGCAGAAAATTGATACTCATCGATTTGGTAATGTATGTTACCGAATGGATTAATGTTACATGCGAAAAAGATTAATACATTATTGTATTAAGCAATTCGTAAAACTTTTCACCAGCAACAAGGAAAAGCCTAATGTTAGAAAATAAATCAATTGCAGAATTGGATCCAGTATTATGGGACGCTATTCAAAATGAAAATCGTCGCCAAGAAGATCATATTGAATTAATTGCTTCTGAAAATTATGTGACCAAAGCCGTCATGGAAGCTCAAGGTTCTCAATTAACCAATAAATATGCGGAAGGTTATCCTGGTAAACGTTATTACGGTGGCTGTGAATATGTGGATATTGTTGAACAATTAGCTATTGATCGTGCAAAAGAACTATTTGGTGCTGATTATGCGAATGTACAACCACATTCTGGTTCTCAAGCTAATGCGGCTGTGTACATGGCATTATTAAATCCAGGTGATACCATTTTAGGTATGAGCCTTGCTCATGGCGGTCACTTGACTCATGGCGCATCAGTCAGTTTTTCTGGCAAAATTTATAAAGCCGAACAATATGGTATTAACGCAGACGGGCTGATTGATTATGATGCTTTACGCCAACAAGCGTTAGATGTGAAACCTAAAATGATCGTAGCAGGTTTCTCAGCTTATTCCCAAGTTGTTGATTGGGCGAGAATGCGTGTAATTGCCGATGAAGTGGGCGCCTATTTATTTGTTGATATGGCTCATGTTGCAGGTTTAATTGCGGCAGGAATTTATCCAAATCCATTACCTCATGCACATGTGGTAACAACAACGACGCATAAAACCTTAGCTGGCCCTCGTGGTGGTTTAATTCTTTCATCAGCCAAAGATGAAGAAATTTATAAAAAACTGCAAAGTGCGGTCTTTCCCGCTGGGCAAGGTGGTCCGTTAATGCATGTAATTGCTGCAAAGGCAGTATGTTTTAAAGAAGCATTACAACCTACGTTTAAGGAATATCAAAAACAAGTGTTACAAAATGCTAAAGCGATGGTTGATGTATTTAAACAACGTGGTTATGAAATTGTATCCAATGGCACGGAAAATCACTTATTCTTAGTAAGTTTTGTTAAACAAGGCTTAACAGGGAAAGCTGCTGATGCTGCATTAGGTGCTGCACATATCACAGTAAATAAAAACTCTGTTCCTAATGATCCACAAAAACCTTTTATTACCTCTGGTATTCGAGTAGGTTCACCTTCTATTACTCGTCGTGGTTTTAAACAAAATGATGCCGCTGATTTAGCAGGTTGGATGTGTGATGTATTAGATAGTATGGGTAAAGATAATCACCAACAAGTGATTGAAGCAACCAAAGCAAAAGTATTAGCTATCTGTAAACGTTTGCCAGTATACGCTAAATAATGTTTATTTGGACGTTAACTATCTACTTAGCGGCGGTGAATATCGCCGCTTATTTTTTGATGCGAGCAGATAAGCAAAGAGCACAAAACAAAGAATGGCGGATTGAAGAATCTGTCTTTTTTACATTGTGTTTTTCAGGTGGATTTATTGGTATTCATCTCGCTATGGAACATTTCCGCCATAAAACCAAACATTGGCAATTTCGTGCTGCTGTTATTATAAGTGCGGTCATTTTCTTAATTATTTTGCCGATCATATTTTTTATGAG
This sequence comes from Mannheimia massilioguelmaensis, assembly GCF_000940515.1. Classification (NCBI taxonomy): domain Bacteria; kingdom Pseudomonadati; phylum Pseudomonadota; class Gammaproteobacteria; order Pasteurellales; family Pasteurellaceae; genus Mannheimia; species Mannheimia massilioguelmaensis. The sequence continues at coordinate 62,319 of NZ_CDQL01000008.1, forward strand.
GTTGAAGACATCGTAATAATTTTTCTAAATTAAACCGCTGTTTATTATGTAAAAGTGCGGTTGTTGAGATAGAAATTTTTCTAATATTTGCGTCTTATAAAGTATTTTCATTGCAATATCAATGCATAAATTATACATTATAATCCGTTATATATTGTCTTCACTTGATTACGAAGATTATTATTTATGAATAAGATAAATTTTGTCATAATTCTACTGCTATCAAGCTTAGGGTCTGTGTTGGCTAATGTTGAGCCTGTCAAAACAGAAGAATTTAGCGATTCTGTTAATAGTGTTGGTAATAAAACGATTATTCCGCCAAGGCTTGAATTAGATGCTCAAATAACCCCTAATTCTCAATCAGAAGAGGATGCTAAAATGTTAGAAGAGTATTTAACCCCTATGGAGTTTGGTGGTTATATGCCTGCTCCACAAGGCAATTTGGCCACATCAAATAGAGTGAATAAGGTTGCGAATGCGACAAAATGGGAAGATGATCAAATTATTGTGTTAGAAGGTTATATCGTCAAACAAGTGGGGCGTCGTTCTTATTTATTTAGAGATGATAGTGGTGAAATTACCTTAGGGATTGATCGCAGAGCGTGGAATAAAGGGCTTTTCACCGCACAAGATAAAGTGAAATTAATTGCTGATGTGGATACTTCATGGGGTAAAATTGAGGTGGAAGCAATTCGGATTGAGCCTCTTGGAGAGCATATAAATCTTCCTTTTAATATGGATAAAAAAGCCTCTCATATTGAAAGAACCGAACAATAATTGATATATGGCGACAGGATGTCGCTTTTTTTGTATAGAAACATGTATTTTTATAATAAACGATAATAAATATAGGAATACACTGCTGCGTTCGTCTGCCCAGAACTAAATAATGTTGTTTGTTATTTTAGTAGCAGCAGTGTATCCCTACATTTATTTCTATAATTTTGAGGATAATGATGAGAATACTCTTAATAGAAGATGATTTATTAATTGGTAATGGCATAAAAGTTGGTTTAACTAAATCTGGTTTTTTGGTTGATTGGTTTACTGATGGTAAAACTGGTTTTGAAGCCATTGATGCCGCACCATATGATGCTGTAGTATTAGATTTAACATTACCTCGTATGGATGGTTTAGATATTTTAAAATGCTGGCGTCAAGATAATATTGATGTCCCAGTTTTGGTATTGACTGCTCGTGATACGTTGGACGAACGTGTGCTAGGATTACAACAAGGTGCAGATGATTATCTATGTAAACCTTTTGCTCTTTCAGAAGTCATTGCTCGTTTGCAAGCATTAATTCGTCGTCATCATGGACAAACGAATCCAATTATTGAACATGGCGCCATAAAATTTGATGCAACAAACCATCGAGTGTTATTAAACGGAGAAGATGTTTTTTTAACGACTCGTGAATATAAATTACTTGAGTTATTTATTTTAAATAAAGAACGAGTGCTTTCTCGTTCATTTATTGAAGAGAAAATGTATAGTTGGGAAGGCGAAGTTAACAGTAATGCTTTGGAAGTGCATATTTATAATCTACGTCAAAAATTAGGCAAAAGCTTTATTCGAACAGTGCATGGAGTAGGTTATACATTAGGAAAAAGTGAATAATATATAGATGCGTTATATGAAGAGCATTCGTTTTCGTTTAATTATTATTTTATCCCTTGTATCTTTAATTGTTCGGGGGATTATAGGATATTTTACATGGGACTATGTGCATATAGAGATCAACCATATTTTTGATAGTCGACAAATTTTATTGGCTAAGCGGTTAGCTTCTTCTTCATTACAACAAATTTTATATGAAAAACAAAATTCTCTTATTTCACCTGCTGGAGGTTTTGTGGATCAATCAAGCCTGCAAGGTGTGACATCAAAACAATATGATGATGACGCCTTAGCCTTTGCAATTTTTACTCGCTATGGTGAAAAAGTTGTCAGCGATGATGCTAATGGCGAATACTTACCTTTCCAACCTACTCAGGGATTTTCTACGGCTAGATTAACTAATAGTGATGAAGAATGGCGTGTTTTTTGGCTTCCATCTAAGGACAAAGAATTATTAATTGCTGTGGGTCAACAAGTTGAATATCGTGATACATTAATTAACAAATTTGTATGGGATCAACTGCTGATATGGATATTGACTTTCCCTATTATGCTAGGTTTTATTGTTTGGATCATCACAAGGGAATTTAGCTTATTAAAGCAATTATCTGAAAATCTTAAAAAACGTAAACCAGATGATAATATGCTGATTAGTACCGAAAATATGCCTACAGAAGTATTACCTTTAGTGAATGGATTAAATAGCTATATCGCAAGAAGTGCAAAGACATTAATTCGGGAACGACGCTTTACTTCTGATGCTGCTCATGAGTTACGTAGTCCGTTAGCAGGTTTAAAAGTGCAAACAGAATTGGTGCAAATGCTGAATGATGAACCTGAATTACAACAGGAAGCGCTTAATAATCTAAATGAAGCTATCAGTCGCATGACGAATCTTGTGGAACAATTATTAACTTTATCCCGTCTTGATAATTTAGATGAGTTGGAGGAGTTAGAAAACATTAATTGGCAAGAACTGATAGAGCATGTATTGCGGACTCAATCAGGTTATGCGGCGAAGCGTAATATGCAGTTATTTTTTGATAAACAATCTATACCTTTACAAAAACAAGGTCAGCCGTTATTGCTTTCATTAATGTTAGGCAACTTATTAGATAATGCGATTAAATATTGTTCGGAGAGATCTTTTATCCGGATAATTTTAACAAAAAATGCTGTGATTATTGAGGATAATGGCGGTGGAGTAAGTGATGAAGAAATTCAAAAGCTTGGTCAACGCTTTTATCGCCCAGCAGGTCAAAATGAAAAAGGCAGTGGTTTAGGTATTTCTATTGTTTATCGTATTGCAGAATTACACGGATATAGTTTTTCAATAGAAAATATTAAAGATGATCAAGGGAATACTTTAGGATTGCGCTCGATTATTCGATTACATGAAGAAAAAGTGCGGTGAAATATTCAAAAATTTCTCAAATGAAAGGGCTAGAATACTAGCCCTTGAAAGTTTGAAAATCGTTACACTATTCTACGCCAGCTGCTTTTCTTACTCGAGGGAATAAAATATTATTTTCAGTATGAGTGTGTAACATTAATTCGTCAATAAAATGAGCAATACCTGAATATAATGTTCTCCAGCTTGTACATGCATCTGCTGGTGCGGTGACATTATTGGTAAGTGATTTTAAAACTTCTAATTGATCGCCCATTTCATCATGTTCCATTTCCATCACACGAATCGGCATGGTTGCCATCATATAATTCCCTGCATTAATCATTGGGAAAAGAATTTGTTCTTCTTTCATTAAATGTTGGGAAAGATCTGCAAAAATATTTTCTAATTCTGCAGCTACACCTATAGGGCAATCTTCGCGATCAGCATGTACTTCTTCTACTTTTTTTGCTAGTTCCAGTAATTCTGGTAATTGTTCACGATGACCATCGTGGAAGCGAGCAATAATATAAGTAATAAGTTCATTAAATGGTGCTTCAGTCCAATTAGTCTCATCAATTTCAGATGGTGTATTTTGTAGCTCAGTTAGGCGTGTGTTAATTTCATTTATATCTAAATTTTTCGCTTGTGCTGCACTGGCTAATTCCACAGAACCACCACAGCAATAATCTAAATCATATTCTCGAAATAATTTAATTGCACCTGGTACAGAAATGGCAATATCACTTAATTTTTGATTTGAAAACGTCATAGATACCTCAGATTTTGTTTATGATAGAGTAAAAGTAAATAAGTTGACAAAAATAGTAGGGTATTTGGTGAAAAATAGAAAGTAATTTTTAAAAATCAAGTGATTTTAATGATTTAAATCAAAATTGATACCTGTTTATAGGTAAATGATAAGGGTAAGTGTAGGGCTTACCCTATGGAGGTTAATCTGTAAATAAGGTATTCCAGACGCCATCAATAAATTGGCGTTCCTTAGTAAATTCACTACTGCTAATGATAGAAGGCGCCCCCAATAAATTCAGATGATGTATTTTATTTCTTAACTTGGTATAGCAATTTTTCAAGGTTTCTGCGTGATCAAGTGAAATAATATGATGCTCCGCCATAATATCAAAGATACGGACATTATCTGACCAATAAGCTAATGCCGGGTTTTCTGGTGCATGTGCTAGAACTAAGTACTGAGCAATAAATTCAATATCTGTAATGCCTCCATGATCTTTTTTAATATTAAATTGCTCTGGATTTGTGTTAGCGAGGTGTTCATACATTTTCTCACGCATTTCTCGCACATCTATTTTAAGTGTTTGTAAATCACGAGAGGTAGATAAAATTTTTGTACGTATTTCATTAAATTGAGCTCTTAATGCAGGTTCACCATAGACTGCACGACTACGCACAAGAGATTGTTTTTCCCAAGTCCAAGCTTCATTCATTTGATAATCTTCAAATGCCTTAAATGAACAACTTAGTGGTCCTGCATTACCTGATGGACGTAATCGCATGTCCACTTCGTAAAGAATCCCTGCGCTGGTATTCATGCTGAAAATGCTAATGATCTTTTGTGCTAAACGCAGGTAGAATTGGCTATTATCGATGCTTTTTTTTCCACCGATAGTTTGACCTTGATGCGTTCCATCATAGAGGAAGACTAAATCTAAGTCTGAACGATAACCTAATTCGATCCCGCCAAGTTTCCCATAACCTACAACTAAGAAACCCGTTTGGTTATCTTGTAAATGTTCGGGTTTGCCGAAACGGGCAGTGACTTGTTGCCAAGCAAGATTGACTACAGCATGGATAATGGCCTCGGCAAGGAAAGTAAGATGATCACTCACTTTCATGACTGGTAATACGCCTAAAATATCTGCAGCAGCGACTCGGAGGTGCGTAGCTTGTTTAAATTGGCGTAATGCCGTAATAAATTGTTCATCATCATCTTCAGGCAAACGGAGTAAATATTGCTGTAATTCCGAAGGATAATTTTCATAAGAGGGTAGATCTAATAAAGCTTTAGGATCTAATAACTCATCTAATAAAATTGGATGTTGTGCTACCTGTTCGGCAATAAGTTGTGATTTTGCACATAATTCTATTAGTTGTGTTAATGCTTGAGGGTTCTCAAGTAATAATTCTAAATAGGTTGTTCGGGTTAGAATTTTCTCGACAATGTTTAACATTCTTGGTAACAAAGTGCGGTATTCAGCATGAGAAAAAATTTGTAATAATAAATTTGGTAGAAGCTGAGCAAGCACTTCTCGTCCTCGAATGCCAATAGAACGGAGTTTCACACTAGAACGGAAAGCTTCTAATTTATGGATTAATTCTTCTCGTTCATTTTCGCCGATCCCTTGTTGGATCAAAATATCAGATAACTCATTCTGCTCAATATGGGCGTCTAGAAAATCACGCCATTCATTTTCTTTGATATCTTGTTCTGGTTCTTCATCTTGTCCAATTAAATTTTGAAAAACTGACCGCACTTTTTGCTGATGTTGTTGTAATATGTGATAAAAACTTTGCCAATCAGTAATAGGATAATGAATTTCAATGCTTTGATGATTTTGATCCCAAAGAGTAAAACATTTTGTTGCTTCGACTAAACGTAATTGATCTAATTCTTTGCTAGGTAGTAATTGTGTTTGTTTATCATCAATGGCTTGTAATACGTTTTCTACACGGCGTAAGAATAAATAGGCTTGCATTAAATCTTGATGTTGCTTAGCACTAATCAGACCTAGTTTTTCAATTTCAGGGAGAAGTTTGAGTAATTCATGTTTTTGTAAGGCAATTTCTCGACCGCCACGAATGAGTTGAAAAACTTGTACAATAAATTCTATTTCTCGAATTCCACCTGCACCAAGCTTTATATTATCCACTAAGCCACGACGACGGACTTCACGCTCAATTTTATGCTTCATTTCTCGTAAAGATTGGATAACACTGAAATCGATGTAACGGCGATAAACAAATGGACGAAGTAGTTGGCGTAAGGTTTTGATATTAGGATCTTGTTCATCTGCCCCTAAAATTCGTCCTTTAATCATGGCATAGCGTTCCCAATCTCGCCCTTGTTCTTGATAATAGGTTTCCATTCCATTAAAACTTAATGCTAATGCACCGCTTTCACCAAATGGACGTAAACGCATATCTGTACGGTAAACGAAACCATCAACCGTAAATTCATCTAAAGTATTAATCAGTTTTTGTCCTAAACGCATAAAGAATTTTTGGTTTTCCATTGGTTTACGAGTTCCAACAGTTTCACCATTAGCAGGATAGGTGAAGATTAAATCAATATCTGATGAAAAATTAAGTTCAAAACCACCAAGTTTGCCCATTCCAAGAATATAAAGTTGTTGAGGATGTCCTTGTTCATCCACCGGTGTTCCCCAATCTGCACAAGCTTGTTTATAGAGCCAATCTCTTGCACAAATAATGCATGCTTCAGCTAATTGTGAAAGACGAATAAAAATTTCCTCTACCGTGCCTAAATTCAGGCTCTGACAAAAACTGAGCTTCACCATTTCACGGTTACGGAATTGTCGTAATGTTTTATATAACCCCGCTTCGTCAGTTACTGTATTTAATAACAGAGTTAAACGAGAAGCATAGTTTTCACAATCAGATAATGAGGGGCTAGTTTGCCAACACTCCCATAAAAAGTGCGGTTGTTTTTTGAAAATTTCTACCACAAAGTCAGACATCGCAATAGCCTGTGCTAGCCGTCCAATTGGGGCATTCAGATCCTGTTGTTGATCAATAATATCTTTGTACAATTGCGAATTACATTGATCAGGAAATTGCTCAATTAATAATTCTGCAAGTTGGGTTAACGTTGTTTGAAAGGCAGAAATGGGCATACTCATAGATGTTCCTAAGTCTTTGGTATGTAGATTTATATGTGTATTGTAACTGAATCTTAAAGATTATAAAAAGTTAGATGGTGAAGAAATGTTTTAAATATGCAGTTGCTTATAAGATACTTAATTAATGTCATACTTATTTTAAACCTCTCTGTAGAAAAATGGCTTGAATAAATCCCTTAAAAGCGATTAAACTATTTGCCGTTCTCAACGGGGTGCTTCATTTGAGGCTGAGAGAAACCCGTAGAACCTGATCTGATTAATCACAGCGTAGGGATTTGAGAAAGCGAGTAAATTTTTCTAAAATTGTACCGCACTTAAATTCCTTTAATTTCAATTAAAGGATTTTTTTATGCCTAAATCTAAAATTTTTCTTTTTTCAACCGCACTTTTTCTGTCTGGACAAGCGGTTGCAGAGAACCAATCGGTCAACCTTTATGCAGAAGAATATTTTGCTGCACAGTGGGGAGCCGGCCCTGAAGTAAAAACCAATTTTGAAAAAGCCTTCCCTCAGTGTCAAATTAATATGATTCCTTTTGATAGCCGTACCACCATGTTAAATCGTTTACGTTTGGAGGGAAAGAAAACCAAAGCTGATGTGGTGATTGGTATGGATAATCATCAATTAGAAGCTGCTGAAAAAACAGGTTTATTTGCACCTCATGGTGTCAGCTTGAACCATGTTAACATGCCAGTTAAGTGGCAGAGCCAATATTTTGTGCCTTATGAGTTTTCAAAATATGCGTTTATTTATGATAAAACTAAACTACAAAATCCACCTAAGAGCTTAAAAGAGTTAATTGAACGTGAAGATCTTAAGGTGATTTATCAAGATCCTCGTACAAGCAGTATTGGAAGAGGATTATTAGTTTGGATGAATATGCTTTATCCACAAGATCAAATTAATCAACAGTGGCAAACATTACAGAAACATACTGTTACTGTTGGCAAAGGTTGGTCAGAAACCTATGGTAGTTTTTTAAAAGGAGAAGCTGATTTGGTATTAAGTAATAATACCTCTCCGCTTTATCATTTGCTGAATGAGCATAATTCCAACTATGCTGCCACAGAATTTGCAGAGGGTGAAACCTTACAAATTGATATGGCAGGCAAAATCGCAGGAAAAAATAATGCTTGTGCGGATCATTTTTTAAGTTTTCTATTGCAACCAGATAGCCAAAAAACCATTATCACTAAAGGGATTATGTTGCCAGTGGTTGAAGGCAATATTGAGCCTCATTACGATGCACTAAAAAGTGCCGTGATGAAAAGTAAAACTATTGATACCTTGATGATTAGTGATGAACAATTGAAATCTTGGATAAACCAATGGCAGTCAGCATTGAGTAAATAACGGCGTTATGTCCTTATTATTTCCTTCCATTAAACATTTAGCTCCTGCCCATTATGTGGGCGGGATTTTGGTGCTATGTTTATTAATGGTGATTTATGGAGGCTCTTTATTAGCCGTATTTTATCAGGGGGAAGCTCACTCTTGGCAAAGTTTATGGCAAGATAGTTATTTATATCAAGTATTAAGGTTTAGCTTTTGGCAAGCTAGTCTTTCTGCTGGGCTTTCAGTGCTTATTGGATTGTTCTTTGCAAGGGCATTTTTTTATCAGCAGTTTAAAGGGAAATTATTGCTATTAAAATTATTTTCCTTAACTTTTGTATTGCCTTCTTTAGTAGCAATTTTGGGTTTATTAGGAATTTATGGCTCATCTGGTTGGCTTGCACAACTTTTAACTTATCTAAATATCTCATGGCAACCTAATATTTATGGCTTATCAGGTATTCTAATCGCCCATTTATTTTTTAATATTCCTTTAGCCGCACGTATGTTTTTGCAGAGTTTTCATAGTATTCCTAATCAACAACGACAACTCGCCGCACAATTAAATATGCAAGGTTGGCAATTTATTCGATTAATTGAATGGCCTTATTTACGTCAGCAACTATTACCTACATTGGTATTGATTTTTACTCTTTGCTTTACCAGTTTTGCTATCGTATTGAGTTTAGGTGGAGGACCAAAATATTCCACCCTTGAAGTGGCAATTTATCAAGCCATTATCTTTGATTTTGATTTATCTAAAGCGGCTTTATTTGTGCTATTACAATTTATTGTTTGTTTCTTATTGTTTGCACTCAGTAGCATGTTTAGTAAATTGCCAGAAACACATTTAAGTTTTAGAGAATTATGGTTCGCCAAACAGAAAAGTGCGGTTAAATTTTGGCAAATTTTAATGATTGCTATAGTCAGTTTATTTATACTTTCTCCTTTAGTTCATATTGTCATTAGTGCATTAGTGGCGAAAGATGCACTTCATGCATGGCAAGACCCACAATTATGGCGTTCTATGGCATATTCCTTTTCTATCGCACCGATTTCTGCCTTGTTAGCATTGCTGATGTCCATAGCACTATTAGAGCTATCCCGACGTTTAGCATGGTTTTATTTTGAAAAGCTTGCTCATTTATTGCTTAATTTAGGCATGTTAGTATTAGCCATTCCAAGCTTAATTGTGGCCATCGGTTTATTTTTATTATTACAACATATTGAATTTTCTTCGGCACATTTATTTGCCATTATGGTGTTATGTAATGCCCTATCAGCAATGCCATTTGTGCTGAAAATTTTGGCAGTGCCCATGAATATGAATCTTCAATATTATGAGAAACTTTGTCAATCTTTAGGGATTAAAGGTTGGCAGCGTTTTCGCCTTATTGAATGGCATACATTGGCAGCACCGATAAAATATGCCTTTGCATTAGCTTGTGCTTTATCATTAGGTGACTTTACGGCAATCGCTTTATTTGGTAGCCAAGATTTTTCTTCGTTACCTTATTTATTGTATCAACAGCTAGGCAGTTACCGAGGTGATCAAGCAGCTATTACGGCATTAATTCTATTATTAGTTTGTTTCGCGATGTTTGTGATAGTGGAACGCTCCTATATTCCTACCGAGGAAAAGCCCCATGATTAAGCTAGATCAAGTTCAGTTTCAATATAAAAATATGTTAATGGAGTTTAATTTACATATTCAACCTAAGGAGCGGATTGTTATTATTGGTGCGAGTGGCGCGGGGAAAAGTACTTTATTAAATCTTATTGCTGGATTTGAATATGCAAATTCAGGCGAGATTTGGTTAAATCAACAAAATCATACATTGACAGAACCCAGTGAACGCCCAGTTTCTATGTTGTTTCAAGAGAATAATTTATTTCCTCATCTAACTGTTGAACAAAATATTGGATTAGGCATAAAGCCGCATTTAAAACTCAATGAGGCACAATGGGCACAAGTAGAGCAGGTAGCAAGTGCGGTAGGATTAGAAAAATTTTTAACCCGTAAACCCGATCAACTATCGGGCGGGCAAAAACAGCGAGTTGCATTAGCTCGATGCTTATTGAGGGATAAACCTATTCTATTATTAGATGAGCCTTTTTCGGCATTAGATCCTATCTTACGTCTAGAAATGTTGAATTTATTATCTCAAATTTGTGAGCATAAACAACTTACTTTACTGATAGTGACTCATCAACCTAATGAGTTAACGGGTAAAATTGATCGTATTCTCACCATTGAAAATGGTCATATTGTTTAACAGGTTTAATATAAAAAAAGCCACTCACAAGGAGTGGCGAAAGAAAAAGTTCCTATATAGCTAATCTACAATCTATGGATAACTATGGGTTAGTGATATCTTAATTTTTTATTTGCCAGAGTCGTTTAATTATTCTATTGCAAATAACTTAAGAAATATTTTGCCTATTGTGATTAAACAAGGCAAAATCGATGACCTATATTCTAAAAAAATCATCCTAAGGTTAATAGTTGATTTTATCTATTGAATTAATTATTGTTACCTTATCATAATAAAAAGCATAGGAAGTATTTATGTCACACAAATATTCATTAGCCACCTCATTAGTCCATGCTGGTCGGAATAAAAGAGTAACTCAGGGAAGTGTTAACCCAGTCATACAACGTGCCTCTTCATTAGTTTTTGATTCAATTGCAGATAAAAAGCAAGCGACAATTAATCGTACTAAACAAGCTTTATTTTATGGACGTCGTGGAACCTTAACTCATTTTGCCTTACAAGATGCAATGTGTGAGTTAGAAGGGGGAGCAGGATGTTATCTTTATCCTTGTGGCGCAGCAGCGATAACAAATAGTATTTTAGCTTTTGTACAACAAGGTGATCATGTATTAATGAGTGGTGCGGCCTATGAGCCAACACAAGATTTTTGTACTCAAGTATTATCTCGGTTAGGGGTATCTACAACTTTTTATGATCCTATGGATGGTGCAGAAATTGCAAAACTAATTCAAGATAATACAAAAGTTTTATTTCTAGAAAGCCCTAGTTCATTAACAATGGAAGTACCAGATGTACCAACAATCGTAAAAGCAGTTCGTGCAGTGAATCCAGAAATTATCATTATGATCGATAATACTTGGGCGGGCGGAATTTTGTTTAAGGCGTTAGAACATGATATTGATATTTCAATTCAAGCGGGAACTAAATATCTTGTTGGACATTCCGATATTATGATTGGTACAGCGGTAGCTAATCAGCGTTGTTGGGATCAATTACGTGAAAATTCATACTTAATGGGACAAATGGTTGATGCCGATAGTGCGTATACTACCACTCGAGGTTTGCACAGTTTAGCGATCCGTTTTAAACAACATGAAGAAAGTAGTATTAAAGTCGCCAATTGGTTAGCTAAGCAACCTGAAGTGAAAGCAGTGTATCACCCTGCATTACCAAGTTGCCCAGGGCATAAATTCTTTAAACGTGATTTTACGGGTTCAGCAGGCTTATTTTCCTTTGAATTTAATGAGAAATTAAACTCTCAACAATTATCATGTTTTATGGATCATTTTGAATTGTTTAGTATGGCATATTCATGGGGAGGATTTGAATCATTGATCCTTTATAATCAACCTGAAGAGATTGCTGCCATTCGTCCTAATATTAAGCGTAAACTCACAGGAACATTAATCCGTTTGCATATTGGTTTCGAACAGGTCGATGAGCTTATTGCAGATTTAAAAGCAGGATTTGAACGCTTAAAAGGATAAGTTTTAGTAATTATAAAAGCATAGAATTAATTTCTATGCTTTTGGGTTATTAAACTATGAATAATTTTAAGCTAGAATAGTTCATCTTTTTTCAAAGTTATATGAATTATTTTAATGAAACCTATATTTCTTGAACTACGTCATTTAAAGACCTTATTAGCATTAAAAGAAACAGGATCTGTTTCTTTAGCGGCTAAACAAGTATATCTCACTCAATCCGCACTTTCTCACCAAATAAAATTGTTGGAAGATCAATATGGGTTGCCATTGTTTGAACGTAAAAGTAATCCTCTACGTTTTACTGCTGCTGGAGATCGTTTGATTCAATTAGCTAATGATATTTTGCCTAAAGTTGTTGCCGCAGAGCGCGATCTTTCTCGTGTAAAACAAGGCGAAGCAGGCGAGTTGCGAATAGCGGTTGAATGCCATACTTGTTTTGATTGGCTCATGCCAGCGATGGATAGCTTTCGTCAACATTGGCCATTAGTAGAATTGGATATTGTCTCAGGCTTTCATACTGATGCGGTAGGGCTTGTAATGACTCATCGTGCTGATTGGGCCGTAGTCTCAGAAATAGAGGAAACTGATGGGATTATTCATAAACCATTATTTTCTTATGAGATGGTCGGTCTATGTGCTAAAGATCATCCACTTGCTAATAAAGAAATTTGGGAAGCTGAAGATTTTGCCGAACAAACCTGGATCACCTATCCAGTTCCAGATGATATGTTAGATTTATTGCGACAGGTTTTGAAACCAGCAGGAATTAATCCAGAACGGCGTACGAGTGAATTAACTATTGCGATTATTCAACTTGTTGCAAGTAAACGAGGTATTACGGCAATGCCATTTTGGGCGGCAAAACCTTACCTAGATCGAGGCTATATAGTAGCTCGTAAGATTACTAAGCAGGGTTTACATAGCAATTTATATGCAGCTTATCGTAAAGAAGATGCGGAGATTGCTTATCTCGAAGATTTTTATGAAACAGTTAAGTCGCAAAGTTTTTCTACGTTGCCTGGATTATCCATTTTAGAGAGTTAGAACACCTATATGTCAGAAGCGAGCATGACCTCCATTAAAGAGGCGGCTAAAGCTGCCTTACCTTATTCCATGCCTATGATTACAGGTTTCCTATTCCTGGGTTTCTCTTACGGCTTGTATATGAAGCAATTAGGTTTTGGTGTGTTGTTTCCTGTATTTATGGCATTACTGATTTATGCAGGATCAGTTGAGTTTATTGTTGCTGCTTCTTTGGTTGCTCCTTTTTCTCCTTTAAGCGTGTTACTGATTTGTTTAATGGTCAGTGGGAGACAATTATTTTATGGTATTTCAATGCTTGAAAAATATGGTGGAAATATTGGTAAAAAGCGTTGGTATATGATCGCCTCATTAGTGGATGAGTCCTTTTCTCTTAATTATATGGCAAAAATTCCTAATCATATTGATAAAGGTTGGTATATGTTTTTTGTCAGCCTTTATTTGCAAGTTTACTGGGTATTGGGTGCGGGGTTAGGTAATATTACAGGTGGCTTAATGCCCTTTGATTTAAAGGGAGTAGAATTTGCCATGACCGCATTATTCATCGTTATTTTTGTGGAAAATTGGATGAAAGAAACCTCCCATGAAAGTTCATTATTGGGGTTAGGTATTGCCTTAATAAGTTTATTATTGGTTGGTAAAGATCAATTTTTGATCCCAACACTAATTGGTATTTGGTTAATATTAACTTTCCGCCGACCTAAATTAGAAACTAAGTTGAAGAGACTTTCATCATGACATTAGCAGAACAGCTTATTACCATTGGAATGGGAATTTTAGGTGTCCATTTTTTTCGTTTTTTACCTTTTATTATCTTCCCCGCAAATCGCCCTATTCCTGAATATATTCGTTATTTAGGTAAAGTTTTACCTGCGGCTATGTTTGGCATGCTGGTTATTTACTGCTATAAAAATATTGATATTTTTGCAGAATTTCATGGTTTGCCTGAGTTCATCGCAGGTTTTGTCACATTAGTATTGCATTTCTGGAAAAAGAACATGTTTCTTTCTATTGCTGCTGGAACAGGGTTATATATGTACTTAGTTCAGTATATATTTATTAATTAAAAATTTTCCCTAAACAGACCGCACTTTTCTACAAAGCAAGAAAACAATAATTTTAGGAATTAAATTGGTACTACGGAATGATAAATATTTACAATTCTCTTCCCAGCATCACCACAAACAATACATTGGTAGAGATGTAATTGACCTTTTCTATCTTGAGCAAAACACATACCTTCAGGCTCCCAGTGTTTTCCTTGTCCAGTGGTTAATGCTTCTTTTCTACCCACTTGATTATCCTGCGTATAATATAATAATTGACCGTCTAGCTGATACACAAAGGTTGCCTTATTAATATTAGGGTCCGTAAATCCTAATTGAATAACGACCATATTTCCATCTGAGGCGACTCCTTGCACTGGAAAGCTTTTTTCTTTGGATAACGCGGTAATTTCCCATTGATATACATATTGTTCAGTGTAATTCCCTCCTTGATTAAAAATAGATAAATCGAAGACTCGGATCACAGAATTATGATTTTGCTTTAGATGGCCTACCACAATTAAGTATTTATTATCAGAACTAATGCATGGTGTCACCGTACCTGTTGGCTTAAAGTTTTCTGTATCAAACAGTTTAAATACCTCGTATTCATCGATACTTTTATTGGGTTGATAAGGAAATCGAATAGCACAAGCACCATAATCAGTAATAGCTGCACCTGCTGAAGCCCAAAGTTTCATTGTTTTTTCGATATATTGAACGCCAATTCCTTGATGACCTCCAATATTTTCTAAAGACATATAACTTTCTGCTTGAATATTGCCATCTAATAAGTGATAACGACATACATAAGATTTTTCAGGTTTTCCTCCCACATGTTGAGAGAACATAGTTTTATTTAAAGAATCAATGGCAAAGCCTTGCACAACATTATTAGCTGAAGGGCCAATACGTACTAACGTATTGATAAGTTCTGCATTTGAAATGAAAGAAAAATCACTAGCAGGGTTAAATTTTTGTTTTAATGCTAAAGCTAATGGAGAAAAACTGAGTCCGCTTGATAAAAGTAATACACTGGAGGCAGTTAAGAAATTTCGTCGATTTAAAAATAGATCAGTCATATAAACTCCTTATGGTGATTTATTATTTAGAATAAAATAGAAAAGGAAAGTTCATGACTAAAATATTTACTAACTCAATGAATTTTATCCCAATAAGTGATTAGCGATATATTTTTATTTGTACTAAAATGGAAACCCTAAAATTGGAGGTGTTGATGTTGTTGATGTTGCTTTGTGTTATTGCAGGTTGTGGGTTATCCATTCAAACTGTCATTAATTCAAGATTGCGTAGTTATGTAGGTTCTCCTTTTTTTGCATCTATGGTTTCTTTTTTGGTTGGCACCTTTTCTTTAATTCTTGTTACTTTTCTCACGGGCAATCCTTTCTTTATTGATGTTGATATCTTTTTAAATACGCCATGGTGGTTATGGATGGGTGGTTTATTTGGAGTAATTGCATTAACTACAAATATTTTACTTTTTCCACATCTAGGAGGTGTTCAAACCGTGATTATGCCCATATTCGGGCAAATTATTATGGGAATACTGATTGATAGCTTCGGTTGGTTTAATGCTCCTTTAATTTCTTTTAGTTGGAATCGATGTGTGGGACTCATTTTAGTTCTTATGGGGATTGTTCTCGCGGTGACGATGAGTAAAGCTCGTTATTATCCAGAACCTCAATCTAAGTCTGAGCCCAATATGATATGGTTATGGCGTTTGCTTGGCGTTTTTGCAGGGATGCTAGGTGCAATGCAAACAGCAGTGAATGGTCAATTAGGGCGAATATTGCATTCACCTCTTCAAGCTGCATTGGTGTCTTTTATTGGTGGCGCATTAGCGTTGTTGATTTTTGTCGGAGTGAAAGAGGGAAGATTTCATCGGATATTTGAAACGATACAAAAACATATGCCTTGGTGGTTATGGCTAGGCGGTTTATTAGGAGCTGCTTTTGTGTTTATGGGAGTGGTTTTAATGCCTATTGTTGGAACTGGAACCACGGTTATTCTTGCCTTATTAGGAATGATTTCAGGCAGTTTATTGGTAGATCAATATGGCATATTAGGCGCTCCTAGAAAACCTGTTTATGGAATTCAGATTTTAGGATTAATTATTTTATTCCTTGGTGTTGCGTTAATTCGTTTATGGTAATGAGTCGAGGGAGAATAGAATATTCTCCCTAAATACGATTTATATTAAATTTTTCCTAACTGATGAAACGCTGTTTCAATTTGTTTTAGACCATTTAAGCGAGTTGAACTTAGGCGTTGAGCAATGCCAAGTTCATCGTAATAAGCCGTGAGATCAAAATGCTGTAATTGTTCTGAGGTTTTATTATGGACAGCAAGGATTAAAAGCCATAATAGCCCATTAATAATTCGAGCTTCACTATAGGCTTTTAGATAAAAAGTGCGGTCAGAATTTTGAAAAATTTTAAACCAAACTTTCGCTTCACAACCAGCAATTTGCTGCATTTCTGCTAATTCTTGTTCGGTGGGTTGAGAAATATTTTTACCTGCTTGAATAATTAATCGGTAACGTTGTTCCCAACCTTTGGCATTCTTAAGTTGTTCTAATAATTCCATTATTCAGTTAATAGCTCCAAACTGTTATCTAAGGCGGTAAAGAATGCATCAACATCTTGCTGTGAATTATAAGGCGCAAAACTTAAACGTAAGGTAGAGTTTTGAGCTAAGCGAGCAAGATAGGGTTGAGCACAATGTACACCTGTTCGTAAAGCAATATTTTGTTCCGCCAATAATGTTGCTAAATCGGAACTGGCAATATCCGTAAACACAAAGCTTATAACAGAACTCGGTTGTGGTGAACTAAATTGCAAACAATTTTTATAATTTTTTAACCGCACTTTTACCTGTTCAGCGAGAGCGATAGTTTGTTGTTCTGCTTGTTCAAGATCCCATTGCTGTAACCATTCTAATACCGCATTAAAACCAATTACTCCAGCAATATTTGGGGTGCCTGCCTCTAAACGATAGGGCAATTCTGAAAATCTAATCGCTTGATTAGATACTTGCTCGACCATTTTGCCGCCATAGAGAAGCGGTTGTAATAATTCTAATGCAGCTAGTTTTCCTGTTAACACACCAATCCCATTAGGGCCATAAAGTTTATGAGCAGAGAAAGAGAGAAAATCAGCATCTAATTTTTGTATATCGATTTTCATATGGCTAATTGCTTGGGCTGCATCCACACTGACTAATGCTGAACTGTGTTGACGAATTAGTTTGATGAAATGCTGAATTGGTTGCTCGGTACCTGTTACATTAGAAACAAAGTTTAATGCCACGACTTTTGTTTTTGAGTTTAAACAGCAAAGTAACGAGCGTTCATCAATTAACCAGTTATCTAAAATAGGTAAAATATGCAATTTTGCACCGCACTTTTTAGCTATTTCCGACCAGGTTACAAAATTCGCATGATGATCGGCTTCACTAATAATGATTTCATCATCTTTTTGAATATATGGGATTAAGCCATTAGCGACAGTGTTAATGGCTTGAGTTGTTCCTGATGTCCAGATGATCGCCTTGTCGCTTTCAGCATTAATCAATTGACGTACTCGAGTACGTGCTTGTTCATATTGTGTTGTTTGCTTTTCATCATATTGACTACGGTGAACTGAACCTGCCGATTGATAAAATTCCACAGTAGCGTCAATCAGAGTCTGTGGTTTTAATGAGGTCGCTGCATTATCTAAATATACCACTGCATCTGAATGATTAAAGTAGGGGAAATGGGAGCGAAATTTTTGAACATCAAACATAATTAATCTCGATTCTTCTGTTGTCGTAGCTGTTTTTTTAATTTATTGTGATTAAAGCGATTTTTACGAAATTCACTAGGGGAAATCCGATGAGGATCCACCCAAAGACCGATTCTTTGTTGTTTTGCTTTGGCTTGTGCGGAAATATATTGGGTTGTGTGAGTATATTGATTATAAGCCCAAGCCATGCCTAACTGCACCATCTTAAGATTGATATTTTCACCTTTTTGATTAAATACCGTGGCTAAAATGCGTTGGTATCTATCATATCCTGAAATCGATAATTTTACATGATGCTTAAAAATTAATTGAGAAAGCTGTTGTCGTGCTTGGTGACCAAAAGCTTGATAGCGTTCAGGCGCATCTATTTCTTGTAAGCGAATATTTAACATTTTTTTATGATGAGTTAAACAAGTGAAACTGTCGCCATCAGAGATTTTAATAACATAACAGTTTATTATTTGTGTCGCTTGAGCAAAACAAGGAAAAATAATTAAAGTCAGGACTATTATTGATAAGTAGTTTTTCATTTATTTACGATTATATTGATTTATATAGGTATATTTTACTGAAAAAATATAACAAAACGAAGAAAATGGGAGTAGACTAATTACTCATTTCTTGATTTTGTATTAATTGACTCGATTTATTTGTAAGATTTTATGACACAAAAATTTTTTCTACTAGTACGCTCTCTGCTTATTTTATATATTATTTTGTTTATCGGAGAATGGATTGCTCAAGTTATTCCTTTAGGTATTCCAGGCAGTATTTTAGGCTTATTATTGCTTTTTTTTGGGTTAACTACACAAGCGATAAAATTAGAATGGGTATTTTTCGGCGCTTCATTATTAATTCGTTATATGGCAGTGTTATTTGTGCCTGTGAGTGTGGGAATTATTAAATATTCTGATTTATTAATTTCACAAGCGACTTCATTGCTCCTGCCAAATATTGTGAGTACTTGTGTAAGTTTAATTGTTATAGGCTTTCTTGCGGATTATTTATTCTCACTAAATTCTTTTACCCGATTGCGTAAAAAAGTGATTAAAAAGCGCCATGTTAATGTGAATAAAGGAGTCCTCTAATGATTTATCTTTATTCATTACTTACCATTGTTGCTTTTTGTTGTGCTTTGCAATTTACTAAACGCATTAAATCTGTTTTTTTAAATACGTTTGTTGTGACAGTTCTCCTGTTAGTGGGATTTTTACTTCTCACAAAAATCCCTTATGATAGTTATATGCAAGGTAATGCACCAATTAATAATTTACTTGGAGTGAGTGTTGTGGCTCTAGCCTTGCCTTTATATCAACAGGCAGCACAAATTGCTGCACGTTGGAAAGCCATTTTATTAATTATAGTTACATCATCTCTGTTTTCAATGTTCACTGGTGCATTATTAGCGGTTCTTTTAGGTGGGTCATTAGAAGTTGTTGCCTCTGTTTTACCAAAGTCGGTGACAACGCCTATTGCTATGGCTATTGCGTCAAATATTGGTGGGCTTCCTGCTGTAGCAGCAGTTGGTGTCATTGTTGCAGGGCTACAAGGATCTATTTTTGGTTATGTTGTACTGAAAAAACTGAAATTGAAGCATTCGGAAGCAATCGGGTTATCTGTCGGTTCTGTATCCCATGCTTTAGGTACCGTAAGTTGCTTTGAAGTAGATCCTAAAGCTGGTAATTATAGTTCAATTTCTTTAGTATTATGTGGGATTATTAGTTCATTACTGGCACCGCTAGTATTTAAATTAGTTACACTTTTTATGTCATGATTACTATGGAAAAATTTGAAATTAATAATATTTGGCAACAACGTTATTTAGCTGATCCTGCAAGAGAAAACGACCATCGTCCGCCCTATTGTCGTGATAGAGGACGTATTTTACATAGTGCGGCGTTCCGTTGCTTACAGGCAAAAACCCAAATTCATGCAGTGGGAGAAAATGATTTTTATCGTACCCGCTTGACCCATTCTTTAGAAGTCGCACAAATTGGTAGTAGCCTGGTGGCTCAAATGAGATTTGCTGATAGTGTGTCGCATTTAGCTTGTGATTTGAAGCAAGATTCAGCTTCATTACAACAAGCATTAAAAAATTTATTACCGACTACAGATTTAATTGAAAGCCTTTGCTTTGCCCATGATATTGGTCATCCTCCTTTTGGACATGGTGGGGAAGTGGCACTTAATTATATGATGAGAGAGCATCATGGTTTTGAAGGCAATGCACAAACTTTTAGAATTGTCACTCGCCTTGAACCTTATAGTCTAGATGCAGGCATGAATTTAACACGCCGAACAATTTTAGGTTTAGTAAAATATCCGACATCATTGGATATTTCTTCTCCCGAATATCACAAACTTAATTTATCGACCAGTCACGATGCACGTTTGGTGAAAATAAATGATTGGCGTCCAGGTAAAGGCTTATTCTATGATGATTTAGCCATGTTTGATTGGTTACTTAGTCCGCTATCAAATTCGGATCGTGAGTTATTTAGTCAGTTCCAACGAGCTCGTCAATCCCCATCTGAAACTTTAAAAACCAAATTTAAATCTTTAGATTGCAGTATTATGGAATTAGCCGATGATATTGCCTATGGAGTGCATGATTTTGAAGATGCTGTGGTGGTAGGTTTAGTGAATCGCCATCAGTGGCAAGAGGCAGTAGAGCAATTTAAAAGCTGTGATTCCAGATGGTTTAAAGAGAATATTGATCAAATTACTGAAAAGCTTTTTTCTGATCAACATTATTTACGTAAAAATGCTATTGGTGCATTGGTAAACTATTTTATTACTCATGTAAGATGGAAATTAACAGATAATTTTGATGAACCTTTACTTCGTTATAATGCAGAATTACCTGAAAATGCCTTAACAGCGCTAAATATATTTAAAAATTTCGTATTGAAATATGTGATTAAAGATGTAGAGAATCAACGTATTGAGTATAAAGGTCAACGAATGTTAACAGAAATGTTCCAAGTGTTCACCTCTGATCCTGAACGATTACTGCCTCGCAATACTGTTAAACGTTGGCAAAATGCACCTGAGGACGGTAAACATCGTATTATTTGCGATTATATTGCGGGTATGTCCGATGCTTATGCATTGAAAGTTTATCATCAATTATAGACAAAAATTTTTGTAGAATTGACCGCAGTTTTGACAGTGAAAAAACTGCGGTTTTATTTTTGAAATTTTTTTTGAAAATAGTCCGCTAGGGTTTCAAATTTGAATTGATAGCCTAATTTTAATAGATGCGTTGGATACACATTTTGACTATCTAATAATAATTGCACACGTTCGCCAAACAGGAATTTTAATAGAAAGGCGGGAACCATTGCGAAATAAAAACGTTTTAATGTGTTTGCCAAAATTTGATTAAATTCACTATTATGCACGGGATTAGGGGCGGTGAAATTAAAAATCCCAGAAGCAGTTTTATGATTGAGTAAAAAGCTAATGCCATCCACCATATCCTCTAAAGCAATCCAAGGCCAGTATTGTTGTCCTGAACCCAATTTTCCGCCCAAACCTAATCGATAAATCGGTAACATTTTAGCTAATGCACCGCCTTGAGTTGCCATTATCATGCCTGTACGAATAATACAAACTCGAGTGTTTGCATTTAAAGCCGATTGTTCCCAGGCTTGGCATAATTCTGAGGTAAATGAATTATCTGGCGGTGAATTTTCTGTCAAAATTTTCTGCTGACCATCGCCATAATAACCTGTAGCAGATCCTGAAATGAATAAAGGTGGATGATTACCTTGATTGATTAGCGTTGATAATTGTTGAGTTAATAAAATTCTACTATTTTTTAACCGCACTTTTTGTGCATTAGTCCAAGGGCGATTGAAAATAGGTTCCCCTGCAAGATTAATCACGACATCAAATTGATCTAAATTAGTAAAATCTTCTAATTGCTCAATCCAGTCAATAGCAAATGAGCATTTTTGTTTAGCTTTTTTTATAGAGCGGGTTAGGGCAGTAATATGATGATGCTGGGCAAGCAATTGTGGAATCAGAGCAGTTCCTACTAATCCTGTTGCGCCAGTAATCAGAATGTTCATATTATCTATAAAGAATTTTCAAATAATGGTTGAATATTACCAATCAGGGTGTTGATAGAAGTCCCTTTGGTCGGTGTAATGAAGATTGTATCATCACCAGCAATGGTACCCAATATTCCTTCCGCTTTTCCTACTGAATCTAATAAACGAGCAATAAGTTGAGCTGCACCAGGGCTAGTTTTAACCACAATAACAAAATCATTATGATCAATATCTATAACTAAATTTTTTAGCGGGCTACTTGTGTTAGGTACACTTAATTCATTGGGTAAACAATAAACCATTTCCATACGAGTATTACGTGTACGCACCGCCCCAAATTTACTTAACATACGAGAAACTTTTGACTGGTTAATATTAGTAAAACCTAGCTCTTGTAATGCAGTAACAATTTCGCTTTGTGAGCCAAAACGTTCTTGTGACAATAAATCTTTAAAAACTGCCAGTAAATTATCTGTTTTCCCTGTTGTCATATCCATTTCTCTTACATGTAAAATCGCCTAAATTTTGCATAAAAATGCAAAAATTTGCAATAAAAAGTTTTATGAATAGGCTTCAAAAAAGAATAAAAAAACAAAAAATTTGTGCTAGATCTCAAAATTGAATTGTTGTATTTGTAATTCATAAGCATTAATTTTATACTCCTAACCGTTAAGAGTTATTTAAATTAATAGGAGATCCAAATGAAAGTAGCAGTTCTAGGTGCCGCAGGCGGTATTGGCCAAGCATTAGCACTATTATTAAAGTTACAATTACCAGCAGGTTCAGCGTTATCCTTATATGACGTTGCACCAGTTACTCCAGGGGTGGCAAAAGATATTAGCCATATTCCAACTGAGGTTGCTGTAGAAGGATTTGCAGGTACTGATCCTTCAGATGCCTTAAAAGGTGCGGATATTGTCTTAATTTCAGCTGGGGTTGCTCGTAAACCAGGTATGACACGTGCTGACTTATTTGATGTGAATGCGAATATTATTCGTAGTTTAATTGAAAAAGTTGCGGCGGTTTGTCCAAAAGCTTGTGTTGCTATTATTACTAACCCAGTTAATGCAACAGTGGCTATTGCTGCTGAAGTGTTGAAAAAAGCGGGAGTTTATGACAAACGTAAATTATTTGGTGTTACTACATTAGATACGCTTCGTTCTGAAACATTCATCGGTGAATTAAAAGGCTTAGATCCAACTCGTGTAACTATTCCTGTTATCGGTGGTCACTCAGGTGTAACTATTCTTCCATTATTATCTCAAGTTCAAAATGTAGAATGGTCAAGTGCTGAAGAAATTGAAACTTTAACAAAACGTATTCAAAACGCGGGTACTGAAGTTGTTGAAGCTAAAGCAGGTGGCGGATCTGCAACACTTTCAATGGCACAAGCTGCAGCACGTTTCTGCTTATCATTAGTGAAAGGTTTAAATGGTGCTAAAGTGGTTGAATGTTCTTATGTTGAAGGTGACGGGAAATATGCTCGTTTCTTTGCACAACCAGTGCGTTTAGGTAAAGAAGGTGTTGAAGAATTCTTACCTTTAGGCAAATTAAGTGCCTTCGAAGAAGAAGCATTAAAAGGTATGTTAGAAACCTTACATGCTGATATTGCATCTGGTGAAAAATTCATTAAAGGTTAATTAAATCATAACCTGTGAAAACATTGTATGATGAATTTCATGTGATTTTTCTTATCAATTAAAATAAAAGGGAAACAAATGTTTCCCTTTTTTATCTAACACAAATTTTATTTTAAAAATTCAGCTTGATGTTCAACTAATTGTGCTTTAGTTAAAGCAAAAACCCCTAAGCCGCCATTGCGTAATTCTAGCCAATTAAAAGGAACATTTGGATATTGTTCTATCAAATGAATCATGCTATTACCCACTTCACAAACTAATACACCATTATCATTAAGATAATTTGCTGCGGTAGCGAGAATACGTTTGGTGATATCCAATCCATCAAAACCAGAACCTAGTGCCATTTCAGGTTCATGATGAAATTCTTCAGGCATATCATCAAGATCTTCTTGATCTACATAAGGTGGATTAGAAATAATTAGATCATATTTATCAGCAGGAAGATTATCAAATAAATCAGATTGTAATGGGAATACACGATCTAACAAGTTATACCGCTCAATATTAATTTCCGCAACATTAAGAGCATCTGTTGAAAGATCCACCGCATCTACTTCAGCCTCTTTAAACTGTTCGGCACAAGCAATAGCAATACAACCACTGCCTGTACACATATCTAAAATACGTTTAGGTTCTTTGCCTAATAAACTTTGGAAACGATCTTCAATTAATGCACTAATAGGAGAACGAGGAATAATCACACGTTCATCTACATAAAATTCTAATCCACAGAACCAAGATGAATTAGTCAAATAAGCCACGGGTAAACGTTTTGCTAAACGTTCAATAACTAACCCAATAATAGCTTGTTTTTCCGATAGGGTAAGACGAGTTTCATATAACTCATTAGGAAGATCTAACGGGAGATCTAAACCCGATAAAACTAATTGGACAGATTCATCCCAACTATTGTCCTGACCATGTCCGTAGTAAATATCTGAGCGATTAAAATTACTATAAGTCCAACGGAAATAATCTTTAATAGTATGTAGTTGATTAGTGATGTCGTCGTTTTGAATGAACTCAATAAGTTCTTGATTGAAGGTAGATGTGGTCATAATAATACCTATAGCTAAATATTAGAGAAAATCTCTGTTAAAGAAATCTCTATCTAGGATTAATTCCGCAACATTATACGCTATATATGCTATCATATCAGTAAATATCTGTATTTAGAGGCAATAATGTTAAAAGATGAAGATATAAATTTGTTTCGTGAAAGTATTCAAGGGGTTAAAAAAATTAAACAGAATACTTATGTTCCGCCAAAACAAATTAACGTAAAGAAAAAATCAGAGCAACGTGAAATTCGTGAGCAAGCCGATACCTTATTTTATTTTTCCGATGAATATGAACCGCTATTAAATGAAGAAGATGCAGTTAAGTATTTAAGAAAAGGAGAAGATAGTTATTTGCTCAAACAATTACGCCGTGGTGATTTTTCACCAGAGTTATTTTTAGATTTACATGGGTTAACTCGAGAACAAGCAAAATTGGAATTAGCCAGTTTAATTCAGGCATGCATTGATGAGCATGTTTATTGTGCGAGCATTATGACTGGTTATGGGACTTACACCTTAAAACGCCAAATTCCACGTTGGTTAGTTCAGCACCCAAGAGTAAGAGCATTACATAGAGCACCCAAAGAATGGGGGGGGGATGCAGCTATTCTTGTGCTAATTGAAGTTTAAACAAGCCTACTCAAGTAGGCTTGTTATAGCGAAACTGCGGTTATTTTTCAGAAAATTCTTCTTTTACTCGCCAATAAGTGGCAAATCTTGGTTTTCCAGTTTTGGTTAGTCCTCGATACTTATAGGTAATAATTGAACCTAAACTAGGAGGATTAATTCTATCTGCTAATTTAAATCCTGAACCAATCTTAAATTTTCCTCGATGATTTTCACAAGTAAGCGATCCTAAAACTTTTTCGAATTGCCCTTTGCCTTTATGATGTTCGATCACCGTACATTCCTCATCTAACTGAGATTTTAATTTTAAAATCTGATGACTACGTTTTCTTTCATATGGTGCATTAGGATTACGTAATACAATCCCTTCGCCTTTTTGCTGTTCAACATGTTGTAAAAATTGCTGAATATGTTGTTGATTTTTAATTGGAATTTGTTCAATTATTTGAATATAAGAAGTGCGGTGATTTTTGAGAAAATTTTCAAGCATGGCTAAACGTTCAAACAGATTGCCCTGTGCTTCTGGCACATCAAAAACATAGAGCTTTAATTGGTGCCAACCTTTATCTTCTAAGGAGCTTGTAATTGAAGCTATTTTTTCAAATTGATTGCGTTCACTAAATAATTCTCCATCAATTGGAAAAGGGGGAAAATCTTGAATAAAATAATCTGGCACTGAAAGTCTCGTGCCTTGCCTTGTGAATAATTGTTTGCCATCCCAATATCCTCGGACACCATCGAGTTTTTCGCTCATCACCCAGCCTTCAATATTTTGATCTTTGTAAGAGCCTAACAGCATTAGATGAGGTGTTTTACTTTCAATACTTAAACTTAATAAACATAAGGTTAAAATCCATTTATTCATTATTCTCTTCTCTTATTTAAAAATTAGCTTTTTATCATCTGCTGTAAAAGAGTGAAGTTTGTGATGAGAATTTTTCGATCTTTATCGCAAAAGAGAAAATATTGAATAATAAAAGTGCGGTATAAAATAAGAAAATTTTATTTTATAAAAGGCATGGGCAAACGTTTGCTTTAAGTATATAATCCGCTCGTATTTTTAATTTTATTTCAGAGAGGATAAAAAAATACGTTATGAGTAATGAAAATTATAGTTTAAAACCCGTTCCGCAAAGTGAACGGAAAGGGGCTGTTGCATTAACTTTTGTTATGCTCGGTCTAACATTTTTCTCCGCTAGTATGTGGACAGGTGGCACTTTAGGTACACAATTAACTTATGATAATTTCTGGTTTGCAGTCATTATTGGTAACTTAATGTTAGGTATCTATACTTCAGCTTTAGGTTATATCGGTGCGAAAACTGGCCTCACAACTCACATTCTCGCTCGTTATTCATTCGGTATAAAAGGTTCTTGGTTACCATCATTATTATTGGGTGGTACGCAAGTAGGTTGGTTTGGTGTTGGTGTTGCTATGTTTGCGATTCCAGTGAACAAAGTAACGGGTATCGATGTTAACTATCTTATTTTTGGTTCTGGTTTATTAATGACCGTAACCGTATTCTTTGGTATTTCAGCTTTAACGATTTTGTCATTAATTGCGGTTCCTGCGATTGCGATTTTAGGTTGCTATTCTGTTTATTTAGCGGTAACCGAAGTTGGTGGTTTAGAGGTATTACAAGGAATGCAGCCTAAAGAAACCATTTCAAATGCACAAGCTATTGCATTAGTTGTCGGTTCATTTATCAGTGCAGGCACATTAACTGCTGACTTTGTACGTTTTGGTAAACGTGCTAAACAAGCTATTGTTATTGCGATGATAGCTTTCTTCTTAGGCAATACTTTAATGTTTGTATTTGGTGCTGCAGGAGCAGCAGTAAAAGGAATGTCAGATATTTCTGATGTGATGGTGGCTCAAGGGTTGATCATTCCAGCGATCATTGTATTAGGTTTAAATATTTGGACGACTAATGATAATGCACTTTATGCATCAGGATTAGGTTTCGCGAATATTACAGGATTAAGTAGCCGTCCATTATCTGTAGCCAATGGTATCATTGGAACTATCTGTGCATTATGGTTATACAATAACTTCGTAGGTTGGTTAACTTTCTTATCAGCAGCAATACCGCCCGTGGGAGGCGTGATTATTGCGGATTATATTTTACGCAATAAATCCTATGCAGATTTTGAAAAAGCAAATTTTGTTACTATCAATTGGGCCGCTATTTTAGCGGTGGCAATAGGTGTCTTATGTGGTCAATTTATTGCGGGGATTATTCCAGTAAATGCGGTATTAGGTGGTGCGGTAGCATACTTTATCTTAAATCCATTATTCGCTAAATTAAGATAATAAGTGATCATCGGGCAGCTTTTAACCTGCCCAATTAATAGGAACAAACTATGTTAATCAAAAATACTCACTTAGCAGATCGTGAAGGCTTATGGCAGATTTTGATTGAAAATGGCAAAATCAGCAAAATTTTTCCTAATGATGAACAAATTGATTTTTCAGGTGATGTACTTGATGGAGAAAATGGCATTGCCTATCCACCATTTGTTGAACCTCATATCCATTTAGATGCCACTCAAACCGCTGGGCAGCCCAATTGGAACCAATCAGGAACCTTATTTGAAGGAATTGAACGTTGGGCGGAACGTAAACAATTACTCAGCCATGAAGATGTCAAACAACGAGCATGGAAAACGCTAAAATGGCAAATTGCAAATGGTATTCAATATGTTCGTACTCACGTAGATGTATCAGATCCAAACTTAACGGCACTTAAAGCAATGCTTGAAGTGAAAAAAGAAGTTGTGCCTTGGGTTGATGTGCAAATTGTTGCCTTTCCACAAGAAGGCATTCTTTCTTATCCTAATGGTGAAGCCTTATTAGATAAAGCCATGCAATTAGGTGCCGATGTTGTTGGTGGTATTCCACATTTTGAATTTACTCGTGAATACGGTGTGGAATCAATGCATATTGCATTTAAGATTGCTCGTAAATACGGAAAACAAATGGATATCCATTGTGATGAAATTGATGATGAACAATCTCGTTTTGTGGAAACTGTCGCCGCACTCGCACTTAAATATGAAATGGGTGAAAAAGTGACTGCCAGCCATACGACAGCAATGCATTCTTACAATGGGGCTTATGCTTCACGTTTATTCCGTTTATTGAAAATGTCAAAAATTCATTTTGTCGCCAATCCACTGGTAAACATTCATTTACAAGGTCGTTTCGATAGTTACCCAAAACGTCGAGGTATTACTCGGGTAAAAGAAATGTTGAAAGCGAATATTAATGTGTGCTTTGGTCATGATGATGTGTTTGATCCATGGTATCCATTAGGTACGGCAAATATGTTACAGGTTCTCCATATGGGGTTACATGTCTGTCAGTTAATGGGCTATGGACAAATTAATGATGGATTAAAACTGGTCACAGAAAACAGTGCAAAAACTTTAGGTTTAACGGATTATGGTATCAAAGAAGGTCATTCAGCTAATTTAATTATTTTGCCAGCAGAAAATGGCTTTGATGCGGTACGTCGCCAAGTGCCTACTCGATATTCAATTCGTCAGGGTAAAGTGATCGCAGAGACGAAGCTTGCACAAAGCGAGATTCATTTAGAGCATACAGAAATTGTTACCTATGGTTAAAATTTTCTGTTTTTAAACCGCACTTTTTAAAGGCATAATATCAGTAAATGCCTTTGTTTTAATCTCTATCTCACAATATGAATGATTTTCATATTGTGAGGGAATATTTTTCATCACCATTAGCAAGAAATATTTGTTAGAATCGTTTCAACAATAAAAACAAAATCTAGGAAATTAAAATGAGTAACTTATTCCCCCATGCCCAACCTCGTACACAAGCGCCATACCGTTTTGATATTGTAGGCAGTTTCTTACGTTCAGAGGCGATTAAAAAAGCACGTCATCAATGTAGCTGTGGTGACATATCTTGTACCGATCTCACTCAAGTGGAAGATGAAGAAATCGCTAAATTAGTGGCTCAACAAAAAAATGTAGGGCTACATGCGGTAACAGATGGCGAATTTCGCCGTACATTTTGGCATATGGATTTTTTAGCGGCACTGGATGGTGTAGAAGAAATAGACGCAGAAAAATTTTCAGTCCAATTCAAACATCATGATGTCCGTCCTAAAACATTAAAAATTGTTGATAAAATTGATTTTTCAGAATCTCATCCTTTTGTTGATCATTTTCGTTCAGTGCAAAAAATTGCCAATGGTACAGAAGTAAAATTTACCATTCCTTCACCATCAATGTTGCATCTTATCACTAATGTACGAGCAACGGATTATGTGCCAATTCCACGTTATGAGAATAACAACTCATTATTATTAGATGACATTGCTAATGCCTATATCAAAGCAATGAATATCTTCTATAAATTAGGTTGCCGTAATCTTCAATTAGATGATACAAGTTGGGGCGAATTTTGTGCAGAAGATAAACGTAAAACTTATAAAGAACGAGGTTTTGATTTAGACCAAATTGCTAAAGATTATGTTTATATGCTCAATAAAATTGCTGATGCTAAACCAGCGGATCTCGCATTAACCATGCATATTTGCCGTGGTAATTTCCGTTCAACTTGGTTCTCTGCGGGTGGGTATGAGCCTGTCGCTGAAACTTTATTTGGTACATGCCGTGTCGATGGTTTCTTCTTAGAATATGATTCGGATCGTGCGGGAGATTTTAAACCATTACGTTTTATTAAAGATCAGCAAGTGGTTTTAGGCTTAGTGACATCTAAGGATGGCACATTAGAAAATCGTGATGATATTATTGCTCGGATCAAAGAAGCGGCACAATATGTGGATATTAATCAACTTTGTTTGAGTCCGCAATGTGGTTTTGCCTCAACGGAAGAAGGGAATATTCTTACTGAAGAACAACAATGGGCGAAGTTAGAATTCATTCGTAGCATTGCAGAAGAAGTTTGGGGAAAATAATTTTCCTTTCTGAAATAAAAAACACGAGCTTAGACTCGTGTTTTTGTTTTCTAAAATTACAAACTTGAATGAATATAATCAAGTAAGACTTTATCAATCTTACTTTGCCAACCTTTTCCCATGGCTCGGAATTTTTGTAGCACTTCTGCTGACAAACGAATTGATACTAATTCTTTAGTTGGTGATTTTTGTTTTCCACGATGAGATTTAACTCTATGTTCTTGCATATGCTGACGTACCATTGCCATAAACTCTGGAGACATCACTTCTTCAATCGGACGGAACTGTTCTAGTTCTTCATCGGTTAATTCTCGAACTTCACCTTCTTCATCGGTTAGTGGTAATTTTTTTTCATAATCTCTAATCTTTCTTTTGTTTGCTTTGCGGAAACTAATAACACGAATTCCATTCATTATTGGCGTAAAAGAAATAACATGAAGTCGTTCATTAATGTAGCTGAAACTTACAAATCTAGCTTCAGGATAAAGATGTCTTATATCTTGTTCTGTGATTGCTGTTGACCAATCAAATTCTCTAACTAACTCAAAAGGTAGATTTCTCCCTTTAAAATTTTTTAGAGATTTGTTCGGATCATATGTAATTAACACAGTTACCTCAAATTGTATTTACAATTAACTATAAATGCAAGAGGGTATTTTTATAGAGAACGGGCAAAGAAAGAAGAAAAATGCAGAATTTTTGCGATATAGATCGTAATTTAGAAAATTCATCATAAAAAAAGCCCTTTCAATAGAAAGGGCTAAATATATTTGGAGTCATACTTTTTAGGGTATGGGAAACATTATATACATAAATTTAATAAATACAACATATTTTTAACATTTATTTTTGATGTGGATTTCTCGTATTACTATTTACTAAATTACGCATTAATAGAGCATAGTCTAAATCAATATCGGCAGGCACATCTAAAAATACAAAATGCCCATCTCCTAGTCCAGCATCTACATTTTCATTTTTGCGATTAAGTATGCGCTCAATTTTAAAAATAATATTACCTTTAGGCGTCATCATTTCTACTTCATCACCTAATAAGAATTTATTCTTAACCGCAACTTCTGCCATACCTTGTTGATTACGTTGACCCGTAAATTCGCCTACAAATTGTTGACGTTCGGAAATACTGTAACCGTATTCATAGTTTTGGTATTCATCATGAGTATGACGACGTAAGAACCCTTCTGTATAACCACGATGTGCTAAACTTTCCAAAGTATCCATTAAGCTGGTATCAAATGGTTTTCCCGCAGCAGCATCATCAATGGCTTTACGATAGACTTGAGCAGTACGAGCACAGTAATAGAAAGATTTTGTACGTCCTTCGATTTTCAGTGAATGCACCCCTAATTGGGTTAGTTTTTCGACATGTTGTACGGCACGAAGATCTTTTGAGTTCATAAAATAGGTGCCGTGTTCATCTTCAAATGCAGTCATTTGCTCATCAGGGCGATGTGGCTCAGTATAAAGAAAAACTTTATCAGTGGTTTGTCCCTCACCTAAAGTGGGTGCCACATTTTTTACCTCAATTTCAGGCTCGAATTTTTGTACACTTTCTTTAGCTACAATATTGCCTACATCATCTGTTGTGCCTTCTTCCATTTTGTATTCCCAACGACAAGCGTTGGTGCAAGTGCCTTGGTTAGGATCACGTTTATTAATATAACCAGAAAGTAAACAACGTCCAGAATAAGCCATGCATAATGCACCATGCACAAAAATTTCTAGTTCAATATCTGGAACTTGTTGACGAATTTCTGCTATTTCCTCAATAGAGAGTTCACGAGACAGAATCACTCGAGTTAACCCCATTTGTTTCCAGAATTTTACTGTTGCCCAGTTAACTGCATTCGCTTGTACTGAAAGGTGAATATCAATCTCAGGAAAATTCTCACGTACTAACATAATTAAACCTGGATCGGACATAATTAATGCATCAGGCTTCATATCTACGATAGTTTTAATATCTTTAACAAAGGTTTTTAATTTTGAATTATGTGGAGCAATATTTACCACCACATAGAATTTTTTACCTAAGCTATGAGCCTCATCAATGGCTTGTTTTAGAGTAGCGTGATTAAATTCATTATTACGAACACGTAAGCTATAACGTGGTTGCCCTGCGTAAATAGCATCTGCACCATAAGCAAAAGCATAACGCATATTTTTAAGCGTGCCTGCTGGAGACAATAATTCTGGTTTGAATGGAGTAGTCATAAATTTCTCTTTTGTCTGATTTCAAGTCAGTGATTCACAGCAAGGTGAACCGTTAGGAATGTGTATTGTAGGGAGATTTCTTAAATTGTAAAGCAATGAATGAGATTTCTTGAAATCTTGCCTAACTGCTCTTTGTAAAAAATAGCGATTTCTAACGCTTATTTGTGAAGGGGATAGTCGAGTTGTTTATCAGTATGGTTTTATGTTTAAAAGTGCGGTGTTTTTTTAGAAAATTTTGTTTCTAATATTTTTTAAAACGAAGTTCTTCCTCCGAGGAGGAAGAGAA
The DNA here is from genome assembly GCF_000940515.1 of Mannheimia massilioguelmaensis. NCBI lineage: Bacteria > Pseudomonadati > Pseudomonadota > Gammaproteobacteria > Pasteurellales > Pasteurellaceae > Mannheimia > Mannheimia massilioguelmaensis. The sequence goes on from NZ_CDQL01000008.1 coordinate 95,074, forward strand.
TGGTATTTTTATCAATGGATAGAAGAAAACTATTCCGTGGAGTGCTTTAATAAGGACATTAAGAAAATAAATGAAGAACAGATCACCACAGAAGGGCCTGCTGCGGTATTGTAGAAAGCGGATAATAATAAACCTAATGACACTGCAATCATACTTAAGATAATCGCAATGAATACCATGCTTTCAGGAGTTTTAGCAAATCGACGAGCGGTAGCAGCAGGGATAATTAGTAATGAAGTAATAATTAATGCACCGACAAATTTCATACTTAAAGCGATGGTAAGTGCGGTTAAAATCATCAAAATAAATCGCATGCGGCGAATATTTATTCCTTCCACTTGAGCTAATTCTGGGCTGACTGTGGTGGAAATTAGAGGTCGCCAATGATAAATTAGGACGGATATCACCACGATGACCCCAACACCAATATAAATTAAGTCTTGATAATTTACTGCCAATAAATCACCAAATAAATATCCCATTAAATCTACCCGCACATTTTGCAATAATCCTACCGTGACCACGCCTAGTGATAAGCAGCTATGAGCAATAATGCCAAGTATGGTATCGACAGAAAATTGAGAATGGCTTTCCAACCACACCATGGCAATAGCTAAAATTAGGGTAAGAATCAGAATAGCAAGATAGGGATTAACATTTAAGAAAATCCCAATGGCGACCCCTAATAATGCAGAATGGGAGAGAGTATCACCAAAATATGCCATTTTACGCCATACCACAAAAGCCCCTAAAGGTGCGGTAATTAAAGAAAGTAGCATTCCTGTTAGCCAAGCAGGAAAAATAATTTCAAACATAAATTATCTCGTTATTGATGTTGATGAAGACATTGTTCTGAATGCTGTGAACCTGAACAGCACACATCACCATGAATATTATGTTGATGATTATGATGATGGGTATAGAACGCCACATTTTTAGAGAACTGATCGCCAAATAAATAAATAAATGTAGGATCATTAGACACCATTTCAGGCGTGCCTGCACAACAAATATGTTGATTAATGCATACCACTTCATTAGTATCCGCCATCACAATATGCAGATCATGAGAAACCATTAAAATTGCACAGTTTAATTTTTCACGGGTTTCATGAATCAATTGATACAATTCTGCTTGCCCCGTTAAATCCACCCCTTGAGTTGGCTCATCAAGCACTAATAAATTGGGTTTGTTGAGGATTGCTCGGGCAAGCAACACACGTTGCATTTCACCGCCTGATAATTTTTGCATACTGTTATGAATCAAATGCTTAATGGAAAGTAATTGCAATGCCTCTTGAATATCTTGATGGCGAATCCCTTTTTTCAAACCAAGAAATTTCTCTACAGTAATCGGAAAACTCGGATCTAAATGAATTTTTTGTGGAACATAGCCAATGCGTAGATTAGCGCTATATGTTACAGTTCCCTCACTTGGAGCTTGTAATTTTAATAACACTTTTAATAGGGTAGATTTCCCCCCGCCATTCGGGCCAACAATCGTTACCACCGTATTAGGATAAATAGTTAAATTGATATTTTTCAACGCTATTTTTTCGCCAAACAGAACATTAATCTGTTTAAGTTCAACAAGTGGCGTTTTGATGGCATGGATTTTCATAAGGAAAGTTTATTTGTATTAAAAAATTTCTTAACGATAGCTCATTTTATTGAAGTTCTCAAGAAAATAAAGGCAAAAATTCCTCTAATAATGGAAATTATTCCCATAAAAATTTTTTTATTGTGTATAATGAACCCTTTAATTTTTTCTATGTCATAAAAGAATCATTATTTAGCATCTGCATTGATATTATAAGGGACACACTGAGTGGGGCATCAGCACGTAAAATTAGCAAGAGATAGACGTAAACGAAAATCACGGATTAAAGCGGCGATTTTTTTTATGGCTATTTTGTCGATTATGGCGGGGATTTTGCTTAGCTTAAAAGACAGTGTAGAAGAAAAAAATGTTTATGATGTAGCGAACCAAAATCAACAATTTGAGAAATTGACACCGAATAATCTTTCCGCAGATTCAACTACTAATCAAAGTGCCTCCAGTGCTACACTTGTAAGCAAGGAAAGTGCGGTAGAAAATTCAAAAAATTTATCTGAAGTGAATAGTGCAACCTCTTATGACGATGATTTATCAGGCGAAGATCAAGAGGTTGATGAAATCAAAATTGATTCTGACGAGGTTTATGAATCTCTGCCTGACAATGCCAAAAATGCCTTAAATGATCTGCTCGATGCAGCAGAACAAGCCAAACGCATTTCTGATCAATTTAGCCATACTATTGTGAGAGGCGATAAATTAAAAGATGTGCTCGAACTTTCTGGTTTAGAGGCTGATACCAGTGTGAATCTAATTAAAGCTTATCCTGAATTAAAAAACTTAAATGCTGGTCAACAAATGTATTGGATTCTCGATCAGGATGGCGAATTAGAATATTTAAACTGGTTGGTCTCTGAAAAAGAAGAACGCATTTATGAACGATTAGAAGATGGCAAATTCTCTCGCCAAGTTATAGAAAAGAAAAGTATTTGGAAAAAAGAAGTGTTAAAAGGCCAAGTCACCACTTCTTTTGTCGCAGGTTTACGCGCCTTAGGTTTGGACGGGCGGCAAATTAGCCAATTAAATACCGCACTTCAATGGCAGTTTAGTATGAAAAAATTGAAAAAAGGCGATAAGTTTAGCTTGTTAGTGAGCCGAGAATATTTAGGCGGAGAATTAACTGGGCAAGGTAATGTAGAAGCCATTCATATTATCAGTGAAGGCAAAAGCTATTATGCTGTACAAGCAGATAATGGTCGTTATTATAACCGCCAAGGGGAAACCTTAGGTAAAGGCTTCGCTCGTTATCCATTACAACGTCAAGCAAGAGTTTCTTCGCCATTTAATCCTCATCGCCGTCACCCCGTGACAGGACGTATTCGCCCACATAAAGGCGTCGATTTTAGCGTTTCTGCTGGAACCCCAGTGATCGCACCCGCAGATGGAGTAATTGAGAAAATTGCTTATCAACCAGGTGGTGCAGGGCGTTATATTGTTATGCGACATGGGCGTGAATATCAAACCGTGTACATGCATTTAAGCAAAGCCCTAGTTAAAGCAGGGCAAAATATCAAACGTGGGGAACGTATTGCATTATCAGGTAATACAGGTATTTCCACGGGTGCGCATTTACATTATGAATTCCACATTAACGGACGCCCTGTTAACCCTCTCACTGTGAAATTACCAGGTTCAAGCAGTGAAATGCGTGATAGCGAACGCCGTCAATTCTTAATCAAAGCCAAGTCTGCAGAACAACAATTGAGAATGTAATCTGAATACTTAGTAAGTAAATCTATTTTCGTATTATGATAAGAGGTAATTAAAAGGGCGAAAGCCCTTTTATTTTTACTCAAACTCATGTTTTATCGCACATAAAGAGATGAGAATCTTTAAAAACGAAAACTTTTGTTAAGTTTGCAAAGAAAAAAGAATTTCTGATACTTTTCTTTATTTCACTCTTCTTCATATTATTTCTATAACTACTTAATCCAATTAGCTTTATTTTTAGAATTCGTATTTTATGCGATTTTTTGAGGTATTTTTGATACAAAAAATTTACATTAGCATGCATTGTAAACATAATTTGCTTATTTTTTGTTTTATTATTTACCGATAGTTAATAATTAACCTGATGTTGTGTTTAATATTTTCTTAATAATTAACAAAAAGAGTAAATTCTTATTTTTTAAGTAAAATTATGTAAATTAACAAGAAAGATTGCCTATTTTATATATAATTGCACACCTCATTAAAGTATGGGTATTGTGTTTTATGCTACATGGTAGTTTAGTGGTTAAACGACATTTACTTTGATACATGTAATCAATTTATTCAAATAGGTCAAATTATGAATCATATTTACAAGGTCATCTACAATCATGCTACGCAAACGTTTATTGCGGTTTCTGAATTTGCTAAGGGGCATGTGAAATCCCGTCAAACAAGAAAAATTTCTGCAAAACTAACCGCAGTTTCAGCCTCAGCTGTATGTTTAGGTGCCTTATTAGCCGTGCCTTCGGCTTTTGCTTATACAGGGTTAACTGGAGGGACTTAACTTAATAAAAATACAGTAGATAAAAATAATTATTATATAACAAATGAGGAGGGAGAGACTTATTTAGTCGCTCCCGCTAGAACGGATGTTATTGTCGGTTCAAGAACTTATACTACTGTAACTGCTGATAATGGCTACAGCTATTATGCAACAGTTCCTACTTATACAAATAGCTCTACTTACATTAATGCATACAACTATGGTAACCCATATAGTACGTACTATTCAGGTAACAATTATGAATCTAACACTGGCGCAGAATATACTTCTTATTATAGTTTAGCAGGCAAGGATGAGATTGAATATTCTGATACAGCAGAAGGTGGCGGTACTACTAATTTAACTTTTAATCTTCCAAGTCCACATTATGTATATAATGTATCTACTAGTACAAAGGGACATGGAGCATCTTCTATTGCTTTAGGTAATGAAACAATAGCTACAGGTGGCTCAGTTGCGATTGGGGATTATGCTTATGCTTATTCTATTGGTGGACCTAATAAAAATGGCACTAACGCAGGTCTTACTACAGCCATTGGTACATATTCTGTAGCTAAAGGGGCTGCTGCGACAGCATTAGGTGCAGGCTCTTTAGCTCAAGGTAATGGATCTACTGCTGTAGGTCGTCAATCAGCGGCTATTGGTACTTATGCTCAATCTTTTGGTTCAATGGCAAACAGTATTGGAAATTCTTCTAATGCAATTGGTCAGTCTGCAACAGCTTTAGGAACACAGTCTATTGCTATTGGTTCTGCTAATATTGCTTCATATTCAACCACCGCATCTTCTGGGTTATATCAACCTTTTGAATCAGCTCAAGCATTAGGTGATCGTTCTATAGTTATGGGGGGAGGGGCTACAGCTGGTACAACTGTTCAAAATACTACAACAGGTAAAATTATCAATAAGTCTATTAGTTATGTAAGTGATGTAGATGAAACTACTGGTAAAGAAACAACAGAAACAGGAGTACAAGGTTCTGATGCGGTCGTAATCGGTCATTATGCTAAAGGTCGCCGTGACAATACAGTAGCTATGGGTTACCATGCAGAAGCAAATGGTATGGATAGTATGGCTCTAGGCTCTTTTGCTGATGCATCTGGTTTTAAAACTGTTGCTATCGGTAGTAATGCTGATGCTGCTGGTCATTTTGCTTCAGCATTAGGTGTACAATCTAATGCTTCTGGATTTGAATCTTTGGCATTAGGTTTTGGTTCTACTGCAGAAGGTGATAATAGTATTGCTGGTGGTAATAATGCAACTGCAGCAAAGGCTAATTCTATTGCATTTGGTTCTGACGCTAATGCGAAAGATTTAGGAACAGTAGCGGTTGGTGTTTCAGCTGAGGCTAATGGTTCTTATGCAATGGCATTTGGTCAAGAAGCGAATGCTGCTAAAGCCCATGCAATGGCATTTGGTAAAGGGGCAAATGCCTCTGAAGAAGATTCAACTGCAATTGGTACAAATGCAAAAGCTACAAAAGAAGATGCTGTAGCAATTGGTACAGATGCAAAAGCTATTGAAGTTAATACAGCAGCCATTGGCTCATCTTCAATAGCAAGTGCTGCTAATGCCTTTGCAGCTGGGGTAAGTGCACAAGCTACTGGTGCAGGCGCGACTGCCGTGGGCTATGCAGCGCAAGCTACAGGTAAGAATTCTATTGCAATTGGTGGTGATGATGATAGCACAACATCTTCTGCTCAAGCAAAAGGTGAAGCTTCTATCGCTATCGGTGATCAAGCTATTGCAACAGGTACAAATTCAATTTCTATTGGTACTAAAAATAAAGTTACTGCTAATAAAGCCGTTGCTATCGGTGACCCAACCGACATAACAGGTGAGGGATCTTTTTCTTTAGGTAATGACAATGGTACTGAAGATGCAGGCACGGCATTTGCGGCTACTAATTCTGGTATCTTTGGTAATAATAATAAAGTCACTTCTGGTGATGCTATTCGTGTAGTAGGTAATTCCAATACTGTGACAGGTAGCAACTCAATGGTAATTGGTAATAGCAATACGGTTAGCACTGAAAATACTTTTGTATTAGGTAACAATGTATCTTCTACCGCAGCTCGTTCTGTGATTTTAGGAGATAAATCTGGTTATACAGAGAAAGGTAGTTCTACAGAAGGATTATCTACAGATTATACTTCTGGTATGGTGAATGGTTATAACCATAACTTTGCTGGTGGTTCAACTAATGTTGGCGTAGTTTCTGTGGGCTCAAATGGTTCTTCTACTGTGGAAACTCGTCGTATTCAAAATGTAGCGCCTGGTTTAATTTCATCTAATTCAACAGATGCAATCAACGGCAGCCAATTATATGCTGTGGTTGATGAGGTGAATAAAGGTTTCAATTTATCTGTTGACAAAACCGGTTCAGGCACTTCTTCGACAACTGTTTCTGGCGGAAAAGATAATATTACTTTAGGTGAAACCATTACTTATACTGCAGGTAATAATGTTGGTATTAAGCAAGATGCAAATAAAATCACTATTTCAGCTAAAAATGCCGCTGTAGCTGCTGGTACAAATGCTCATGTAACCAGTACTGAAGCTAATGACACTACAACTTATACTGTTAGTGCAGATAAAACAACTGTTTCAGCTAAGACGGCAGGTTCTGATGGTTTTGGTGTGACTGTAATTGGTACTCCAGGTGCAGCAGATTCAACAGGCGCAATCACTACAGATTATTCTGTTGATTTAAACGATAAAACTAAACAAACCATTACTAATAACACAACCAATATTACTAACAATGCAAATAATATTAGTAAATTACAAAAAGGTTTCAATGTAAAAGCAGGTGAGACAACTACTAATGTTGCGTTAGGTGGCGAAACAGAACCAACAGTAGAATTTAAATCTGGCAATAATAATATGGATGTGGCATTAACTGATAAAACAGTAACTTACACAGTGAATACTGAAAATGTTATTAACAATATCAACAATGCAACTAATACTCCTGTAACAAATATCAGTGCAAAATTTGGCGTCACTGCTGAATCTGGTGATCAAAAAGATGTAACGTTAACAAAAGACAATGTACCAACGGTTAAATTTGTTGGCGATGGTAACATCATTAAATCTGAAACCAATACAGATGGCGTGAAATACAGTGTTGATGAAACAAACTTAAATACTTTCATTACGAACAATGAAACTGTCAAAGCAGCTAAAACTGTTGTTAAACAAGGCCAAAATGTTAAGGTTGAAGAAACCAAAGGTGAAAATGGTGAATCTATTTACACTGTAAGTACAGACCTAAGTAAATTAGGTAGTATGAGTGGGTTCAACGCTACAAGTAATGGCTCAGAAGATGCAACTAAGAAAGCTAATATCCAAGACTCTGATACGGTAAACTTTATTGATGGTAGTCGCACAACGGCAACAACCACAACTAAAACAGCTTCAGATGGTAGTACAACAGGTATTGATGTTTCTTACGATTTAAATGATGAAACAAAAACTAAGATTGACAATGCTTTATCTAAATTCACGGTAACTGGTGACAGTGGTTCTTTAACTGTGGATAAAGATACTACAACATTTGGTGTTGTGAAAGGTTCTGATTTTGTAACAACTACCGCAGATGAAGATTCTAACACGGTTAAAGTTGATGTCAGCAATAAAGTGAAAGATGCTGTGACAACTGTTGAGGAAAAAGGCTTAACATTTGCTGGTGAAACTGGTTCAACCAATGTTCAAAAACTAGGATCTACAGTGAATGTGACTGGTGATGATTATATTGATACCAGTGCAGCAGAAAATACAATCACTGTTACTGCTTCTGATAAAACTAAAAAAGCGGTGGATACAGTTGAAAAAGGATTGACTATTACCTCTTCTGCATCTACTGGTGAAAATAAAGGGATTACCACAGATAATCTTAAATTAGATGAAACTTTTAATTATGATGCAGGTGATAACATTGCTTTAACTCAAAGCGATAATGGTTTATCTATTGCAACCAAAAAAGATGTCACTTTTACCACAGTGAATGCAACTACAGTGAATGGTGATACTGTAAATAGTAAAGTAGTCAATGTGACTAACAATGGTGGCACTACAACTATCGACGGTAATCATATTACTACTAATAATGTGACTATTAATGGCGATGTTACTAATGATACGGATGCAACAACTAAGAAATATGTTGATGAAGGCCGTACAACCGTAACTTCTTCTGATAAAAGTATTTCTGTTGTAGATACCAATACAGATGCAAAAATCAATAATTACGATATTAAAGTAGATTATGACAAAGTTGCTGAAAATACAGATCTTACCTATAAAGATAATGGTGGCGCAGATAAAACTGTTAAACTTAAAAAAGGTTTAGATTTTGTAAATACTACAAATATTACAATGGAAACATTGGCTGATGGTGTGGTTAAAGCAAGTCTTAATTCTGCATTAACCAGCATTACTTCTATTTCTAATGGTAATACAACTATCACATTAGGTGATACTACCAATACTGTTAACGTAGGTGGTGCAAAAATCACTAACGTAACCAATGGGGTAGATGATAATGATGCGGTTAATGTAAGCCAATTAAAAGCAGCAAAAACAGAAGTTAAAGCGGGTAACAATGTAAAAGTTGATACATCTACTGCTACTGATGGCCATACTGTTTATACAGTAAGCACTGATTTATCTAAATTAGGTTCTATGAGTTCCTTTAATGTAGCCAATAAAGATGGAACTGTAACATCTAACATTACAGATTCTGAAACTGTTAAATTCTCTAACGATGGAAACTTAACAACGACAGTAACTGATGATGCTAATGGCTCTACTGTAACTTACGGTTTAGCTAACAATGTAAATGTTGGTGGTAAAGACGGTAAAGATGGTTCTGTTGGTGTTAAAGGTGCTAATGGTAAAGATGGCGTAACGATTACAGCTACTGGTGCTGACGGTCAAGATGGTGTTGATGGTCACATTGGTATCAATGGTAAAGATGGCGCATCTGCTGATGTACATGTTAAGAATGGTGCAAATGGCGTTGACGGTACTGATGGTAGCAATGGTAAGAACGGCATGGACCGCATAGTATACGAAGATCATAACCATGTAACTCATGAAGTTGCTACTATGGACGATGGCTTGAAATTCACTGGTAACAATACTGCGACAGAAAATGTTCATAAATTGAATACTACTGTTAAAGTACAAGGTGAAGGTACTCAAGCAGGGGCTGATGCAACAAAAGCATATAATGCTGATGGTAGTGTATTTGAAAGTGCAACCGGTAATATTGCAGTTGTTGCAAATGGTACAGATACATTAACTGTAGAATTAAATAAAAACCTTACAGGTTTAAATACAGTAACGTCTACAACTATTAATGGCGACACTATTAATGCCAATAACATGTATGTTACTAACGCACCAACCACCAATACTAGCGTAGTTAATAAACAATATGCTGATAATATGGGTTGGAATATTGGTTATGATGAATCTGAAAACGATATTAAAAACGTTGGTAAAGTGGTGAATAACAATACCGTGAATTTCAAAGGTATTGAAGGCACTGCGGTGAAAGTGAAAACTGATGCTGCTGGTACTTATACTGTTGAGATCAAAGCACCAACGCCTGAAACAGTTGTACCAACTAAAGTATTTGCAGGTACCAATGCAACTGTTGATCAAGGTAAGAATGCCGATGGTTCATTGAATCATGATTACACTGTGAATGCATATGATACTAAAGTAACTACATCTGATTCTAATATTACCTTAACAGGTGGTGACTTAGATTCTTCTAATGTACGTACTTACGATATTGCATTAGGCAATGATATTCAAATCGGCAAAGATGGCAAAAACGGTACAATCGGTGTCAACGGTGCAGATGGTAAATCTGGCGTAGGCATTGATGGTAAAGATGGCATCAGCGTATATGGCAAAGATGGTAAAGATGGCAAAGATGCAGTTGCTATCAATGGTAAAGATGGTGTTGGTCATATCGGTTTAACCGGTGGTAATGGTAAAGACGGTGTTGATGGCAGTTCTGCAGATATTTCTGTAAGAAATGGTAAAAACGGTGTTGATGGTACCGATGGTAACAATGGTACAAACGGCATGGACCGCATCGTATATGAAGATCACAACCATGTGACTCATGAAGTTGCTACTATGGACGATGGCTTGAAATTTGGTGCTAATGAAGCAGCTCAAGGTAGCACAGCTAACCCAGTTGCAAATAAATTAAATAGCCAAGTTGATATCAAAGGTGCTGGTACAAAAGATATTGCTAACTACTCTGGCGAAAACCTCAAGACAACCGTAGTTCAAGATGCTGATGGTAAAACAACCATCAATGTATTGATGGATAATGATTTAGCAACTAAATCCTTAACTGCTGGTGGTAAAGACGGTGTAAACGGCACGAATGGTACTGATGGTAAAATCGGTGTAGACGGTAAAAACGGCGAAAACGGTGTGACTATTACTGCTGAAGGTGCAACAGGTAAAGACGGCAAAGATGGTGCTAATGGTAAAATCGGTGTGAACGGTGTTGATGGTGCTTCTGTGGTTATCAACGGTAAAGACGGTTCAATCGGTTTAACAGGTCCAAAAGGTGCTGATGGTTCTAATGGTGCATCTGCCACTATGAAAGTTGTTCAAGGTCCTAAAGGTCTTGATGGTAACGATGGTGCAAATGGTGAAACTAAAACTCGTATTGAGTATGTAAAACCAAATGGCGATAAAGAAGAAGTTGCAACCTTAAATGATGGGTTGAACTTTACAGGTAACAATGCTGATACTATTAATGCTCATAAACTTAATACTACAGTGAAAATTGTTGGTGAAGGCACAACTTCTGGTTCTGATAAAACTAAAGCATATAAAGCTGATGGTAGTGTATTCGAAAGTGCGACAGGCAATATTGCTGTGATTGCTAATGGTACAGATACCTTAATGATTGAGCTAAGTAAAAATTTAGTTAATCTTAACAGTGTAACTGCTACAACAATTAATGGTGATACTATCAATGCTGGTAATATGTATGTAACCAATGTTGATGGAGATAATGATAATTCTGTTATCAATAAAAAATACTTTGATGAACATCGTACTAAAGTAGATTCTACAGATAAGACAGTAAAATATAAGTATGATAAGGATACAAATACTTATGATTTATCTGTTGATACTTCTAAATTAGGTACAATGAGTGCATTCAATGTAACTGATGGTAAAAAAACAGCAAAAATTATCAATAACGAAACTGTAAAATTTGCAAATGATGGTAACTTAACTACGACTGTAGAAGATACCGAAGAAGGTTCTACAGTGACTTATGGTTTGTCGAATACTGTTAATCTTGGTGGCAAAGATGGCAAAAACGGTACAATCGGTGTAAACGGTGCAGATGGTAAATCTGGTGTAGGCATTGATGGTAAAGATGGCATCAGCGTATATGGTAAAGATGGTAAGGACGGTACTAACGCAGTTTCTATCAATGGTAAAGATGGTGTTGGTCATATCGGTTTAACCGGTGGTAATGGTAAAGACGGAGTTGATGGCAGTTCTGCAGATATTTCTGTAAGAAATGGCAAAAACGGTGTTGATGGTACCGATGGTAACAACGGTAAAAATGGCATGGATCGTATTGTTTACGAAGATCATAACCATATTACCCATGAAGTAGCGACTATGGATGATGGTCAAATCTACGGTGGTGATGCCGAAGCTGCTAACTTAACTAATGGTAAATCTGCAACGGGTAAAGAAATCAAGAAAAAACTTAACGAACAAGTTAATGTTATTGGTGGTGTGTCAGATGAAACTAAATTAACGAAAGAAGATAATTTAGGTGTGGTATCTGATGGTACAAACAACTTAAAAGTTCGTTTAGCTAAAGATTTAAAATTAGGTAAAGATGGTAGCGTGACTATTGGTGATACTATTATCAAATCTGGTGATATTAAAGTGGGCGACACACATATTGAAGGTGATAAAATTACCGCTAAAAATATGTATGTAACCAATGTTGATAATAACCCTAACTCTGTAACCAATAAAAAATATGTTGATGAAGGACGTACTAAAGTTACATCTAGTGATAGTTCAATTTTAGTTGACCATAATGAAACAACAAACACCTATGATATTAAAGTTGATGGTGAGTCAATTGTTGCAAATGCGAAATTAACATATAAAGCGAATGGTGAAAACGCTCAGTCTGTTAAATTAAAGGACGGTTTAAACTTTACTAATGGTGATAATGACAATATCAAGGCATCTGTTGGTGCAGATGGTAAGGTTAAACATGATCTTAATAAAGACTTGAAAAATATGACCAGCGTGGAAACTGTTGATGACAATGGTAATAAAAATACTATGAATGCAGCAGGTAACACGATTGTGAATGTGGATGGTTCTAAGACTGAAATTACCGCAGGTAGCACAACCTATACTTCTAAAGAAGGTGATAAAACCATTATAGATGGTAAAGGTGTTCATATGGGCGATGTAAGTGTCACCAAAAATGGTTTAGATAATGGTAATAAGCAAATTATTAATCAAGCCTCTGGTGCTACTGAAATCAAACAAGATGGTACACGTGTCTATAACAAAGATACTAACGGTGCTAATATTGGTGATGTGAAATACTTAGCTGGTGATATTGTTAATAATGAAATCAAGACCTTAAAAACTGATGCATTTGGTGTGAAAGATACTGATGGTAAGGCAATTAAGAAAAATCTTGGTGATCAAGTGGATATCGTTGGTAAAGGTACTAAAGCTAATAGCGAATATGATGCATCTAACATCAAAACTTTCGTTGAAGATGGTAAATTAGTGGTTGGTTTAGATAAAAATATCAAAGCTGATTCTGTGACTGTTGGAGAAAAAGGTAAAGATGGTAAACCAGGCAAAGATGGTTATATCGGCGTCGATGGCAAAGATGGTTCATCTGTTGCAATTAATGGTAAGGATGGTTCTATCGGTTTAACTGGTCCTAAGGGAGCAGACGGTAAAGATGGTGCTTCAGCGAATATCAGCGTGAAAAATGGTACGAAAGGACTTGATGGTAACGATGGTAAAAACGGTGAAAGCAAAACCCGTATTGAATACGTGAAACCAAACGGCGAAAAAGAAGAAATCGCAACATTAAATGATGGCTTAAACTTCAAAGGCAATAATGAAGTTGTGAATAAACAAAAACTTAATTCAACAGTCACCATTGCAGGTGAAGGTGTGAATAAAGCAGCTTCAGAAAAATTTGAAAGTGCAGCTGGTAACGTGAATGTGAAAGCTGATGGTAAAGGAAAACTTGAAATTCAACTTGCTAAGAAACTCAAAAACTTAGAAAGTGCTGAATTTAAACAAGGTAATAAATCTACAACCATCAATGGTGGTAGTATGACTATTAACAATGGCGCTCAAAGCACAACAATTAGTTCTGTAGCGGGTAAAGATGCTAATGGTAAAACTATCAACGCAGTTAGCGTGAACGGTAGCCAAATTAAACATGTAGCGAATGGTGTTGAAGAGCATGACGCTGTTAATGTTAGCCAATTACGTGGTGGTTTAGCTGATGTTCATAACCATGTGAATAAAGTGGATAAACAATTACGTGCAGGTGTTGCAGGTGCCAATGCTGCAGCTGGTTTACCACAAGCTTATATGCCAGGTAAATCTATGGTAGCAGCTTCAGCAGGTGCATACCGTGGTGAAAGTGCATTAGCAGTAGGTTATTCACGTGCTAGCGATAATGGTAAACTTGTCTTGAAACTTCAAGGTAATACCAACTCTCGTGGTGACGTCGGAGGCTCTGTTGGTGTAGGTTACCAATGGTAATGATGTCCTGATACAGTAAAATGTATTTAAGACATAAATAAAAATAAAAGAGTTGATCTTATTGGATCAACTCTTTTTTATTTTATGGCTTGCAGGAAAAAATTGACATGCTAATATAAGGTTAAAAATAATTATCATTACAGAATATGATTCGTCGTCGATATTTAGTTTTATTATTACTGATTTTATCTCTTTTGTCTTTGTTTCTCGGTGTAAGTACAGTAAATCTACAAGGTTTACTGCAATTTAATATGGAACAATGGCAAGTCTTTTTGATTAGCCGAGTACCACGTTTAGTGAGTATTTTGATCGCTGGATCCGCCTTGAGTATTTGCGGTTTAGTGATGCAACAATTGAGTCGCAATCGATTTGTTTCGCCAACCACCGCAGGAACAATGGATAGTGCAAGACTTGGCATTTTAATTGCGATGCTGCTGTTTCCTTCCGCTTCAATGTTGCTAAAAACCAGTATAGCCATTATGGTGGCTTTCCTTGGCACATTACTGTTTATGAGTATTTTATCTCGCCTCAAATTTAAAGATACTATCTTTGTGCCTTTAGTGGGGATTATGTTTGGTAACATTATTAGTTCCATAACCGCATTTATTGCCTATCAACAAGATCTTCTACAAAATCTTGCAGGCTGGCTACAAGGGGATTTCTCGTTGATTATGTCAGGTCGTTATGAGATTTTGTATTTCAGTATTCCAGCATTAATTGTTGCCTATATGTTTGCTAACCGATTCTCGATTATTGGTATGGGACAAGATTTTGCGATTAATTTAGGCTTAAATTATCAACAGGTTCTCTATTTAGGCTTAGCCATTGTTGCCACTGTAACTTCCATTATTATTGTCTCTGTCGGCGTTATTCCTTTTTTAGGGTTAATTATTCCTAATTTAGTGACTCTTTATTTAGGGGATAATTTGAAAAAAATTCTTTCTCATACCGCACTTTTAGGGGCTGTATTTGTGTTAGCTTGCGATATTTTAGGTAGAACAGTGATTTTCCCTTATGAAATTGCTATCAATGCTGTCGTTGGAGTATTTGGTAGTGCAATTTTCTTATATTTGTTATTTAAGCGGTATCGTCATGTTTAAAATTAAAAATAATCAACCGCAGAATAAAAGTGCACGTCAGCTATTTATACTTGGCTTGTTGACATTAGTAGCAATTGCTATGTATTTGTTTTATCACTTGCCTAATCGTTGGGAATATGCATTACATCATCGTTCACTGAGTTTGGTTGCAATTATAGTGACAGGCGCTGCCATTGCGTTGGCGACTATGATTTTTCAGACGGTGGTGAATAATCGTATTTTGACTCCCAGTATTTTAGGGTTAGATTCTTTATATTTATTAATTCAAACCTTGATTATTTTTTTATTTGGCTCGAAGACTTTGCAGTCAATTGATCCGATTATTTTATTTGTCATTTGTACAGGATTAATGGTGCTGTTTGCATTAGGCTTGTATTACGCCTTATTCAAACGTGAACAACAAAATATTTTCTTTTTATTATTAGTCGGGATTATCTTTGGCACTTTCTTTCAAAGCCTCACCACCTTTATGGAAGTGTTGATTGATCCTAACGAATTCCAAATTGCACAGGATATTGGCTTTGCTAGTTTTAACCGAGTTAATATTAATATTTTATGGTTAGCTTTAGCGGTATTGCTTATTGTGATTTTTTATAGTTTACGTTATATGCGCTATTTTGATGTGCTAGCTTTAGGGCGAGATCAAGCGATTAATTTAGGCATTCCTTATCAAAGTATGATCCGACAATTGTTAGTTATTGTGGCTATTTTAACTTCAGTTTCCACCGCGCTTGTAGGGCCATTAACTTTCCTTGGGCTATTAGTGATGAATGTGACATTTGAATTTATTCGTAGTTATCACCACTTGATATTGATTCCAGCTGCCATGCTGATTTCTGTGTTAACTTTAATCATAGGACAAGTGTTGGTATCACAAGTGTTTAGCTTTAATACAACATTGAGCATTATTGTAAATTTTGTGGGTGGAGTATATTTCATTTACTTACTGTTGAGAGCAAATAAAAAATGGCAATAGAAATTAAAAATATTAATAAAAGCTATGGCTCCAAAAAGGTTGTAGATTCAGTTTCAGTGATTATTCCAGAAGGTAAAATTACCTCATTTATCGGCCCTAATGGTGCGGGTAAAAGTACTTTATTATCCATTATTAGCCGTTTATTGGTTGCAGATAGTGGAGAAGTATATCTTAATGGTAAATTACTTCATGAACAAAAAAGTGCGGATATTGCTAAACAATTGGCTATTTTAAAACAGTCTAATCATATTAATTTACGTTTGACAGTTGAAGATTTAGTGTCGTTTGGGCGTTTTCCTTATTCCAAAGGAAATTTAACAGAAAATGACCGCACTTTTATTGATAATGCCATTGGTTATATGAACCTAGAGGAATTTCGTTATCGATATATTGATGAGCTAAGTGGTGGGCAGCGTCAACGTGCCTATATTGCTATGACTTTAGCTCAAGATACGGATTACATCTTACTCGATGAACCACTGAATAATTTAGATATGAAACATTCTGTACAAATTATGCAAGTGTTACGTCAATTAGTTACGGAATTGAATAAAACCGTTGTAATTGTGATTCATGATATTAATTTTGCTTCTTGTTATTCTGATTACATTATTGCTATGAAAGACGGTAAATTAGTACAACAAGGCTGTATTGAACACATTATGCAAACCTCCGTATTGCAAGAAATCTATGGTATGCATATTCCAATTGAAGAAATTAACGATAATAAAATTGCTATCTACTTTAAATAGGTGGGATGAACTCGATTCACCCAATCCCCAAATTTTATTTATAGAGGAAAACACAATGAAAAAAACATTCACTACATTAGCCGCAGGTTTTATTGCAGCATTCGGTGTGGCAACTGCCAATGCCGCTGATATTACGGTTGAAAACTTTGCAGGTAAACAAGTGGTACCAGAAAATCCAAAACGAGTTGTAGTCTTAGATTTCGGTACTCTTGATACATTACGTGAGTTAGGCGTAAAAGATGCTATTGTAGCTAGCTCAAAAGGACGTATGCCAGACTATCTTGCGGAATTTGCAGATGATAGTAAATATGCCAATGTAGGAACCTTACCTGAACCCGCTTTTGAGAAAATTAATGAAGTTCATCCTGATTTGATCATTGCTTCAGGTCGCCAAGAAAAAGTGTTAGACCGATTAAAAGAAATCGCCCCAGTTTTTTACTCGACCACAGATTATGCTAACCATTATCCAAGCTTCCAAGCGAACATTCTTGCATTGAGCCAAATTTTTAATAAACAGGCATTAGCAAAAGAAAAATTAGCACAATTAGATACTCGTGTAGCAGAACTCGCAAAATTGACTCAAGGAAAAACAGCTTTAGTGACTATTGTTAATGAAAGCCGAATCAGTGCTTTTGGCGATAAATCTCGTTATGGTATGGTTTATCAAAAATTTGGTTTCACGCCTATTGATACTAACCTTGCTGCTTCAACTCATGGTAACAGTGTGAGCTTTGAATATATTGCTGAAAAAAATCCAGATTATTTATTAGTGGTTGACCGTACAGCGGCGATTACCGATAAAGTCAATAATGCCCAAACTGTACTTAATAATGATTTAATTAAACCTACCAAAGCCGCTAAAAATAATCATATTGTTTATTTAAATGCCGCTAACTGGTATTTAGCTTTTGGCGGTTTAAAATCTATGGATACGATGATTACTGAAATTGAAAATGCGGTGAAATAGGATTTGATATTAGTGTTGAATTCTAAGGAATCAGCTAATCCGTATTAATAAAAAATTTCTGAAAATTAGACTGCACTTTAGGGTCTAAAAAGAATAAAAAAGGCGAATATTGTATTCGCCTTCTTCATTTGATTTCCAATTAACCTAAGATAGTACTTAATTCTTGGCTGACTTCTTCAACTTTCTTTGTTCCATCTAAACGGAAGTATTGCGTATTACCCGCTTTTGCTTCGGCTTGATAATAATCTACTAAAGGTTGAGTTTGTTTATGATATACCGCTAAACGATCTAAAACCGTTTCAGGTTTATCATCAGCACGAATAATTAAATCTTCGCCTGTTACGTCATCTTTACCTTCAACTTTAGGTGGATTATAAACGATATGATATGAGCGACCAGAAGCTTGATGAACACGACGACCTGACATACGTTCAACAATAACTTCATCAGGTACATCAAATTCTAATACGAAATCAATGCTCACACCTGAATCTTTTAATGCATCCGCTTGCGGAATCGTACGAGGGAAGCCATCTAATAAAAAGCCGTTTGCACAATCTGGTTTGGCAATGCGATCTTTCACTAATGCCACAGTTAATTCATCTGGCACTAATTTACCTTCATCCATTAATGCTTTTGCTTGTTTACCTAATTCTGTACCTGCTTTGATGGCTGCACGGAACATATCTCCTGTTGAAATTTGAGGGATACCAAACTTATTCATAATAAATTGAGCTTGAGTCCCTTTGCCTGCACCTGGTGCGCCTAACAGAATAATTTTCATCTTAACCTCTATAAATAATTAATCATAATGAATTATGGTGGCGATACCATACATTGCAATGTCAATAAACTCAAGCATTGAATGAAATTATTTTGACCTTAATTAAAAATCATTATTTTTTATAATGAAATAAGACAGTTTAAAATCGGTATATTTTAATAATTTTTTATTTTTTTATTGATTTTTTGTTTTTTATATTTAAACTTATTTTTCTTTGTAAATTAAGGTTTAGTAAATAATTAGTAAAAAATAGGTTAAATAAATAATATGTATAAACCAAAATACATTTTTCGCCCTCATTTGCTTGCACTAGCGGTGATTTCTGCTTGCTATGTTGGGGTGAGTATGGCTCAAGATAACAATGACATGTTGGATGAAGTGGTTGTGACAACCACCACTTCAGATGATGTGCAGTCATTAGCTTTTCAGCAAGGACGTAAAGCGAGTGATGTGTCTATTGAAGGAAAAAAATTTAAAAAGCGTTCAGCTACCCTTGGGAATGCCTTAGCCGCTGAATTAGGCGTGCATTCTAGTCCCTTTGGTGGCGGCTCCAGTGCACCGATTATTCGTGGACAGGAAGGGGTAAGAATCAAATTATTGCAAAATGGTTCTGATATTATTGATATGTCATCAATGTCACCAGATCATGTTGTTGCCGCGGATACATTATTAGCACAACAAGTGGAATTAGTGAGAGGTACTTCTACGTTAATGTATGGTATGGCATCGCCTGCTGGTGTGGTGAATATTGTGGATAGACGCATTCCTACTGCCTCTGTTAAAGATAAAAACTATGAAGGTGAAGTGGTTTCTCGTTTTGATACTGCCAGTAAAGAACGTGTGCTGAATGCGGGTGTATCTTTGAATTTAGGCGAACATTTCGTAGCTCGAGTAGAAGGTTTGACACGTAAAGCTGATAATTATCGTGTTCCTGAAATTGATTTAGGACAGAAACTCAATTATTTGCCTGATAGCCATAATAAATCTCAGGTTGGTACAGTGGGATTGTCTTGGGTTGGTGATAAAGGTTATCTAGGCGTTTCTTATAATGAACGTCGTGATCATTATGGTATCCCAGGGCATAATCATGAATTTGATTATTGCTCAGGACATGTATTTGATACCACAAACCTTCTTAATATCACCAAAGTAAAATCTTATTTATTGGCTTATCCTCATTTAATGGGTGATGAAGATATGATCGGCAATTTACATTTCCATTGTGGTACAGAATTGAGTGGTGAAAAACATAGCCACAGTAATGTTTATGGACATAAGCATGATATTTCTGCACCAGGACCTGTGATTGATATGCATTCTAAGCGTTACGATTTGCGTGGTGAATGGCGACAACCGATGTGGGGTATTGATCGTATTAAAGTCGCTTTAGCGTATGCGGATTATTATCATGATGAGAAACATGATGGAAAAGCTCATTTAACTGGCACAGAATCCGAAGGCTATAAAAATGCTTTATTACATACTGCAGCGTTAATGTCAGGTAAGCCAGAAGCCTTTTTTTACAATAAAGGATTTAATAGCCGTTTAGAAATTTATCATCAGCCTACCGAGCATTTTAATGGATTAGTGGGCGTGCAATATCAAACTAAAAAGAGTAAAGTAACTCGTTTAGCTTCTATTGTCACTAATGATATTAATAACTTAAGTGGCGAACGAAATGAACATGACCAACATCCATTAGTGGAAAATACAGAAAAGCAACTTAGCTTCTTTGCGTTGGAACAAATCAACTGGCGTAATTTTATTTTAGAAACGGGTATGCGTTGGGAAAGACAAGAAATACCAATTAAATACGATAAAAGTAAATATAATTTAAGTGATGAGAAAGATGGTCCAGATCTTTCTCCTTATCGTGATAACGCCGTTTCTTATTCAGGCACATTAATGTGGGATTTCCATCCAGATTATCGCTTATCTTTAAGTGCTTCACATAATGAACGTATGCCATCGCCAATGGAACTTTATTATCATGGTAAACATTTAGCCACCAATTCCTTTGATTATGGTAATAAAGACTTGAAAAAAGAACGTTCTAATAATCTAGAATTAGGGCTTATGCATGCTTCTGAAAAATGGGATTTTAAATTTAGCGTTTATTATCAAGGCTTCAAAAATTATATCCATAATGAAAACATTTATCGTAACGCAAATCTTTATATGCGACGTTATAATCAATCAAAAGCGAAATTCTATGGTATTGAAGGAGAAATTGGTTATCAAATAACGCCTGAGCATAAAATTACCTTATTTGGTGATGCTATTCGAGGTAAATTATATGGATTCCCTAATTTTTATGGTAATAAAAAATATCAATCTAAATGTTTCATTAATGAATGGGATGAAGAAGAATGCGATTATGTAGAAATCGGTCGAGAAACGATTAAACGTCCAGATCGTAATGCTGCACGAGTTCCGCCAATTCGTTTAGGCTTCCGCATTCATAGTGAATTTTCAGAAAATTGGTCTGGAGATTTAGAATATACTCATGTATTTACTCAACGTAAAACATCAGTGAATACAGTAATCAGAGCTATTAGCCGTGATGAAGAAGAGAAACGTAGAGATGAATCAAATGGCTTAGGTTATGATGGTTATTACACGGAAAAAATTCCTGAAGATCAAACCCAAGGTTATAATTTACTCAATTTAGCTTTAAACTATCAACGGAAAATTGACGGTATTAATTATACGGCTTCATTAAGTTTGAATAATGCCTTAAATGAAAAGATTTATATTCATACTTCTTATTTGCCTTATGTACCTCAAATGGGGCGTAATGTTGTGTTGAATTTAGGTATGTCTTTCTAATTTTGTTGGTTTAGAGTGCAAAGTGCGGTGGAATTTTCATAAAATTTCACCGCACTTTTTTTATCTCATTGATGAGTTATTGTTTTTTCATTCCAAGGTGCTACCCAATATAAACAAATCATTCCAGGGATGGCGAGAAAAAAGCAAAGCCAGAAATAGTCATAATAGCCTAAGGCATTAATCCATGTGCCAGCTTGAGTATTTAATGTAGCACGAGGTAAAGCAGATAAGCTGGTAAATAAGGCTAATTGAGTAGCAGTATAGAGGGGATTGGTTTCCCTTGCCATAAATGCGACAAAGGCGGAAGTGCCTAATCCTACACCAATATATTCCGCAGCAATCACTAAACTCAATGCAAAGATTTCATAGTTACCCACTTGATCAAATGGTCCTTGCTTAGCCAGCCAAGCAAATCCAAGAATTGTGACGATTTGTACTATTCCGAATAACCATAATGCACGGTTAATACCAATACGGATCATTATAATTCCACCAACAATTCCCGCCGCAATCATTGGCCATAAAGAAGCGTTTTTAGCGACTAAACCAATTTGCGTTTTGCTATATCCCATATCTAAATAGAAAGGTGAAATAAGTGCCGTTGCCATGCTATCACCCAATTTGTAGAGGAAAATAAAGCTTAAAATAGCCAATGCAGAACCGATACCTTTGCGATCAAAAAATTCCTTAAATGGCTCAACCACATTTTCTTTTAAAGTGCGGTCTTTTTTTAGCAAAATTTCTGGCTCTTTACTTAGGAATAAGGTCATGAAAATTCCTGGTAGCATAAACATTGCGGTAATAATAAAAACCGTTTGCCAGTTAAAATGATCCGCCAAAATTAATGATAAAGCACCTGGTACTAATCCTGATACACGATAAGCATTAACGTGAATTGAATTCCCTAAACCTAATTCGTTATCGGGTAGGATTTCTCGCCGATAAGCGTCAAGTGCAACATCTTGATTTGCAGAGAAAAAGGACGTTAGGGTAGCCAGCCCAGCGATTAAAGTTAAACCAAAATGAGTTTGAGGATTGATAAATCCAAATAATGCTAGAGAAACAATCAGTAACAGTTGTGATATCAGTATCCAACCCCGACGACGACCTAAAAAGGGAGGAATGTATCGGTCAAGCAAGGGTGCCCAGATAAATTTCCAGGTAAAAGGTAAGGTGACTGCTGTGAAATAGCCCAGTGTTTCTAAATCTACTTTTTCGGAACGAAGCCAAATCGGCAATAGCCCAGTGATAATATAAAGAGGCAATCCAGAACTAAAACCTGTAAAAATACAGATCAACATATTACGGCTAAAAATTTGTGAAAGTAGCGTGGATTTTGTCGACATTTTATTAAGAGAAATATGGGCGAGGATGATACTCGCCCGTTGATTGATTAATTAACGTTTATAACCTTTCGGATTATTTTTTTGCCAGTTCCATGTGTCACGCATCATATCTTCTAATGAATGCTGTGCTGTCCAGCCTAATACTTCAGCCGCTTTTTTCGGGCTAGAATAGTAGGAGTCAATATCACCTGCTCGGCGAGGAGCAATTTTATAAGGGACTTTAATTTGGTTGACTTTTTCAAAGGCTTTAACCATATCTAATACAGAATAGCCAATACCAGTGCCTAAATTATAGGTATGTAAACCAGGTTCACCGTGATGTTTATCTAGCGCTTTTAAGTGACCTACGGCTAAATCCACTACATGGATATAATCTCTTACTCCTGTACCATCTGGTGTGTCATAATCATTACCAAATACAGAAAGTTCTGGTAATTTTCCAATGGCTACTTGGCTGATAAATGGCATTAAGTTATTTGGAATACCATTTGGATCTTCTCCAATTAAACCACTTTCATGCGCACCCACAGGATTAAAATAACGTAATACAATAGCCGTAAATTGTGGATTCACTTTTACTGTATCCGCAAGTATTCTTTCAACCATATATTTAGATGTCGCATAAGGGCTTGTTGTTGCCCCTACAGGACTGTTTTCAGTGACTGGAACCACATCAGGTACGCCGTAAACTGTTGCAGTTGAACTAAACACAATGGTATTGACGCCTGCTTTTAACATTTCATCCACTAAAGTAATAGAACCACCGACGTTATTTTCATAATAGAAAAGTGGTTTTTGTACACTTTCACCTACCGCTTTTAAACCAGCGAAATGAATAACGGATTCGATTTTATGCTCAGTAAATATTTTGCGTAATATTTGACGATCTAAAACATCACCTTTATAAAAGCTAACCGCTTTACCTGTGATTTTTTTTACACGTGCTAAAGATTCTTCGGAAGCATTGTGTAAGTTATCTAATACCACAATGTCACGACCTGAATTTAATAATTCCACCACAGTATGGGTACCAATATATCCAGCACCGCCTGTTACTAAAATAGCCATATTTTATCCTTGTATAAGTAAAATTCGTATTTAGTATAAGTCTTTTAAACTCTGAGTGAAAGTGAAGAATTCATCAGCGATTAAGATAAGTTTGTTCAGTATGATAAAATGTTTGTCATATTGAACTTTTGTAAAATTGAGCAGTCTTAATTTATAGCTAATCTGAAGCAATAAATATGTTGATGATGCTATTTGTCTTAAATTATCGGAGTTTACCATATGAAATCAATCGCTAAAATTTTCGCTGTACTATTCATTGCAAGTTCAGTTGCTGCATGTGCGAACATGACGAGAGGTCAAAAAAACACTGCTGTGGGTGCCGCAATTGGTGGGGTTGCAGGTAATGTTATTGGTCATTCTACAGGTGCAACTTTAGGTGGTGCTGCATTAGGTGGTGTTATTGGTAGCCAAATGTAATTCAATTATTTACTGATAAAAACTCCATGTTCATGGAGTTTTTTTATGAGTAAAAGGATTAAAAACTTCAATGAAATTATAGAGTTCTTTTCGTCTTTTAAAATTATCACGCAAACGTTTACTGTTTTGTTTTTTAGCGTAAAATACCCCCTCTCAATATTTATCTTTTTTAGGGGATCTTATGTCTTTAGAAAACCATTTTGAAATTACCGCTCGAGGCTCAACTTTTCGTCAAGAAATCATTGCAGGATTAACGACTTTTTTAGCAATGGTTTATTCAATCATTGTTGTACCTGGTATGCTAAATAAAGCGGGTTTTCCAGCAGAAAGTGTCTTTATTGCCACTTGTTTAGTTTCTGGGTTAGGTTCAATTTTAATTGGCTTTTGGGCGAATGCACCAATGGCGATTGGTTGTGCTATTTCATTAACAGCCTTTACTGCGTTTAGTTTGGTGCTTGGACAACATGTTAGTATTCCAGTTGCACTTGGTGCGGTATTTCTAATGGGGATTGTTTTCACACTAATTTCTGCAACGGGTATTCGTTCATGGATTTTACGTAATCTTCCAATAAGCATTGCTCATGGTGCGGGGATTGGGATTGGTTTATTTCTACTTTTGATTGCTGCAAGTGGCGTAAATTTA
Source organism: Mannheimia massilioguelmaensis (assembly GCF_000940515.1). Classification (NCBI taxonomy): domain Bacteria; kingdom Pseudomonadati; phylum Pseudomonadota; class Gammaproteobacteria; order Pasteurellales; family Pasteurellaceae; genus Mannheimia; species Mannheimia massilioguelmaensis. Next base: position 119,902 of record NZ_CDQL01000008.1, read on the forward strand.
GTGGTTAGTAATCCTAATGGTACCTTAGTGAAACTAGGTGATTTCATGTCATTCCCAGTGATGATGTCATTAATTGGTTTAGCTTGTATTATTGGTTTAGAAAAATTACAAGTCAAAGGTGCAATTCTTTGGGTAATTATTGCCATTACTATTGTTGGTTTAATTTTTGATCCTGCGGTAACCTTTAACGGTGAAGTATTTAAAATGCCAACTTTTGGCGAACAATCATTATTTGCAGCATTAGATATTCAAGGGGCATTACAACCTGCAATTTTGCCTGTGGTATTTGCTTTAGTGATGACCGCTGTATTTGATGCTACGGGAACTATTCGAGCTGTCGCTGGTCAAGCTAATTTATTAGATAAAGATGGACAAATCATTAATGGTGGTAAAGCGTTAACCTCTGATTCTGTGAGTAGCTTATTTTCTGGCTTATTTGGTACTGCACCCGCAGCAGTTTATATTGAATCAGCAGCAGGAACCGCAGCAGGAGGAAAAACAGGAATTACCGCAATTGTCGTTGGAGTATTATTTTTACTCATGTTATTTTTCCAACCACTTGCCACTTTAGTTCCTGCGTATGCAACAGCACCCGCTTTAATGTATGTAGGATTATTAATGTTAAGCAATGTAAGCAAATTAGATTTTGCTGATTTTGTTGGTGCAATGTCGGGGTTAGTTTGTGCGGTATTTATTGTCTTAACAGCGAACATTGTTACTGGTATAATGCTAGGGTTCGCATCATTAGTAATTGGACGTATTATTTCTGGTGATGTGAAGCAATTAAATGTAGGAACTGTACTCATTGCCATTGCATTAGTTGCTTTCTATGCATTTGGTTGGGCAATTTAAAGTTAGTCTATTAAAGGGAAAAAAAATGAAACTTTTATCAAAATTAGGTGCGGTAGCTGTATTAGCATTAACCTTAGCCGCTTGTGGTGGCGATCCTGCTGCGGAGCTTAAAAAGCTTCAAACATGGGATAAAGATCATGCTGCACAACAACAAATTCAAGTGGAACTTCAACAAGCATTACAAACTGTTAAAGAACCTAAAGATTTACAACCTGTTGTAGATGCATATAAAGCTAAAGTTCAAGACTTAATTAAAAGTTTAGATCAATTAGATATTAAAAGCGCTGAAATAAAAACATTAAAAGAGAAAACTAAAGCAGTGTTCTTAAAATCTCAAGATGTGACAGTAGATAGTTTAAATGTTTTAGTGGTTTCTCGTACAGATGAAACAGTTAAAGCTCTACAAACTAAAACTGAATCCTTAAATAAGGATGTTCAAGAGTTAATGAAACTACAGGCTGATTTACAAGCTAAGTTCGGTGATAAAACTGCAACACCGGCACCAGCAGAAAAAGCTGCTCCAGTAGAAAAAACTGAGCCAGCACAACCTGCTCCAGCAACTGAGCCAGCACAACCTGCGAAATAATTTATTTCCTTGTTAAACAAAAGCCTCCTATTTAGGAGGCTTTTTGTTTATTTATTTGATTTTGCTCTTTTTGATGCTATGCATCATCAGATAAAATTTTAAAGAAACCCACCGCACTTTTGAGCTGATTCCCATAGAAAATTAATGGAATACGCTTGCGTTGCCATGGTGGAACATTCAATTGTTGCCATATTTTTTTTATCTCTTGATTCATTGCTTTTGAATGTAGTTTTACTTTACCTGAATAACTAAAACGAATTTCTATAGGCTGTTCGGTGAAGGGCAAGTCTATTTCATATTGTTGCCACTTAATATATATTTTGTTATTTCTTTGTTGAGCGAGAATTTCTCCTAATCCATCAGGTAAAGCCAGTTTTTGATCTAATGTCAATTGCAAAATGATATGGCTTAAATCTGCAAATTTATCTGTGATAAAAAGCTTATTTTGATAACGACGAATAATTTTGCCAGCAATCACAAATTGTGGATTTGCATCTTGCTTAGCAAAGATGACATCTTGTATTAATTGAGTTAATTGTACGGTGCTTGGCATGGGAATTTCTAAGGAATTCAACCATAAACGTAACAAGGCTTTTTGTTTCAATTGAGAATATTGTGTAAAGCAAGCAATATTGAAAGTGCGGTCAGATTCCGAAAAATTTTTTTGAAAATCCTCCTCTAACAATTCATTGATTAATTGTTGTTGTTCACCACAATGTTGTGCTGAACGTTGAACAGCTTGGTCAAAATGTTGCCAACGTTTACGAATAGAGGGAAGAATTTCATTTCGTAAAAAATTGCGATCATATTGATTATCTAAATTACTTTCATCTTCGATCCAAGACAAATTTTGTGCTTGTACATATTGTTCTAATTGTTTACGACTAAAAGATAATAAGGGTCGTAAAATGGGGATGCCAAAGGTTGTATTTTCCTTTTGCATTGCACTGAGACCTTGTAATCCACTACCTCGTTTTAATGCGAGTAAAAAGGTTTCTGTTTGATCATTTAGATGATGTGCAGTAGCAAGAATTTCATTAATTTGAATGTGTTTAGCAATTGCTTGATAACGGGCTTCACGGGCACCAGCTTCAATGCCATTTTGTGTATTGACTCTCACTTTTTCCACAATAAGAGGAATGTTAAATTGATGACAAATCTCTTCACAATGAGCAACCCAGCCATTAGCATTTGGGCTAAGTCCATGATGAATATGAATAGCACGCAGGGTTAAGTGCGGTTGATTTTTATGTAATTTTGCAAATAAGGATAATAATGCGGTAGAGTCTAAACCTCCACTGAAAGCAATAAGAATATTTTTGTGATGAATTGTCTGTTGAAAGTGTTCAAAAAGATCTGACATACGCATTTCCCATAGATGTAATGGGTTATAAGTATAAAGTAAATCAAGGTAATAAGAAAAGCGTTACAGTACTGTAACGCTTTTAGAGAAAGGAAAAGTTAGGCTATTTTTGTTGCTTGTACGCCACTTTGTGGAGTAATGATTAAATCACGAGCTTCAATAATTTGTAGCTCATAACCATGTCGCTCATAAGTAATTCGCATAATATCATTTACTGCATTAGCCGTGTGTTCAAAAGCTTCTACATCGGATTTGCCATTAAGTAAATTTGCTAAAAATAAACCCGAGGTTAAATCACCGACACCGACAGGTTCTTTAGCAAATTCATAAAGCGGGCGGGTTATATGCCAAATACCTTCTGGTGTGGCGAGTAGCATTTCAAAACTTTCTGTATGTTTACCCACTCGACTGAGATGTTTGACTAATACTTTCTTTGGTCCTTTGCTAAGAATTATTTTGACTGCCTCAATAGCTTGTTCAAAATTTTCTACTGAAATACCACTGAGTTCTCGTAATTCAACAAGGTTAGGAGTGATAATATCTGCCTGTGCGATAGCAAGTTTGACAAGTGCCTCTTTTACACCATCAGCAACAATACATCCCTTATCAGGGTGCCCCATAACAGGATCGCAGAGATAAATAGCCTTAGGGTTTCGTTCTTTTATGAGGTTTTTGGCTTTGATGATCTCTTCAACTTGGTCCGCCGAACCAATATAACCAGAGATAACTGCATCACAATTAATTAATTCACCAATTTCGTCAATACCACGAACAATTTCTCCAATTTGCTCTTTAGGCATCACCATTCCTGTCCATTTTCCATATTGTGTATGATTTGAAAATTGAACAGTATTTAACGCCCAAACATCCATGCCCATTAATTGCATTGGAAAAGTTGCGGATTTATTACCTGCATATCCAAAAACTACGTGTGATTGAATTGAAAGAACGTTTTTCACTGATTTCCACCTCATTTATGCTAAAAAATTTAAAAAATAGACTTGCAACCTTTTAAAATATCCATATAATTAGCTGCTCATCCAATCCGTGCCGACTTAGCTCAGTAGGTAGAGCAACTGACTTGTAATCAGTAGGTCATCAGTTCGATTCCGATAGTCGGCACCACTTCTATTAACAATTATTCAACATATTCCAGTGCATTTCAACTATCAAGTATAAATCTCTACTTTAAAAAATTCTAATTATTATATTGAATAAATGGGTTGAGATTAAAAAGCCACTATTTCGAATAGTGGCATTGAATTTAATCATACAAACTTTTATCAGATTCATGTGGACGAGTTTTGAAACGACGATGTAGCCACATATATTGCTCAACTGCCATCATAATTTCTTTTTCCACTAGTTTGTTCATTCGCTTAGCGATTTCTACTTCATCGTCAATAATGTCACTAAAATCTACCGCAGGTTCTATTGTTACGGTGTAGCCTGAACCATCTTTATTGCGAATAGGTGCAAAAGGTATGACTTTACTGGTCGGAGAAGATTTTAATAGATAGTAACTTCCAGTGGTAGTTGCAACTTCAGGTACGGCAAATAAAGGAACAAATACTGCGTTCTTTCTTCCATAATCATGATCTGGAGCATACCAAATCGTGTTACCTGTACGAAGTGCTTTAATCATGCCACGTAGATCTTTTCTATCAAGCAGATCTTTATTAGAACGAATACGCCCTTTAAATTGAATCCAATCCATGAGTGGATTATCATTAGGTCGATAAATACCTATTCCTGGATGTTGTAAGCCCACCACTCTTGCACCTAATTCTAAAGTGAGAAAATGTACGCCAACTAAAATAATACCTTCTTGCTGATGTTGCTTTAAGTGTTCAATGCCGACTAATTTACACCATTTATTAATACGTTTGTCCGACCAAAACCAAGCCATCCCTGTCTCAATAATTGCCATACCGACAGAGTCCAAGTGTGATTGTAAAACGAAGTCAACTTTTTCTTTTGACCAATCAGGAAAGCAGAGTTCAAGATTACGACGGGCAATTTTAGCACGACGTTTACCTACACTCAGTTTAGAAAACAAATACCCTAAACCATGACCAATGTTTTTTAAGATAGGATAGGGTAATAAAAGTACTAATCTGAAAAAAAATAAACCAATCCAAAATGGCCAGTATTTAGGCATCAGAAAAGCTTTATCAAATTTGGGAGGAGAATTTTGGGGCATAATCAGAAATAAATAACCTTGTGATAATAAGTATTGTGTTAGTTTAACGGAAATTTATAGAAATTTTAAGCCAATCAGCTTATGACTGTGGTAAAATTTGGCAAATTTTCCAATTTATACTCAATAAATGCGAATAGGATTTCAATATGGCTCAGTATTCAGCTCAATTTAATCATGCGAAAGTTTTAGTATTAGGGGATGTAATGTTAGACCGTTATTGGTTTGGCTCGACAAATAGAATTTCTCCTGAAGCACCAGTGCCAGTGGTTAAGGTTCAACAAAATGAAGAACGTGCTGGAGGGGCTGCCAATGTAGCAATGAATATCGCTTCATTAAATGTGCCAGTACAATTAGTAGGCTTAACAGGTGATGATGAAGCTGGTTCAGCTCTCGTAGATTTACTAGAAAAACAACGAATTGATTGTAATTTTGTGAAATTGGATACCCATCCAACTATTACTAAATTACGAATTCTTTCTCGTAATCAACAGCTATTACGCCTTGACTTTGAAGAAGATTTTCAACACGTCAGAAGCAATGATTTGTTGCATAAATTGAATGATCAAATTGAAGCTTTTGGTGCATTAGTTTTGTCTGATTATGGTAAAGGAACATTAAATGATGTGCAAAATATGATTCAAATTGCACGCAAAGCACAAGTTCCTGTGTTAATTGATCCTAAAGGCACTGACTTTGAACGTTATCATGGTGCGACCTTACTCACTCCTAATATGTCTGAATTTGAAGCTGTTGTGGGTAAATGTGAAACCGAACAGGATATTATTGAAAAAGGGCTTAAACTTATTTCTGATATTGAATTAAGTGCTTTATTAGTGACACGTTCAGAGAAAGGAATGACATTATTACGTTCTGGTCAAGAAGCTTATCATTTGCCAACAGAAGCTAAAGAAGTATTTGATGTGACTGGTGCTGGTGATACGGTAATTAGTGTATTAGCGACGGCAATTGCAGATGGTCGTACATTGGAAGAAGCATGTTATTTGGCGAATGTGGCTGCGGGCATTGTTGTCGGTAAATTAGGTACATCAACGGTTTCTACGGTTGAATTAGAAAATGCAATTCACGGTCGTTCAACCAGTGGTTTTGGAATTATGACAAAAGATGAACTTAAAATTGCCGTGAATTCAGCAAAACGTCGTGGTGAGAAAATTGTAATGACTAATGGTTGTTTTGATATTTTACATCCAGGTCATGTTGCTTATTTAGAAAATGCACGTAAATTAGGGGACCGCCTTATTGTTGCTGTAAATTCTGATGCTTCAGTAAAACGCTTAAAAGGCGAAACAAGACCAATTAATGGTATTGAAGCTCGTATGGCGGTATTAGCTGGATTAGCATCAGTGGATTGGTTGGTGGAATTTGAAGAAGATACTCCTCAGCATCTTATTAGTGAGATTTTGCCTGATCTGCTTGTAAAAGGAGGAGATTATCAACCTCATGAAATTGCTGGTTCAAAAGAAGTTTTAAACAATGGTGGAGAAGTGAGAGTATTAAATTTCGAGGATGGTTGTTCGACAAGTAATGTGATTAAGAAAATCCAAGAACTCAAAACCTCTTCATCAGTAGATTAATCTATGTTAGTAATTAGCGATTAAATAGGAGTACACATCAGTAGTAGAATGATGCAAAAATATCACTATTTAGTGAATATAAAATGTATTAATCAAGTATTTTCTTTATATCCAGTAGCTTGTTAGATTTTATAAATTATCCCGTCATTTTTGATGGGATTTTTTATGTGCAGATTTTATTTTTATATAGATATCGTTTGCTTTTTAAAGGTTAACGTTTGCGTTGAAATAGCCTATTTTCAATTGAATTTTTATTTTGTAGAATCAATCATCTGTTATGTTAACGGACTAAAATAACAAGGAAAAATCATGAATATTATAATGGAGTTTTTAGGTTTTAACTCATTAACAATAGAGCAACTGGCAGTACTAGATACAACTGCACATATTGTAGGATTTTTAGGAATGGCTTGCGTGGTAATTGCATTTTGGTGTGTTGTAAGTGAGCACTGGAAACCAATTTCCTTGCAATACAATATTGTTAATGGTATTGGTGCAGTATTACTCATACTTAGCTTATGTGTACATTTTAATTTAGGTTCATTTGTAATTGAAATCTTTTGGATTTCAATTTCTTGTATAGGTATTTATAAATACTTTCGTCAAGATAAGACATTGATCTAATAAAAAATCCCCAAAAGGGGATTTTTTATTATTTAGAAATTCGTTTATATTTGACTCGATGAGGTTGAATAGCAGCTTCACCTAAAGTTTTCTTTTTCCACTCTTCGTAATCAGAGAAATTACCTTCGTAGAAGGTTACTTTACCCTCATCACCATAGTCTAAAATATGAGTAGCAATACGGTCTAAGAACCAGCGGTCATGTGAAATTACCATCGCACATCCTGGAAACTCTAAGATTGCATTTTCTAATGCTCGTAAGGTTTCTACGTCCAAGTCATTAGTTGGTTCATCTAATAAAAGGACATTACCACCACGTTGTAATAATTTTGCTAAGTGTAAACGACCTCTTTCACCACCAGATAATTCACCTACACGCTTTTGTTGATCAACGCCTTTGAAGTTAAAACGACCAACATAAGCGCGGCTAGGAATTTCAAAATTACCGATAGTTAAGATATCTTGACCATTTGATACTTCTTCCCAAACTGTTTTCTTATCATCCATGGAATCGCGGAATTGCTCCACAGAAGAAAGTACTACAGTTTCGCCTAAGATGATCGATCCTGAATCAGCTTGTTCTTGACCTGAAAGCATACGGAATAAGGTCGATTTACCAGCACCATTAGCACCAATAATACCTACAATCGCACCTTTCGGAATTGAGAACGATAAATCATCAATTAATGTACGATCACCATAAGATTTAGTTAAGTGTTCAACTTCAATGACTTTATCACCTAAACGTGGACCAGGTGGAATAAAGAGTTCGTTAGTTTCATTACGTTTTTGATATTCGCCATTATTTAGTTCTTCAAAGCGAGCCATACGAGCTTTACTTTTAGCCTGACGACCTTTGGGATTTTGGCGAACCCATTCTAATTCTTTTTCAATCGATTTTTGACGAGCAGATTCTTGAGCTTGCTCTTGTGCTAAGCGATTTTCTTTTTGTTCTAACCAAGAAGAGTAGTTACCTTCCCAAGGAATACCTTCGCCACGGTCAAGTTCTAAGATCCAGCCTGCCACATTATCTAAGAAATAACGGTCATGGGTGATTGCTACGACAGTACCTTCATAGTCATGTAAGAAACGTTCTAACCAAGCGACAGATTCAGCGTCTAAGTGGTTAGTTGGTTCATCTAATAATAACATATCTGGTTTTTCAAGTAATAAACGGCAAAGTGCTACACGGCGACGTTCACCACCTGATAAGTGTTCAATTTTTGCATCCCATTCAGGTAAACGTAATGCATCCGCTGCACGTTCTAATTGATTATCAAGATTATGACCATCATGTGCTTGAATTATCGCTTCAAGATTTGCTTGCTCTGCCGCTAATTTATCAAAGTCTGCGTCAGGATCTGCATATAAAGCATAAACTTCATCTAAGCGAGTTAACGCATTTTTAACTTCAAAAACAGCTTCTTCAATCGCTTCTCGAACAGTTTGTTGAGGCTCTAATTTTGGTTCTTGTGGAAGATAGCCAATTTTTATACCTGGCTGTGGACGAGCTTCACCTTCAAACTCTTTATCTATACCAGCCATAATACGTAATAGCGTAGATTTCCCTGCACCATTTAAACCGAGCACACCAATTTTCGCACCAGGAAAAAAGCTTAAAGAAATATCTTTAAGAATATGGCGTTTAGGTGGCACAACTTTACCAACACGGTGCATTGTATAAACAAATTGTGATGACATATTGGATCCCATAAGTGTTATTTAACTAAATTGCTTATTTTACTTGAAATTATAGGGATATGTAAGATTTATCTTGAGTAACAGGATATAATATAAAAATTATTCTAGTTTTTAGTAAAGTAATAAACTTGAATGAACTTTTTTCTAGGATTTTAATCTATAAAAAAAACCACCCTAAAAGGGTGGTAGGAAAGTAGTTTAGCTATTTATTTATGATTATTTTATTTAGGAACTTTATGAATATCAAGCAATTACTTGACGTCATGTATAGTACATAAAAAAGTTCCCAGAACAAAGCTTGATATGATGATTTATTGATATAAATCATATTATTTGTAGGGTTTTAGATTTAGTCGCTTATTTTTTAGCAAATATTGACAAGAAATTATAGGTTTTAAGTTTGATTTTTATTTTAAAGAATGAAGTTCATACTATTTAATATTAATGAGTAAGGTTGTTTTGATCATGAAAAAACTGATTTTTTTATTGTCTTGTTCCATTATTTTTCTTTCACAAAATACGTTTGCTCACCCACATGCATTCATAGAAATGAAAACAACACCGATTGTTAAGGAGCAAAAATTAATAGGCTTTTCTATGAAATGGTTATTAGATCGAGCAAGTTCATCAGAAATGTTATATGATTTGCAGCAAGCTAAAAATGATCCTAAAGAACAACAAAAATTAGCTGATGAAATGATGAATAATATTGTTAATGAACATTATTTTAGTTATTTTTATGATCAAAAAGGTCGCAAAATTAAATATACCTCAAAACCACAAAATTATGGTTTACAAAATTCCAATTCACAAATTCTTTATTATTTTGATCTTTTATTAACTGATCCTATTGAGTTAAAAAATACGGAATTAACCTTTTCAACTTATGATTCTACATATTATGTATCTATGTATTATGATGAACAGAAAAATGCAGTGGATTTTTCACCACTCCCCTCAAATTGTCAAGGCAAAATTTTAGCGCCTAATGTAGATGACAAAACCCGACAATATGCTTCATCACTAGATAAAACCCAACGAGATGAAGATTTCACCTTAGGTAAACAATTTGCACAGAAAGTGATTATATTATGCAAATAAAAGCGGTACAAAAGGAAAATCTAAAACATAATAAATGGATTTGGATTGTTCTCTTAATTTCATTAATTATTGCTATTACTAATTTATTCCCTTGGTTATTTACCCATATTGTGGTTTGGCAAAGGGAATTTAATCAATTAATTTCTGATAATTTACAGGAAATTAAGCATAATCCTAGGGTTGCTGGAAGTATGCTGATTTTGATTAGTTTTCTGTATGGAATATTTCATGCGGTAGGCCCTGGACACGGTAAATTTATTATTGCTAGTTATTTATCTACTCATCAGTCGAAGCTTAAAAAGAGCATGAAGTTAAGTTTTTTATCTTCATTAATGCAAGGCGTTGTGGCGATCTTGGCAACTTCTATTGTGGTAGTGATACTGAATTTATCTTCTGCTTATTTTAAATTAAGCCAATTATGGTTAGAACGAGTCGCTTATCTTCTTATTATTTTGTTAGGTTTACGTTGGTGTTATCAAAGTTTTCAAAAATTTATAAAAAAACACCGCACTTTATCACAAGTGAATAAAGTTCCTCATATTCGTCAAATTAATGTATTAACAGACAATTTACGCATTGGTCAGAATATAACTCAAATTCAGTCTCAAGAATTTATTCCTCATGAACATGGAGCGGATTGCGGTTGTGGACATAAACATATGCCAGAGCAGACCGAATTAGAGCAAGCTACTAGCTGGAAATCACAATTTTTAGTGATTATGAGTATTGGTATGCGTCCTTGCACTGGAGCAATTTTTGTCTTATTTCTTTCTTATATGCTGAATTTATATGCTTGGGGAATTGTTGCTACTTTAGCTATGTCAATTGGAACTGGGCTAACGTTATCCAGTTTCGCAGCTATGGTTCAATATGCCAGAAGTACAGCGATTAAAGTAGGAAAGTGGTATTTATCTCCCACATTAAATTTAGATTTTGATGTATTAATTAAATTGATTGCTGGATTATTATTAATTTTCTTTGCTATTAGTCTGTTATATGGAACAACCTTGCCTTCATCAGGTGGGGCAACATTATTTGGACGGTAATAATTTTCTTCCATACTACAAGTGATATAGGTCGCTTTAATTTAGATATTATTTTTGTTTAGGAAAATATTTATGACAAACCGCCTTAATTATTTCTATTAAGGCTTGTTACAATCTCCCTTTTATTTTATACCGCAGTTTGAAGTAAATAGAAGTTATAGCCTAGATAAATTAAGAAGAATATGAACCCTTCAAAACGATTAATTTTACCCTTGCCTTTATGCTTACCAAAGTTTAATCCAAATACCAGTAAGAGCAAGGTTAAAATTGACATTACTAATATATCTCGGTTAAACACTTCTGAACCTACTTGCATTGGCGAAATTGTACCAGCAATGCCCACTACAGCAAGTGTATTGAATAGATTAGAACCGATGATATTACCGACAGCTAGATCGACTTGATCTTTTTTGGCAGCAACTAATGATGAGGCTAATTCTGGTAATGATGTTCCCACAGCAACAATGGTTAAGCCAATTACTAAATCGCTTACGCCAAAATAATGGGCAAGCTCAACGGCGCCCCATACTAATAGCTGAGAGCTTATCATCAAAAGCAATAGCCCAACTATCAGCCAAAATAATGACAGTTTAATATTTATTGGATCTTTTTCAGTTAATTCTTCATTAACATCATAAGCAAGGCTATCTGGTTTATTTTTTAAACCATGCCAAATTGTCCATATCATATAAATTGCAAATATCACTAATAGAATGATGGCATCTTGTCTAGATACTTCTGCGTCATAAATTAGCAATGCCGAAATTCCAGTAATCAATATTAGAATAGGTAATTCTTGCTTGAGCACTTGAGAATTTACGGCTAAAGGTGAAATTAAAGCGGTCAAACCTAGAATTAAGGCAATATTGGTAATGTTTGAGCCATAGGCATTCCCAAGCGCAATGCCAGAATTACCATTCAATGCTGAGGTTGCTGATACGATCATTTCTGGTGCGGAGGTACCGAAACCAATAATGATCATACCGATAAGTAATTGAGGCATACCAAAATAGCGGGCGGTTGCTACCGCACTATCCACAAAGCGATCTGCGGCCCAAATTAACAGTATTAATCCACCAATAATAGCGAAAGAGGGGAATAACATGATGATGAGTCCCTAAATGAATGTAAAGTTTGGATTATATAGTGAAAGGATTCATTAGAAAATAGGATAAAAACAAAACATCAGAAAAATAAAAGCCCGTAAATACGGGCAAAAATCTTTTGGCGATACACTATACTTTTATAAAAGGAGACAAATAAAAGATAACCAAAAGAGAATTTGGCTCCTCCTGCTGGACTTGAACCAGCGACATACGGATTAACAGTCCGCCGTTCTACCGACTGAACTAAGGAGGAATTATTCGGTATTACCTCAGTGTATCTTACTGAATAGGTTGCGAATGATAAATGTTAGTCGTAATCTTGTCAACACTCAAACGGTAAAAAGTTTTTATTTTTCTTACCTAAATTTCTATCCACAAAAGCTGTGGATAACTCTGTGTATTATTACCTTAAAGATTATCTAAGGCTTGATTATATAAGGCTTTGATGAATTTTGTTAAATAATTGGTTGTAAAATAACATTTATATATTTATCAATAAGTTAACAAAATTCCAGTAAAATATTTTAAAAAATTTTTTAATTTTGTGAGGATTTTATATTGACAAATATAAGTCTGTGTAAAACTTAGATTTTTATCTTCTGAATTTGTTACGATTTTGTGATAAAATGCAAAAAATCTTAAAATCTAATTTTATCGAGATAACTAGGCATTAAATCGAAAATTTTCTTTTTCATCATATAAAAATTTATGAAAATAGAACCGCACTTTTGGTTTATTTAACATAAGAGTTTGAGTCAAAAAATCTATGTCACATAAAATAAATTCTAAACCGTTTATTTTGCATTCAACGTTTCAGCCTTCAGGTGATCAGCCTCAGGCGATAGAACGATTGAGCGAAAACCTCAATGATGGCTTAGCTCACCAAACGTTACTTGGGGTAACAGGTTCAGGGAAAACCTTCACTATTGCTAATGTAATTGCAAAATTGAATCGTCCAGCCATGTTACTTGCGCCAAATAAAACCCTGGCGGCACAGCTCTATGCTGAAATGAAAACCTTTTTTCCTGAAAATGCGGTGGAATATTTTGTTTCTTACTATGATTATTATCAGCCTGAAGCCTATGTGCCTGCGAGTGATACCTTTATTGAGAAAGATGCTTCTATTAATGATCAAATAGAACAAATGCGTTTGTCTGCAACAAAATCTTTCTTAGAACGCAGAGATACTATTGTAGTTGCTTCGGTTTCTGCTATTTATGGTTTGGGTGATCCTGATTCATATTTAAAAATGATGTTGCACTTGCAGACAGGAGCAATTATCGATCAACGTCAGATTTTAGCTCGTTTAGCCGAATTGCAATATACACGTAATGACCAAGCGTTCCAACGTGGTACTTTTCGTGTACGTGGTGAAATTATTGATATTTTCCCTGCCGAATCCGATGATAAAGCTGTGCGAATTGAGTTATTTGATAATGAGATTGAACGTTTGAGTTTATTTGATCCTCTCACTGGAACAAGTTTTGGTACGGTCCCTCGTTTTACGGTATATCCTAAAACCCATTATGTGACGCCAAGAGAGCAAATTCTCGATGCAATTGAAAAGATCAAAGCCGAATTAGTGCTTCGCCGAGAGGAGTTTATTAAACAGCATAAATTATTAGAAGAACAACGTATTACTCAACGAACTCAGTTTGATATTGAAATGATGAATGAGCTAGGTTATTGCTCTGGTATCGAAAATTATTCACGCTATTTATCAGGTCGTGATGAAGGTCAACCACCACCGACTTTATTTGATTATATGCCTTCTGATGCTTTGTTAGTAATCGATGAATCGCACGTTACAGTGCCTCAGATTGGAGGAATGTATCGAGGTGACCGTTCTCGTAAAGAAACCTTAGTGGAATATGGTTTTCGCTTACCCTCTGCACTGGATAATCGTCCATTGCGTTTTGAAGAATTTGAACGTCTAGCGCCGCAAACCATTTATGTATCAGCAACACCAGGCCCTTACGAGTTAGAAAAATCGGGTACAGAAATTATTGATCAAGTTGTACGTCCGACGGGATTATTGGATCCTGAAATTGAAATTCGCCCAGTAGCTATTCAAGTTGATGATTTATTATCAGAAGCTCGTCAGCGGGCAGAACGCAATGAGCGTGTACTTGTAACAACCTTAACTAAGCGTATGGCAGAAGATTTAACTGATTATCTTGAAGAGCATGGTGTTCGAGTTCGTTATTTGCATTCTGATATTGATACTGTTGAGCGTGTGGAAATTATTCGTGATTTGCGTTTGGGGGAGTTTGATGTTTTAGTCGGAATTAACTTATTACGTGAGGGTTTAGATATACCAGAAGTTTCATTAGTTGCTATTTTGGATGCGGATAAAGAAGGCTTTTTGCGTTCAGAACGCTCATTGATTCAAACTATTGGTCGTGCAGCTCGTAACTTAAAAGGTAAAGCAATTCTTTATGCGGATCGGATGACTAATTCAATGGAAAAAGCAATTACGGAAACTAATCGTCGCCGTGAAAAACAAATAAAATATAATGAGGAGCGAGGTATTATTCCTCAGGCTTTAAATAAGAAAGTAGGAGAATTATTAGATATTGGGCAAGGTGGTTCAAACAAATCTCGCAGTAAACAACGCACACAAAAAGTTGCTGAATCAACCGCAGTTTATGATATACCGAACAATCCTAAAGAATATCAACAACAAGTTAAAAAGCTTGAGCAACAAATGTATAAGTTTGCACAAGATCTTGAATTTGAAAAAGCTGCGGCGATTCGTGATCAATTACATAAATTGCGTGAAAAGTTTGTAGAAAATGGTTAACTCTTTCTGCCTTTACAGACTAACCTTTCTAAGTTTAGAGATGATGAAGAGCAATTAATATTGTTTAATTAGATCTAAAAAGCCCTCCTAGGAGGGCGATGTTTTCTATTTATTTGAATTAGGAATTTCAGACTGACAATGTGGACATTCTAAGAAATGTTTTTCATTATTATGGACAATAAAATGTCCCATTTTTTTTGCTTTAGTATCTAAATAACCACGATTATAACGATTTTCGCCTACGTTTAGTGGCACACGCTCTACAATATTAATACCCGCTTTTTTCATTGTATCAATTTTATTTGGGTTGTTGGTTAACAAACGTACTTTGGATATTCCTAATAATTCAAAAATATCAGCACAAACACAGAAGTTACGTTCATCAGCGGCAAAACCTAAAGCAAGATTAGCTTCTATCGTATCCATTCCCTGATCTTGTAATGAATAAGCACGAATTTTATTAATCAACCCAATGCCTCGCCCTTCTTCACGATGATAAATCAGAACGCCACGGCCCTCCTCACTGATTTGACGTAATGCGGTAGTAAGTTGGAAACCACAATCACATTTTAGACTATGTAAAGCATCGCCAGTTAAACATTCAGAATGGATACGTGCTAAAACAGGTTTTTCTTCACTATGACTAATATCACCCATGACTAAGGCAACATGTTCTTTTTTTGTGTCTGGAAATTCAAAACCCACAATTTTAAAGAGTCCAAATTCTGTTGGAAGATTTGCTTCTGCAACCAATTGAATTTTTGACATAAATAAATCCTTACCTCTACTATCTACTTTTCCACTATGTAATGTTAAAATGCATCTTTTCAACTATGGGAAATTATAAAAATGTTAAAACGATTGTCATTATATACTCTTTTACTTTGTCTTGTGCCTATTTTTGCATGGATTTCTGGTTGGCATTGGCAAGGTGACGAGGAGATAACCAATTTTGATCATTTTTTATATTGGTTAACTGAAACCAGTACGGCGCCTTACGCTTTAATGACTTGTGGTGTGTTCGCCTTACTTTTCTTTCCATTTGCTAAAACGAAAAATCAATGGATTTTTATTGTCTTAGTTTTAGCTTTTTCTACAGTAATAACCCAAGGCGTTAAAACGGGTTTAAAACATGTGTTTGCCGAGCCTCGCCCTTACGTTGAACAATTAGCACAAGATTCGGGAGCTAGTGCTGAGTATTTTTATGATCAAACTAAAGCACAACGCAAAATTATTGTAAATAATTATTATACAAGTAAAGCTGAGACACCAACTTGGTTAGTTAAACATAGAATGGAAGAAGTTAGTTATTCTTTTCCATCAGGTCATACTATCTTTGCGGTTAGCTGGTTATTGTTAGTGGCTGGATTTATGCGTTTATTAAATGATACTTCCATAAAAGCAAAAATTTTTGTATTTTTGACCGCACTTTGGGCAGTATTAATGCTGATTAGTCGATTACGTTTAGGTATGCATTATCCAATTGATTTATTGGTAAGTGCGTTAATTTCTTGGGGATTGCATTGTGCATTATTTATCTTTTTGGAAAAGAAACAATTTTTTGCAAAAGATTTCGCACCTAGATGTTTACTTAAGTAATTAAGGATAAAAAATGCTGTATGGTTTAGATATTGGCGGTACAAAAATTGAATTAGCTGTTTTTAATGAGCAGTTAGAAAAGCAATATTCTCAACGTGTGGATACACCGAAAGATAGCTATGAACAATGGTTAGAAACTATCGCATCACTTGTGCGTGCAGCCGATGAAAAATTTAATGAGAAAGGTTCTGTCGGGCTAGGAATTCCAGGTTTCGTTAATCCAGATACAGGAATTGCTGAAATTACTAATATTCGTGCAGCGGATAATAAACCAATCTTAAAGGATCTCACTCAATATTTAGGTAGAGAAGTTCGTGCAGAAAATGATGCAAATTGTTTTGCCTTATCGGAAGCTTGGGCAACAGAAAATCAAAAATATCCTTTTGTCTTAGGGTTGATTTTAGGAACAGGTTTTGGCGGTGGATTAGTTTTTAATGGCAAAGTGCATTCAGGCGAAACAGGCATGGCAGGTGAATTAGGGCATCTACAATTAAATTATCATGCTTTAAAATTATTAGGGTGGGATAAAGCACCTATTTATGAATGTGGTTGTGGCAACCAAGCTTGCTTGGATAATTATTTATCAGGCCGTGGATTTGAATGGCTTTATCGAGATCTTAAAGGAGACACATTATCCGCAAAAGCCATTATTGAACTCTTCTATGCGGGAGAGCAAAGTGCGGTAGAGTTTGTGGAAATTTTTATAGAATTAGCTTCAATTTCTCTAGGTAATATTATTACAGCTTTAGATCCACACCTGATTGTATTAGGCGGTGGATTGTCTAATTTTGATTATTTATATGAAGCCTTACCGAGAGTTTTACCGAAACATTTAATGCGTAGTGCAAAAGTGCCCGTGATTAAAAAAGCTAAATATGGTGATTCTGGTGGTGTACGAGGTGCCGCCGCATTGTTTCTTACCGACTAATAATAAAAAGCGAGATTATTATCTTGCTTTTTTATTTTTTCTAAAAAATCGATTATTTATTCTTCTTTAATTGAAAAATATTCATCTAAATGAAGTTGTTTTTATTTTTTTATCATTTTTTACTGGTAATTTCAATCTTGATCATTAAAATTCACTACTTATTTTTATTAGGACTTTTAAGGAATTTAAAATGTTTTCGAATTTTATTAGTTATATAGAACAGGGAATTCGTTGGTTCGTAGAACATTTTGATGGGCCATTATGGAATGCGACTATAGTTACCTTGTTAGGTGTAGGGCTTTTTTTTACAATTACTACAGGGTTTGTACAGTTACGTTTATTTCCACATAGTATTCGTGAAATGTGGTTCGGGCGTGCATCGCAAGGAGATTCACTTTCACCATTTCAAGCCTTTGCAACGGGATTGGCAAGTAGGGTTGGCGTGGGTAATATTAGTGGAGTAGCAACAGCGATTGCATTAGGTGGACCTGGTGCTGTATTTTGGATGTGGGTTACTGCATTGATTGGTATGTCTAGTGCCTTTGCTGAATCTTCTTTAGCACAGTTATTTAAGATTAAAGATGCTAAAGGTTCATTTAGAGGCGGGCCTGCTTATTATATTTCACAAGGTGTAGGCTCTAAATTATTGGCGATTGCTTTTGCATTAGCACTTATTTTTACCTTTGGTTTTGCCTTTAATGCGGTTCAATCCAATTCTATTGTGGAGGCAACTCGTAATGCATGGGATTGGGATGCTCATTATGTAGGGCTGTTGTTAGTATTACTAACCTCTTTTATTATTTTTGGTGGTATAAAACGAATTGGTCGTTTTTCGGCTCGTATTGTACCAATGATGGCATTGTGTTATTTAATTCTCGCTTTGATTATTTTAGGTATGCACTATGACAAAGTGCCTTCTATCATTTACTTAATTATTAGCAGCGCATTTGATTTTTCTGCTATGGCAGGAGGGATTTTTGGTGCCGTACTGTCTAAAGCCATGCTATTAGGGATTAAACGTGGTTTATTTTCGAATGAGGCGGGTATGGGCTCTGCACCGAATATTGCAGCTACTTCAGATGTAAAACACCCTGTGAGTCAAGGTCTTATACAGATGCTAGGGGTTTTTGTTGATACTATCTTAGTTTGTAGTTGTACTGCCATTATTATTTTATTGTCGGACAACTATGGTAGTGAATCCCTAAAAAGTATTTCATTAACACAAAAAGCGTTGCAATATCATATAGGTGAGTTTGGGGTACATTTCTTAGCCTTTATTTTATTGTTATTTGCGTTTTCATCCATTATTGGGAATTACGCCTATGCTGAAAGCAATATGCGTTTTATTAAAAATAACCCTATTGTTGTCAATTTATTTAGATTATTGGTATTGTTCTTTGTATATTTTGGTGCGGTAAATTCAGGAGGAATTGTTTGGGCATTTGCGGATACCGTAATGGCGATAATGGCTATGCTCAATTTAATTGCTTTACTTATTTTATCGCCTATCGTATGGATTTTATTACGAGATTATTATCGCCAAACAAAACAAGGTGTTGAACCTGTATTTAATATTATGGAACATCCTAAACTGTTAAAATTACGTTTAGATCCAAGATTATGGAATCGGATTAGAGAGCATAAATAAGTTCAAAGTTAAGGCATATTTTATATGCCTTAAATTTATTATCGGGATATTACAGTATATCTGTTTCTAAGCTGATTCTTCCTTTTTCAACAGAAATGCCTTTTGCAAATTTTTTGATTAACATTTCACGAGGTTTAGTTTCATCTAAAGTATAAATAGGCATGTTTGTCATTAACATAGCAATACTCTGATTAAGATAAGGCATAATAGGTTCAATTTTTTCCATATAGGTTTGTGGAGAGCCTGACCAATTAATAATCCGTAAATCACGTAAATAGATTGAACCCGTTTTAGGATCATAATAAGGAATGGTATCAATAGTAAGATTAATTTTTCCTGCATAGGCTTTTCTTTGTAGGTTAATTAATCCATCAAGTGTGCCACTTACTTCCACTCGTTTAGAATCAGACTGACCAATTTTAGTCGTAAGGTTTTGAATTTTATAATTCATACCAAATAAATTAGGTAAACCAATTTGATCTGATATTTCACCCTTTTTCGCTAAATAATCATTGATCTCTTCTTCACTCACTGAAAATGCATAAGCTTGTGTGATTGAAAAAAATAATGTCATTAGAAAGGTAGCGTAAAATATTAATTTAGATCTCAACATTAAGATAACCTCATAAAAATCTTTAATTTAAAAATATCCTAAAAAAAGCTAAAATAAACCGATCAAGAAACTTTACTATTAGTCAGTGTAGAGCAGTATAAGTTCATTGCTTTAGCCTTTCATTGTAGGGTAAATGTCTAAGGTTGGTTTAGCAAAGTGCGGTAGCATTTTAGAAATTTTAATCTGAAGGAGTTAGAAATGACAGCGGATGAGCAAGCTATGTTTGCCCAGCATGTTGAAAAATTATTGCAAGAGCATCGAAATGAACGAATATTTCGCTTTGAGTTTAATCACCAACTTTATTGGATTAAGCAACCTGAAGTTTTACATGGCATTTGGAAAATATTAAAGCCACATCCAAAACAAGCTTTTCAAAATGAATTAAACCTATTGAAAGAATTAAATGCAAAACACGCACCAGTGCCAACGTTAATGCTTTCAGGTGACAATTTTTTTGTTCTAAAAGATGTTGGATTAACGATTAATCAATGGGTTGAAAATGCAGATTTAGGATTAGATATTGAAGAGCAAAATCAAATTTTATCTGATGCAGTACATGGTTTGACAGAGTTGCATCGAAGAAATTTAATTCATGGTCGCCCCGCACTACGAGATATTGCTTGGGAAAAAGGTCAAATTATATTTATGGATTTTGAAGCTCAATCACATAGCCAAAATTTAGAATGGAAAAAAATACGTGATATACTTATTTTTATACATGGCGTTTGTCGTACAAAATCTATTTCCAATGAACAAATTCAGTATGTGATTAACACCTGTAGTGTATGTTGTGAGCCACAACTATGGCAACAAGTTTTAAATTTTGTGGAAAAAAGTCGTTGTCTTTATTATGTATTGTTGCCTTTCAAACCTATTGCAAGAATGGATTTAATTGCGATTTATCGGTTATTTGAAAATATGTTTCCTTTAATTAAAAAACATTAGGAAAATAATATGAAAAAATTATTTATTTTTATCATTATTGCGACTTGTATGAGTAGTTGTTCTGTTGGTGGTGGGTTTGGCGTCAATAATGGTGGAGCAGGTATTGGAATTAATTCTGGCATTCGCTGGTGATTTGATGAAAGCGCGGTAGCATTTTAATTTATTTTTTCAATAACTTGATATTTGTCAAATTTATGTCTATAATACGCCACATATTTCGGACGCGGGGTGGAGCAGCTTGGTAGCTCGTCGGGCTCATAACCCGAAGGTCGTTGGTTCAAATCCAGCCCCCGCAACCACTTGCTTATTGTAGTAAAGCATAATAGGCTCAGTGAGGAACCCCAATCATGATTAGGGGTTTTTTTATGTATAAAATTTAATGTAAAAGCTGGGCATTACGCCCTTTTTTTATACCTAAAATTTGAGTGTGGAATGCTTAACTATCTAAATTTATAGGAATTTATTGTAAATATGAATTCTACAGGAGAATAATTTGGCAACATTAGAACAAAATTTACAAGAAATGCTTCAGGGGTCAGTAGAGGATTTAGGCTGTGAACTTTGGGGGATTGAATGTCAACGTGCAGGTCGTTTTATGACAGTCCGTTTATATATAGATAAAGAAGGCGGTGTCACGGTTGATGATTGTGCGGATGTCAGTCGTCAAGTGAGTGCAATCTTAGATGTTGAAGATCCTATCGCTGATAAATATAACCTTGAAGTTTCTTCACCTGGTTTAGATCGACCATTATTTACATTAGATCAATTTCAACGTTATGTTGGACAAGATGTGTCACTGCATTTACGTATTCCAGTATTAGATCGTCGTAAATGGCAGGGTAAGTTAGAGAAAATTGATAATAATATGTTAACGTTAATAGTTGATGGTCAAGAACAAGTTTTAGTGTTTGGTAATATTCAAAAAGCAAACGTAATTCCAAAATTTTAATTAGAGGCAATCGAAAGTGAGCAAAGAAATTTTATTAGCTGCAGAAGCAGTATCAAATGAAAAGTTATTACCACGCGAAAAGATTTTTGAAGCATTAGAAAGTGCAATTGCACTGTCAACTAAGAAAAAATATGAACAAGAAATCGATGTTCGTGTTGTGATTAATCAAAAAACCGGCGAGTTTGAGACTTATCGTCGTTGGTTGGTTGTTGAAAATGTCACTAATCCAACTAAAGAAATTACTCTAGAAGCAGCACAATTTGAAGATCCGACGATTCAGTTAGGAGATTTTGTCGAAGATCAAATTGAGTCAGTGGCATTTGACCGTATTACTATGCAAACTGCTCGCCAAGTAATTAGTACAAAAATTCGTGAAGCAGAACGTAATAAAGTGGTTGAACAATTTCGTTCTGAAGAAGGTAAAATTGTCACAGGAACAGTAAAAAAAGTGACTCGTGATTCTATTATTTTAGAATTGACAGGCAATAAAGAAGATCCTGCAAAAGCAGAAGCAGTTATTACACGAGAAGATATGTTACCACGTGAAAACTTCCGACCTGGTGACCGTGTTCGCGGAGTACTTTACAAAGTTAATCCAGAAAGTAAAGGTGCACAATTGTTCGTAACTCGTGCTAAACCTGTAATGATTGAAGAATTATTTCGCTTAGAAGTTCCTGAAATTGGTGAAGAGCTAATTGAAATAAAAGGAGCATCTCGTGACCCTGGTTCACGTGCTAAAATTGCAGTAAAAAGCAATGATAAACGTATTGATCCTGTAGGTGCTTGTGTTGGCATGCGTGGTGCTCGAGTTCAAGCTATCACTAATGAGTTAGGTGGTGAGCGTGTAGATATCGTTCTATGGGATGATAACCCTGCACAATTCGTGATTAATGCAATGGCTCCTGCTGATGTGAGTTCAATTGTAGTAGACGAAGATAATCATTCAATGGATATTGCTGTTGATTCAGAAAACCTTGCTCAAGCAATTGGTCGCAATGGTCAAAATGTACGTTTAGCAACCCAATTAACGGGATGGACATTAAATGTGATGACTTCTGATGAATTAACAGAAAAACATCAAGCAGAAGACAATAAGATTTTAAACTTATTTATGACATCACTTGAAATTGATGAAGATTTTGCTCAATTGTTAATTGATGAAGGTTTTTCAAGTCTTGAAGAATTAGCTTATGTTCCGGTAAATGAATTAACCGCAATTGATGGGCTAGAAGATGAAGATTTGGTTGAAGAATTACAAACTCGAGCAAAAAATACATTAACAGCAAAAGCGTTAGCTGAAGAAGAAGCATTAAAACAAGCACATATTGAAGACAGATTATTAAATCTTAATGGTATGGAACGTCACATTGCATTCAAATTAGCAGAGAAAGAAATAAAAACCCTTGAAGAATTAGCGGAACAAGGTGTTGATGATTTAGCGGATATTGAAGAGCTAAGTGCAGAAAAAGCAGCGGAGTTGATTATGGCTGCGCGTAATATCTGTTGGTTTGGTGATGAATAAGGATAAAAGTTATGAGTGATAAAGAAACACAAAGCGAAAATGCACCAAAGAAACTGAGCTTACAGCGTAGAACAAAAACTACCGTAGCTGGTGGTAAGGTACAAGTTGAAGTACGCAAATCTCGTAAAATTGATACTGAAATGGCGGCTAAAAAAGCAGCTGAGGAAGCACAATTAAAAGCTCAACAACAGGCCGCATTGGATAAAGCCGCAAAAGAAGCAGCAGAAAAGGCGAAGAAACTTGCTGAAGCTGAAAAAAAAGCAACTGAGGCAGCTAAAGTTGAAGTAGCAAAAGCTGAGCCTGTAAAAGCAGTTGACTTGGAAAAAGAACGCATTAAAGCTGAAGAGGCTGAATTACGCCGTAAAGCAGATGAATTAGCTCGTCAAAAGGCAGAAGAACAGGCTCGTAAAGCTGCTGAAGAAGCAAAACGTTTAGCTGCAATTGCCGAAGATAATGATGTTAGTGCTGAATTATCAGATGATTTTGCAGATTACAACTTGACATCAAGCTATGCTCGTGAAGCCGAAGATGAAGAGGAACGTCGTAACGAGAATCGTGGACGTGGCAAAAATAAAGTGGTAAAAGCGAAAAAAGGCGGACGTGAAGAAGAAAGCACTAAAAATGAGCGTGAGTCAAATCGTCGTAATCAACCAAAAGGTGGTAAGGGTAAACAAGGTAAAAAAGGCGGTAGTGCTATTCAACAAGCCTTTACCAAACCTGCTCAAGTAGCAAAATCAGATGTTATCATTGGTGAAACCATTACAGTTGCAGAATTAGCCAATAAAATGGCAGTTAAAGCAACTGAAATCATTAAATTTATGATGAAAATGGGTGAAATGGTAACCATTAACCAAGTGATTGACCAAGAAACAGCTCAATTAGTGGCTGAGGAAATGGGACATAAAGTGATTCTTCGTAAAGAAAATGAATTAGAAGAATCTGTATTAGAAGATCGTGATGTAAATGCCGAAAAAGTACAACGTGCGCCAGTAGTCACTATCATGGGACACGTTGACCATGGTAAAACATCATTACTTGACTATATTCGTAAAGCGAAAGTTGCCGCTGGCGAGGCTGGCGGTATTACTCAGCATATCGGTGCTTATCACGTAGAAACTGCTGATGGTAAAATGATTACCTTCTTAGATACTCCGGGACATGCTGCCTTTACTTCAATGCGTGCTCGAGGTGCGAAGGCAACGGATATTGTTGTTCTTGTTGTAGCAGCAGATGATGGCGTAATGCCACAAACTATTGAGGCGATCCAACATGCTAAAGCAGCTGGTGCTCCATTAGTGGTTGCCGTCAATAAGATCGATAAACCTGAGGCAAATCCAGAACGTGTAGAACAAGAATTACTTCAATATGAAGTGATTTCTGAGAAATTCGGTGGTGAAGTACAATTTGTACCCGTATCTGCGAAAAAAGGGACAGGTATTGATGAATTATTAGATGCTATCTTATTACAATCAGAAGTGCTTGAATTAACAGCGGTTAAAGATGGTATGGCGACTGGTGTCGTAATTGAATCCTACCTAGATAAAGGCCGTGGTCCAGTAGCAACTATCCTTGTTCAATCTGGTACATTACATCGTGGTGATATTGTTCTTTGTGGTTTTGAATACGGTCGTGTACGTGCAATGCGAGATGAAAATGGTAAAGATGTTGCACTCGCAGGCCCTTCAATTCCAGTTGAGGTGTTAGGTCTTTCAGGCGTGCCTTCTGCTGGTGATGAAGCAACGGTTGTGCGTGATGAGAAAAAAGCTCGTGAAGTGGCTTTATATCGTCAAGGTAAGTTCCGTGAAGTGAAACTTGCTCGTCAACAAAAAGCAAAACTTGAAAATATGTTTAGTAACATGTCTGAAGGTGATGTCGCTGAACTTAATATCATTGTTAAGGCAGACGTACAGGGTTCTGTGGAAGCAATTTGCCAATCATTAACTGAGCTATCAACAGATGAAGTAAAAGTAAAAATTGTTGGTTCAGGTGTAGGTGGTATCACTGAAACTGATGCTACATTAGCAGCGGCTTCAAATGCTATTATGGTGGGCTTTAATGTTCGTGCCGATGCATCGGCTCGTCGTATTATTGAAGCTGAAAATATTGACTTACGTTACTATTCAATCATTTATGAATTATTAAATGAAATTAAAGCGGCAATGAGCGGGATGTTACAACCTGAGTTTAAACAAGAAATTATTGGCCTTGCAGAAGTTCGTGATGTCTTCCGTTCTCCTAAATTTGGTGCAATCGCAGGTTGTATGGTCACTGAAGGTGTGATTAAACGTAATAATCCAATCCGTGTATTACGTGATAATGTAGTTATCTTTGAAGGTGAATTAGAATCTCTACGTCGCTTTAAAGATGATGTTAATGAAGTCCGTAGTGGTATGGAATGTGGTATTGGCGTTAAAAACTATAATGATGTTAAAGTAGGCGACCAAATTGAGGTCTTCGAAGTGGTTGAAGTTAAACGTTCAATCTAATCTTTAAAAGTGCGGTCAAAATTTCTAAAAATTTATCCGCACTTTAGCAAATTAATCAATGGCGCAGATCTTAAATCTGTGCCATTTAAATTAATATAATAGGCAGTAAAATGCCAAATTTAACAGAGAAAATACAATGGCAAGAGAATTTAAACGTAGCGACCGTGTCGCTCAAGAACTTCAAAAAGAAGTTGCTGTCATTCTTCAACGTGAAGTAAAAGATCCTCGTGTAGGTATGGTGACAGTATCTGATGTTGAAGTTTCACGAGATTTAGCCTATGCAAAAGTTTTCGTGACATTCTTGTTCAATAATGATGAAGAGGCTATTACTCAAGGTATGAAAGCGCTTGAAAAAGCAGCGCCTTATATTCGTTCATTAGTGGGCAAAGCAATGCGTTTACGTATTGTGCCAGAACTACGTTTCGAATATGATCAATCTTTAGTAGAAGGCATGCGTATGTCTAATTTAGTGACTAATGTGGTACGTCACGATAAAGAACGTCATATCGATGATGAAAGCGGAGAAGAATAATGTCGAGACCCCGTAAACGTGGACGTGATATTAATGGTGTTTTTTTACTTGATAAACCGCAAGGTATGTCATCTAATGATATTTTACAAAAAGTAAAACGCATTTATCAGGCAAATAAAGCAGGTCATACGGGTGCTTTAGATCCATTGGCAACAGGAATGTTGCCAATTTGTTTAGGCGAGGCGACAAAATTCTCTCAATTTTTATTGGATGCAGATAAACGTTATCAAGTGATTGCAAAGTTAGGTGAGCGAACTGATACGTCAGATGCAGAAGGTCAAATCGTTAAAACTTGCTCTGTAAATGTCACAGAACAAGATATTATTCATGCATTACTGCACTTTCGTGGTGAGATTATGCAGGTTCCTACAATGTTTTCTGCATTAAAGCATAATGGTAAACCTCTATATGAATATGCACGAGCTGGAATTACTGTAGAACGTGAAGCACGCCCCATAACTATTTTTGAATTAAATTTTATTCGTTATGATGCGCCTAATTTAGTTTTAGACGTGCATTGCTCTAAGGGTACCTATATTAGAACCTTAGTGGATGATTTAGGAGAATATCTTGGATGTGGTGCCCATGTGACAATGTTAAGGCGTACGGCTGTGTCAGATTATCCCATTCATTCAATGATTACTTGGGAACAATTGCAAAAATTAGCTGAACAAAATGACTTATCAATTTTAGATAGTTATTTACTTCCAGTTGATAGTGCCGTTTCTAAATTACCAGAGCTTATGCTTACAGAAGAACAAACAAAATCGGTGAGTTTTGGTCAACGAGTAAAATTTATTAATGAGCAAAAATTGAATGGTCAGGTAAGACTTTTTTCACCTCAAAAGCAATTTTTAGGTGTAGCTGAAATTGGATTAGATAATGTAATTCGCCCAAGTCGAATGGTGAATTTATAAGTTATTTAATAAATAAAAAAGGTATTTACGACAGCATAAATACCTTTTCTTTTTATAGCGTTAATTATTTAACCGTGATTCTAGCAAATTTACGTTTACCTACTTGGTATACATTAGTGCCTTTCTCAGCATCAGGTTTTACATCATCAATTTTTTCACCATTGATTTTTACGCCACCTT
The DNA here is from genome assembly GCF_000940515.1 of Mannheimia massilioguelmaensis. Lineage (NCBI taxonomy): Bacteria > Pseudomonadati > Pseudomonadota > Gammaproteobacteria > Pasteurellales > Pasteurellaceae > Mannheimia > Mannheimia massilioguelmaensis. Next base: position 147,196 of record NZ_CDQL01000008.1, read on the forward strand.
GTTGGCAAGAGCGAATTGCTTCAGAAGTTGAGGATACTAATCCTGCTTCTTTTAATAATGTAGCGATACCAATAGGCGCATTAAATGTAAATTCTGGCATGTCATCAGGGATTGCACCTTTTTGGAAGCGGTTAATAAATTCTTGTTCAGCAACATTTGCATCTGTTTCACTGTGGAAACGTGCAATAATTTCTTTAGCTAATAAAATTTTTACATCACGTGGATTACGTCCATCTTGAACTTCTTGTTTCAATTGTGCAATTTCAGCTAATGGACGGAATGAAAGTAGATTATACCAATCCCACATTAAATCATCTGAAATAGACATAATTTTACCAAACATTTCACTTGGTGCTTCAGTGACACCAATGTAGTTGCCTAATGATTTAGACATTTTTTTCTCACCATCTAAACCTACTAATAATGGAAGTGTCATGGCAACTTGTGGTTTCATTCCTGCCGATTTTTGTAATTCACGACCTACTAATAGGTTGAATTTTTGGTCTGTACCACCTAATTCAATATCTGCTTCTAAAGCAACAGAGTCATGACCTTGCAATAGAGGATAGATAAATTCATGAATCGCAATGGGTTGTTGTGAATTAAAACGGTTTTTAAAATCGTCACGTTCTAACATACGTGCAACCGTATAATTGGAAGCTAAACGAATCATGCCTTCAGTGCCTAACTGAGCTAGCCATTCAGAATTAAATACTATACGCGTTTTTTGCGGGTCTAAAATTTTGAAAATTTGTTGTTTATATGTTTCTGCATTGCGTAATACATCTTCACGACTTAATGGCGGACGAGTTTTATTCTTACCAGATGGATCGCCAACCATACCAGTGAAGTCACCAATTAAGAAAATCACTTCATGACCGAAGTTTTGGAATTGGCGTAATTTATTTAATACAACAGTATGACCTAAGTGAATATCAGGTGCAGTTGGATCTGCGCCTAATTTTACTTTCAATGGACGGTTTTCTTTTAATTTTTCAATTAAGTCTGCTTCAGAAAGCACTTCATCAACACCGCGCTTTAGTTCCGCGAGAACAACATTGATATCAGTCATTGTCAATTCCTGTGTAGGTTCATAATATTTGTAAATAGAACATAGCATTATAGTGATTATTGAGGAAATGAAAAGACTAGACACTCGTTTTTAACAGATTATTTGAAATTTGTAGATAAATTCTGAGGTTCTCAAATTGAGAATAAAAAAAAAGTGTTTCCGTTGTGGGGGAGGAAACACTTAAATGTTGGAGTGATTATCTATTATTGTTTGAGTGTCTTTATGATAATCATTATCATTTAACTTGTCAACAATTAAATGCAAATAATTATCAATTATTTATAATATAAAGAAAAACGGAAAAATAAAAGGCGTTTCCGTTGTGGGGGTGGAAACGCCTGAATGTTGGAGTGATTATCTATTATTGTTTGAATGATGCTTATGATAATTATTATCAAATATATTGTCAACAATTAAATGAGAATAATTCCTAAAAATTTCATTATAAAATTAAAGGTACAGCTTGAGTGAGAGAAAGGCTATCTGGAATACCATTAACAATATTAAATTTACCAGCATATGCATAAGCTTCAACGCCAACAGCAAGTGCTTCTTTAAAAAGTTTGTTATATTCGGGATCCACAAATTCAGCAATTTTAAAATGATCAAATCCATCATGTAAGCCTGTGAAGAGTAATACGGCTCGATGTCCTTGAGCTTTCATCGCCATTAATTCACGTATATGTTTTTGTCCTCGAGTGGTTACTGCATCGGGAAATAAACCTAATGTTCCTTTCACGAAGGTAATTGATTTCACTTCCATATAGCAATCTGGCAGTCCCTCACCTTTCAATAAAAAATCAATTCGACTATTTTCTTCGCCATACTTTACTTCAGGATAAATTTCGCTGTATTTATCAAGTTCTTTAATGACTTTATTTGTAAGTGCTTCATGAGCTAATTGATTGGAGCGATGAGTATTAATGCACACTAAATTACCGTTTGCTAGTTGAGTTAGTTCCCAAGAGCAAGGATATTTCCTCGTAGTGCTTTTAGAATCTGAGTACCAAACAATATCGCCTTTCTCTCCACAGTCAGTCATTGCTCCCGTATTTGCACAATGTAAAGTAAGTTTCTCACCATTCGCTTGTTCAACATCTGCCATAAAGCGTTTATAGCGACGAATTAAGGTTGCTGATTGAAGAAAAGGGAATTGCATATAAAAATATCCTATATATATAAGCTAATAAAAACTGAAATCTAGTCTATCATAAAGCTAGTTTGTAGAGGATTTAAAATTTTACAAAATTGAACCGCACTTTGTGTTGTCAGATGTACATAAAAATCTAGCTTTTTCTTAATACTAGGGAGTTATACAATGATCTTATATAAGCTATTAAAAATTTGGTTTATTTTTATCAAATAAATGGTAGATTAGTCTTATTGGCTTATAGTCATTATCAGTTAGGCGAGAATTCCTCGTTTAAAATTATCATCAACTAGAAGGAAGCATTATGTTAATTGGTGTACCTAGAGAACTGCTTGATAATGAAAGTCGTGTGGCGGCAACGCCTAAGACTGTTCAACAAATTCTAAAACTAGGCTTTGATGTAATCGTTGAGCACGATGCAGGGTTTAAAGCAAGTTTTGAAGATCAAGCTTTTAAGGAAGCAGGTGCGGGCGTTGGTTCGGCACAGGATGTTTGGAATGCAGATGTTATTTTTAAAGTGAATCCTCCTACGGATGACGAGATTGCACAAATTAAATCTGGAGCAACCTTAATTAGCTTTATTTGGCCTGCACAACATCCAGAGTTAATGGAGAAACTTGCGACTAAGAAAATTAATGTATTAGCAATGGATGCTGTTCCTCGAATTTCTCGTGCACAAGCCCTTGATGCCTTATCTTCTATGGCAAATATTTCAGGTTATCGGGCTGTGATTGAAGCTGCAAATGCTTTTGGTAGCTTCTTTACTGGACAAATTACTGCCGCAGGCAAAGTACCACCGGCTAAAGTATTAGTTATTGGTGCCGGTGTCGCTGGGTTAGCAGCGATTGGGGCGGCAAATAGTTTGGGTGCTATTGTTCGTGCTTTTGATTCTCGCCCTGAAGTAAAAGAGCAAGTGCAAAGTATGGGAGCAAGTTTTCTTGAAATTGATTTCAAGGAAGAAGGTGGTTCTGGCGATGGTTATGCTAAAGTCATGTCTGAAGAATTTAACCGTCGTGCAATGGAACTTTATGCAGAACAAGCAAAAGAAGTGGATATTATTATTACTACGGCAGCAATTCCAGGCAAACCTGCACCTCGCTTAATTACTAAAGAAATGGTTGATTCAATGAAACCCGGTTCTGTGATTGTTGATTTGGCAGCATTGACTGGCGGTAACTGTGAATATACTAAAGCTGGTGAGATTTTCATTACGGATAACCAGGTTAAAATCATTGGTTATACTGATTTTCCAAGTCGTTTACCAACACAATCTTCACAACTTTATGGTACTAATTTAGTTAACTTATTGAAACTATTAACACCAAACAAAGATGGTCAAATTGATATTAATTTTGAAGATGTGGTATTACGAGGTGTCACAGTAATCCGTGATGGTGAAGTAACATGGCCAGCACCACCAATTAAAGTATCAGCTCAGCCACAACAAAAAGTAGCTACTGCACAAGTTGAGAAGAAAGAACAAAAAACGGTAGATCCTCGTATCAAATATGGCGTGATGGCATTAGTTGGTATTTTATTCTTATGGCTAGCCTCAGTGACGCCAACTGCATTTTTGTCTCATTTCACTGTCTTTGTATTAGCTTGTTTTGTTGGTTATTACGTGGTATGGAATGTTAGTCATGCATTGCATACGCCTTTAATGGCGGTGACGAATGCGATTTCAGGGATCATTATTGTCGGTGCAGTACTACAAATTGCCCAAGGTGGTTTCTTTGTGAGTATTCTTGCATTTATTGCAATTTTAGTAGCAAGTATCAATATTTTTGGTGGCTTTAAAGTTACCCAACGTATGCTTGCAATGTTTAGAAAAGGTTAAGGAGAGAAGTAATGTCAGTCGGATTTGTACAAGCTGCATATATTGTCGCGGCAATACTCTTTATTATGAGCTTAGCTGGTCTTTCTAAACATGAAACAGCAAAAGCAGGTTGTTGGTATGGCATCGTTGGTATGACGATTGCATTAATTGCCACGATCTTTGGACCATCAACAGAAGGTCAGTTATGGATTCTTATTGCTATGGCAATTGGTGCGGTAATAGGTATCCGTAAAGCACTTAAAGTGGAAATGACAGAAATGCCAGAATTAGTGGCAATTCTTCATAGCTTTGTAGGTTTAGCCGCTGTATTAGTGGGTTTCAATAGCTTTGGTTTGCATGAGGTGGCAGATATTCCCGCTAATTTAGATGATGCTGCACGAGCAGTATTTTTATCGGAACAAGCGGTATTAGCTAATATTCACAATGTTGAAGTATTTTTAGGAATCTTCATCGGTGCAGTAACCTTTACGGGTTCTGTTGTGGCATTTGGTAAATTAAGTGGCAAGATTAATTCTAAAGCATTAATGTTACCTCATCGCCATAAACTTAATTTGGCTGCATTAGTGGTTTCTGCATTATTAATGATTGCATTTTTAAATAATCCAGAAAATATCTTCCCAATCCTCTTAATGACAGCAATTGCTCTAGCATTTGGCTGGCATTTAGTGGCATCAATCGGTGGTGCAGATATGCCAGTGGTTGTTTCAATGCTTAACTCATATTCAGGGTGGGCAGCCGCAGCAGCAGGCTTCATGTTAAATAATGATTTATTGATTGTTACTGGTGCATTAGTGGGTTCTTCTGGGGCAATTCTTTCTTATATTATGTGTAAAGCGATGAATCGTTCATTTATTAGCGTTATTGCAGGTGGATTTGGTAATGATCCTGTCGTGACATCTGATGAAGAACAGGGCGAACACCGTGAAACCACCGCAGAAGAAGCCGCTGAATTATTGAAAAATGCTAGTTCCGTTATCATTACTCCTGGATATGGCATGGCAGTAGCGCAAGCGCAGTATCCTGTGGCTGAATTAACACAAAAATTACGCGAACGAGGAGTTAATGTACGTTTTGGTATTCATCCTGTAGCTGGTCGTTTGCCTGGTCATATGAATGTGTTATTAGCTGAAGCAAAAGTGCCTTACGATGTCGTATTAGAAATGGATGAGATCAATGATGATTTTGAAGATACTGATGTGGTTTTAGTTATTGGTGCGAATGACACAGTTAATCCAGCCGCCATGGAAGATCCAAATAGCCCTATTGCAGGCATGCCTGTGTTAGAAGTATGGAAAGCTCAAAACGTAATTGTGTTCAAACGTTCAATGGCAGTGGGCTATGCGGGTGTGCAAAATCCATTGTTCTTTAAAGAAAATACTCAAATGTTGTTTGGGGATGCTAAAGAACGTGTAAACGATATTTTGACCGCATTGAACTAAAATATTTTTCTTAAATCAAGACCGCACTTTTTAGTGCGGTTTTTTATTTTGTGATAAGGATCACATTTAAACGTAATAGCTAGGATAAGAATTGAAAACTTTATTTCTTAATATAAAATACCTAATCTAAAAGATAATCATTATTATTAGTATATATATTAAGGTAAGGAAATCAAAGTGAAAAGTAAAACTTCAGCAGCATTAGCTATACTTTGGGCATTGCTTAGTAATACAGCATTTGCTGAAACAGCATCTATGGAGTCATTAGAAACCATTCGTGTACAAGATAAAGCAGAAAATAAAGCTCAAGAAGGTAAAGACCAAGTATTTTTAAAAGATCAGGTCGTTGAATATAAAAGTAAAAAGGAAATTGAAACTTATCAAGCACATAGTGTATCAGATTTATTATCTGGGGTGACTGGTGTGTATAGTGCGGACTCGAGAAATAGTGGCGCTTTAGATCCTAATATTCGAGGTGTTTCAGGGCAAGGACGAATACCTGTGTTGGTAGATGGTACTGAACAAGCTATAACCGTTTGGCGTGGGATTGCGGGTGTTGGTAGTCGTAATTATGTGGATCCATTTCTGATTAGCTCCGTTAATGTTGAGAAAGGTCCAAGCCTTGATCGTAACTTACGTAATGGTGCGGCAGGAACGGTGAAGCTCACGACTTTAGAAGTTGATGATATTGTTAAGCCTGGTAATAAATTTGGCGTTGAATTAAAAGCTGAGACCTCAAATAATTCGATTAAAAATCGTCCTCACCCATTCCGTATTGGCGTTGATTATCGTGAATCAGCCCATCCTGAAGAAAGTGAAATGGGTTATGATGCCGTGCTATTTCGTGTTTCTGATCGTCATCCCCCTCGTTCTGGAGGCCGTAATAAATTCTTCCATGATAATGCTTATCGCCTTGCGGCTGCCTATAAAGAAGATAAATTTGAAGGTTTAATGGCTTATGCTTATCGCGAAAAAGGCAATTATTATTCTGGTAAAAAAGGCGGTAAAAAATATGCAGAAGGACAAAAATTAGAAGATATTCTGGAATTAGGTGGTGATACCATTGATGCCAAAAAAATTATGAGTGCCACTGATGATTTTTATATTCCTTGGATGGCTGTGGTTTTTTATCCTAACTATGAAGTGCCAAATACTTCTTACTTATCGAAATCTTGGTTAGGTAAAGGAAAATATAATTTGACTAAAGATATGAATGTCAATTTTAGTTTACGTCATTCCAATATTGAATTTGGTGACATTATGCCTTCTCGTTTATATCTAACTTCATGGCAACAGGGGAGCGTCTTGGAATGGCCATTAGCTCATGTTAAACAAACGGCATTAAGTACAGAATTTAATTATAACCCTGAAAATAACAAATGGCTGGATTTAAATTTTGGAGTATGGGCGTTATGGAATAAATCAAAAACTAATACCGCAGGTGGTTCACCTGGCGATATTATGTTTTATGATAAAGACTTTAGCGATTCGGTGAATGAGATATTCTATGAGTATTATCGTTCAGGAAGGGAGGATGATCCGCGTGGCGATCCTAATTTTATGAATAAAATTAAAGCTGCATGGAAAAAATATAATGAATCGCCGAATAAAACTAAAAACATAGATGGTATGTTTAATACTCAAGAGGCACAAGCACAATATTCGAAAGATAATTACTGGGGGCTGAGTGGAAGTAATAAATTCCAAATTGCAGATAATCTAAGCTTATCAGTAATGGCAAATTATCGCCATGAAACCTTACAAAGTTCTAATGTTTATGAAATGAGAGAAAAATATCATTTGCTTGAAGGTTGGATGGATCGTTGTGCTGAGGTTGATCCAAGAATTTGTAAGCCTAGTGATGAAGTTACTTCTACTCCACGTTATGGAAAACGTAATGAATTTAATGCAGGATTCAATTTTGAATATGCACCAACTGATTGGTTAATTTTAAATGCTGGGGCAAGATATACCCATTATAAATCCCGTGATGATGGTTTACGCAAACGTCTACAAGATAAAAAACGTGAAGATGTGAAATATATTGTGGCAATGCCAGTGACTTATAAAGAGTTAAAAAGCTTTACTCCAGAGGAGCGAGCATTGTATGCATCTGCAGTAGCAAAGGGAGGCGAATGGAACCGCATGACTACAGAAGAAAAATTTATATATTATGAGAATTATTCTATTGAAGACCAATATGTAGAGAAAAGTGAACTTTGGTATCGAGATGCTGATGGACACTTTAAAGCAGAGCATTCTCCTGTGATGGATGGTCGCCTTAACAAAGAAATGTGGAATGAAAAAGGTGTGGATATTGGAGGCAATGTTGTAGATAGATTCCTTCACGAGGGGCCTGCTGATTACAGAAAAGTTGTTGATGTAAGGGATTGGAGTGAAATAAAAGAAATACCAACAGAAGCACAATGGCAAGCTATGAAAAAAGCAGAACGCCGAGATCATGCTTGGTCCCCTGCTTTAGGTGTCACGATTTTACTTACTGATAATATGCGTATTTATGCTCGCTATATCGAAAGTAAACGTATGCCAAGTATTTTTGAAGATACAATAGGTTATTCCACCAATAATATTATGCCGCTAATTAAACGCAAACCTGAGCATAGTAAAAATTTTGAATTGGGTTATGTACAAGATTTGAGAGGAATTTTTAGTGGGGCAAGACGAGCCGATTTTCGTCTTAATTATTTTCATAATGTGACAAAAAATATTTTTGATCGCAATGAGTTTTATGAAACGCAACAGTATGATAAGCGTACATTAGCTGGGTTAGAGTTACAAGCTAGATACGATCAAGGTCGTTTTTTTGCTGACTTTGGTATGACTTATAACTTGAAAAATAAACTATGTGATAAAGATAGTGCCCTTGAAGAAGGTGGATTTGCATTTAATCAGAAAACTTGGAAGTTTGAATCTACCCCTGAATGTGTGAATGGGGGACGACGTACTGGTTTCTTAAAAAATATGATTCTACCTCAATATTCAATTACCTCTAATTTAGGATTACGTTTTTTTGATGAAAAACTGACCTTAGGTACAAGATTGCAATATCATTCTAATGTAAAAGATACTTATGAAAAATCTATGCGTGATGCAGGATTAGGTTCTTATAGCCTTAGTACGGTACGCTGGCAACCAGTATTTGTGGTAGATGCTTTTGCAAATTATAAAGTGAATGAAAATTTATCTTTAGATCTTATCGCAACTAATTTAACAGATCGTTACTATTTAGACCCAATTGCACGTTCATCTATGCCGGCTCCAGGTAGAACGATCAAGTTAGGACTGACAGCAAGCTTTTAATTAAATAATAATGAAAATCATTTGTATTTGTATGGGTTCGTGCTAGGATAAGCAAACCTTCTTGATAATTAGAAGGGATAGCATTCAGTGATTTACACCTAATCTCAATTGATAAGGAGAAATATAATGAAATTTCAACATACCTTAATTGCAGTATTATTCTTATCCACAGCTGCTTTTGCTCAAGCTACGGTAACAGGCATGGTGGCTTCTACAGATAAAAGCCATAATAAAACTATTAATATTGCCACTGATGAAGGCAAAGCAGCATTAAAAGTTAATTATAGTGCGATTAGTAAGGATAAAAATAATGCAGTAAATAAAGAGCAAGCCTTTTCAACAATGGCACAAAAAGCGGATAAATGGATTTCTAAGTTAAGTGGCACAGCTGTACGTGATGGAAATGGTGTAGTAGTCGCAAAACTTTATAAGATTCCAACGATAACCTCGAAAATGCCAGAACATAAAGACCTAGGTCGAATGTCATTTAAACAAGTCGGCAATATGGATGTGTGGTATGGAGATTGGGCGGATGTGCCACATTATAGTAAAGATCCTGCTAAAGAAGGTAAAAATTATAGTGTATATTATGCGGGTTCTGAAACTGTGACTATGCCTCAATCTGGCAAGGCAAATTATGATGTAAAAGGAATTAATAACTATGTCAATGCCAATACAGAAATATTAAAAGGAAACTTAACTGCTGACTTTACGGAAAAAACATTGAAAGGTTCAATCGCAAGCTCTAAATTAGCAATTAATATGGATGCTAAGATTAAGAATTCAGCGATCGATGGTAACGCAGTGGCAAATGGTAAGGACGAGGGTAAATTATCAGGCCACTTCTATGGCAATAATGCGGCTGGATTAGCGGGTATTGCTGAATTTAGCAAAAAACCAAGCTTAAATACTGCTTTTGGTGGTACAAAGAAATAGCCTAACATGATTAACAATAAAGGCTTGCGGGAGGTATCACAAGCCTTTTTTATTAGGATAGATATGGACTATAGATTTTTATTTTTATTATTTTTTTGTAGTGGTGCATTAGCTGATAATCAAGATACTGAATTTCGTTTGCAACAAGAAGTAGAGCAACAACAAAAAGCACAAGAAGAGCAACTTATTGAAAAAGATCAGTTTTTAACGACGATGATGATTAATCATCAAGAAATTGGGATTGGCAATAATATTGAAGAAGTCCTCACCGCACTTTTTTTAGCTATTAATCATAAACAAACAGATGATATTGAGCGTTTATTAGCTATTTATCAAACCATGCCTGAGGCAGAGGAAGGAATGATTACTTTCAGTTTAGCCAATATTGCTTTTAATCGTGGAGATACTAAAAAAGCGATTCAGCTTTATGAAAAACTGCTAAAAACAGATAATGATTTTTTACGTGGGAAACTTGATCTTGCCCGTTTATATTTTTTTGATTATCAAAATAAAGAATCCTACCAATTATTTTCTGAAATTAATTTATCTGAGTCCCAAAGTCTTATGGAAAAAGTTAATGAATTTCAGTTATCTCTTGATAAACGAGAAGATTGGCATGGAAGTTTTTCTTTAGGAGCTATTTATCACTCTAATTTGAATCAGTCTGCGAATAAGACAACTGAATGGATTGTGAATACGCCATTTTGGGGAGAGATAACCACCATCAGACATTTACCTCAAGTAATCAAATCTCATGGTTTAGGTTTTGAAGGTGCATTGAATAAATATACGGCTATAAAAAATCATCATGGCATAATGTTTAAAGGCTCTGCAAATGGAGAGTTTTTTCAAAATCATAGTTTTTATAATGAACATTATTTCTCACTAGGGTTAGGTTATCGCTATAAAAATCAACATCATCAAGTTGATATTTATCCTTTATCAGAAGCTAGTTATAGTAATAATCAATGGTATTCTACTCGCCAAGGGATTCAAGCAGAATATTCACAAGATATTGGAGATGATGCCTATTTTTCTTTTACTTTATCTTATAAAAATGAACGTTATCGAGAACATAATTTAAAAATATATAATGGTAATATTGCTTCTGTTTTTTTATTTAGTGCTTATGCATTGCCTCATGATTGGGTTGTCTTTGGTGGGCTAGATTATTTACAAAAAAATGGGACGGAAGATAAATCTGATCAATATGAACGTAAAGGAATACGGTTAGGGATTAATAAAGCTTTTGATATCGGATTGGATCTAACTTTAAGTGTAAATTATCGAAAAACTGATTATCGTCAATATAGTGAATTATTATCAGAAAAACGTCATGATAAAGAATATCTTTATTCTGCAAATTTAAAATTCCCTAAATTGAGTTTTTATGGTATTACTCCTCAGCTTAGTCTAAGTCGAACTCAAGTAAAATCTAATGTAGATTGGTTGTATAGTTACAATAACCATGAAATTGGGTTATGGTTTGAAAAACGTTTTTAATCTGCCATCCTATTTTTGCTGAACTAAAATGTGGGCTAAACGTCTAATGCTTCGTTTAGGCGTCGATCATAAAATATGGTCATTATAGAGAGTCTTATTGAGCTGCAGACAAGTTAATTCACTTATTTTTAAGGAAGGGAGTGTAATGAAAAAGTTATTATTAAGTCTATTATTGAGTATTACCACATTTCCTACTATGGCAAATTTATCTTCAAATGATAAACATTTAATTGAAAAACAATTAGGCTATTTAGAACAATCATTCCAACAAAAGCAATGGAATAGCGTATTAAACATAGCACCACCGAGATTATTAGAAAGAATGGCTAGTCAAGCGGGGATGGATGTAAATACATTTAAATTGTCATTGATGAATTTAGCAACAAGTTCTGTGAAAAGCCTACGGACTAATTCTTATGGGTATGATTTAACTAAAGCGATTTCAGGCAAGACTTCAGTGCGTGATTATGCGTTTATTCCTGCTTATTATGATGTCAATATTAATGGTAAACAAAAACAGGGTAAGGCTTATTTATTAGGTATTGAAGATAACAAACAATGGTATTTTATTCATTGGGACAATCAATTTAAAGATGCAATGAAAAACGCTTATCCTGATTTAGCAAATATTCAAGAACCAAAATAAAATTTTCTTAAAACAGACCGCACTTTTGTTTATTGGGTGAGCCAGTCAGCTCACCTCAAACAGTAATTTCTTAAGATGAATAACATAATATCCACACCAACAATTGAAACACATCCTTTCCCACCTGTGTTGCCTGCTCATGCGACCGTAATGATGATGGGAACCTTTCCTCCAAAATCAGAAAAACGTTGCATGGAATTTCATTATCCTAATTTTCAAAATGATATGTGGAGAATTTATGGTTTAGTGTTTTTTAACGATAAGCAATATTTTCAAGTTAAAGGAGAGAAACGTTTTGATGCCGAGCGTATAAAGGCGTTTCTAAATGCACAGGGAATTGCTTCTTGCCCGACCGTAATAAAAGCAATTCGGGAACAAAATAATGCATCAGATAAATTTCTAAAAATTGTAGAATCAGTAAATTTATCTGAAGTACTCAAGCAAGTTCCTCATGTGCGTTGGTTATTTACCACGGGAGGAAAAGCTACGGAGGCACTATTTTCGTTGCTTCCTGATGTTAAATTAAAAGAGCCGAAAACCAATGAATATATTGATTTTCCATTTGAAGGTAGAGACTTAAAACTTTATCGAGTCCCTTCCACATCACGAGCTTATCCATTGAGTTTAGATAAAAAAGCAGAGGCTTATCGACGATTTTTTAAATTATCAGGTATTTTAAAATAGAATAAGGTGATTCATTTGAATCACCTTTTTTATGTTTAATGAAAAAGAGTAAGTAAAGCTTGAACAGGGTGTTTTAATTCTTGACCTTCTAAGCGGGCTACTTGGCTACGACAGGAATATCCTGTTGCTAAACAGTACTCGGTATTTTTACCAGTCAATTTTGCTCCCCAAGAGCTATTATAAATATCACAAGACATTTCTTGGTTCTTGATTTCGTGGCCAAATACTCCCGCCATACCACAACAGCCTACTTTTTCTAGTTTAAGCTGCTGACCAAATGCAATGAAAATTTGTTGCCACTCTTTTGGGCTATTGGGCATAAAGGTTTGTTCTGTACAATGTGGAAAGAAATGCCATTCATGCGTATTCAAAGTGCGGTTGGATTTTTGTAAATTTTCTACCGCAGTTTTGATTAACACTGAATCAAGTTGACTGGTTAACCATTCATGAGCGGTGAGTACGTGAAAATTACCACGTTGTGCTTGTAGTATTTCTTTATATTCATCTCGGTAAGAAAGCACAATAGCTGGGTCAATTCCCACTAACGGTAAGCCTAATAATGCCATACGATTTAAGAATTCAGCTTGATTTTTGGCTGTGCGAGCAAATTGCCCTAAAAATCCCTTAATATGTTGAGCTTTACCATTAGGTTTAAAAGGTAAAAGTATAGGTTTGAAACCAAGCCGTTGGCAGAGTTCGACAAAATCAGCGACCACAGTTGCATCATAGTAAGAAGTATAAGGATCTTGAACAATTAGCAACATATTTGATTTTTCAGTAGAAGATAAATTTTCTAATTGCTCTAAAGTTTTACCTTGATAACCAATTTCAACTAATTGTTGTTGTAGATTTGGCTCAGAGAGTAGTGGGATGTCGATCATTCCCATGGTTTTTTCGGTAACTACTTTCACAAATCGTGAATTCATAAAGAAGTTAAAGAATTTTGTTTGTTTAGCCATATAAGGTGCTACAAGCTCTAAGTTTGCCACAATGTAGTCTTTTGGCGGACGCACATAACGTTGATGATAAAAATAGAAAAATTTTGCACGGAAACTAGGTACATCAATTTTGATTGGACATTGGCTTGCACAGGCTTTACAAGCTAAGCAAGTATCCATTGCGGTTTTTACTTCATTAGAAAAATCATATTTACCACGCCATTTATTGATAGTATTTCTAAATTTTTCAATAAGTTCTGAATGTTTGATGTGTGTTTGTCTAAAATCTAATTGTTCAGGAGAAATATTTTCATTTGCCATTAAGCGTAGCCATTCACGAATCATACTTGCACGACCTTTCGGTGAAAAAACACGATTATGGCTAACTTTCATGGAGGGGCACATCGCACTATGAACATCAAAATTAAAACATAGTCCGTTACCATTACAATTCATTGCACCTGAAAATTCTTCACGCATTTTCACTGGGATTTGACGATCATTATCGGCACGCATAGGTGATAAAATCGAATAGAGGGGGTGATTATTATTTAAAGGTGTACAAATTTTCCCAGGATTTAAACGATTATTCGGGTCGAATAAAAATTTGATATAACGTAATTCTTGCCATAATTCAGGGGTAAAAAATTTTTCACCATAATAAGAGCGGATGCCTTTACCATGCTCTCCCCAAATTAACCCACCATATTTGCGAGTTAATTCTGCTACGGTATCAGAAATATGCTTGAATAATAATACATGTTGCTTATCACATAGATCTAATGCAGGACGAACATGTAATACACCAGCATCTACGTGACCAAACATGCCATATTGTAGATTGTAGCTATCTAATAAAGCACGAAATTCTGTAATATAATCTGCTAAATTTTCTGGAGGAACACAAGTGTCTTCAACAAAAGGAATCGGTTTTGCTGCTCCTTTAGTGTTACCTAATAAGCCTACGGCTTTTTTACGCATGGCATAAATACGTTCAATAGAAGGCAAATCAGAACATATTTGATAACCAATAATATTATCTTCTAGATTGGCGATCTTGCTATCAAGTTGAGCACAAAGTGTATGAACTTGTCGTTCAATTAGACTTTTATTATTACCTGCAAATTCAACAATATTTAAACCAAGAATTGGGCTAAACTCATCTTCTTTTAATAAATCTTTTACCGAATGCCAAACAATATCTTCTTTAGCTAGATTCAAGACTTTAGAGTCAATGGTTTCTACTGAAAGTGCGTTTGCTTGTACCATAAAAGGTGCACTACGTAATGCTGCATCAAATGAACTATATTTTACATTGATAAGCGTACGTATTTTAGGAATCGGTGTAAGATCTAAAGTTGCTTCACAAATAAAAGCTAATGTTCCTTCTGAACCAGTAAGAATTCTAGTTAAGTTAAATTCACTTTCATCTTGATTAAATACATTTTTTAGATCATAACCTGTTAAGAAGCGGTTTAATTGAGGTAAATCGCGGATAATCACTTCACGTTTTTCTTTACAGCGATTAAATATCTCTTCATGAAGAATTTTATTGGTTAAGCTAACTTTCTTTTGTGCTAAATTATTTAAAAATTTTTCAGTTTTGACCGCACTTGTGTCAAGAATCTCACCATTAATCAACACTGCTCGTAATCCTAAAACATGGTCTGAAGTTTTTCCATATTGGAGAGAACCCTGACCAGAGGCATCAGTATTAATCATGCCACCTAAGGTTGCTCTATTACTAGTTGAAAGTTCTGGAGCAAAAAATAATCCATAGGGTTTCAAAAATTGATTTAACTGATCTTTAATGACACCTGCTTGCACTCTTACCCAACGTTGTTCAATATTGAGTTCTAAAATTCCAGTCATATGACGAGAAAGATCAACAATAATATTATTATTAATGGATTGGCCATTTGTTCCCGTACCTCCGCCTCTAGGAGTAAATGTTAGGGAAAGATATTTATGTTGTTGAGCGAGTTTTGTGAGTTTTACTATATCTGAAATAGATTTAGGAAAAAGAATAGCCTGCGGAAGTTGTTGATAGACACTATTATCAGTAGCAAGGCTTAAGCGGTCAGCGTAATTTGAACAAATATCACCTTCAAAATATTGCTTTTTTAAATCTTGTAAAAAGTCAGAGATCAAAGGGGTAATTGCTGGGACATTTTCTAAACAAGGTAGCATAAAAGTAGCCGTTTTTATAATCAGGTAGAAAGCTTGAAAGAGTATAGTAAGATTCTAGCATATTAGTTAATAATTGGAATGATAAACATGATTCAGATTTTACTGAAACGTTTACAATAAATATTAATGAGTGTATATTATTTAATCAAATAGATTGTTTTTTAGTCAATTAGGGTATAAAAGTTTGATTTTATACTTTTTAGCTAGGATAATTGAGACACTTATCAGCCCAATGGGTTAAAAGTATTTGAATTTGTGTAATGATAAATTCAACCCTAACAATTTTATCTTGAACCTTTCAGTTAAGATTGTGCATAATGTGGTTAGTTCCACTATTTTATAATAGTAGATACTGAAAACTTCATTATAATTAATTTAATGACAAATTAAGAGGATAATGCAATGAAAAAAACTGCAATCGCTTTAGCTATCGCTGGTTTAGCAGTTGCTTCAGTAGCACAAGCAGCACCACAAGCTAATACATACTATGCTGGTGCACGTGTAGGTTCTGCATCTTTTCACGAAGATGTAAGACAATTTGCTGATACCAACTCTCCAGCTTCAAAAGATTTTGGTACTGATGCTTTTAAACGTAAATTTGTAACTTACGGTGTATATGGTGGTTACCAAATTACTGATTACTTAGCAGCAGAATTAGGTTACGATGATTTTGGTCGTGCTAAATATCGCAATGCAGGTACAACTAACTTCAAACATACTGCACATGGTGCAAGCGTAAGCTTAAAAGCAAGCTATCCAATTGGTTTTGGCTATGTAGATGGTTTAGACGCATATGCTCGTGTTGGTGCAGCGTTAGTTCGTTCAGACTATAAAGGCTACCATGATACAGGCGTTCGTGAGCACAGCTTACATGTATCTCCATTATATGCAGCTGGTTTAGAATATAGCTTACCTTCATTACCTGAATTAGCATTACGTGTTGAATATCAATGGTTAAATAAAGTAGGTCGCTTTAACAACCATAATGACGGCGTAGCTTATAGCTATTCACCAAGTATTTCTTCTGTAACTGCAGGTTTATCTTACCGTTTCGGTCAAGGTACCGCACCAGTTGCACCTGAAGTAGTAAATAAAACTTTCACTTTAAATAGTGATGTGACTTTTGCATTTGCTAAATCAACATTAAAACCTGAGGCAGCATCAACTTTAGATGGCATCTATGGTGAAATTGCTCAAGTAAACAATGCATCAGTAGCAGTAGCAGGTTATGCAGACCGTATTGGTAAAGATGCAGCGAACTTAAAACTTTCACAACGTCGTGCAGAAACAGTAGCGAACTACTTAGTTTCAAAAGGTGTTGCACAAAACGCAATCTCAGCAACAGGTTACGGTGAAGCCAACCCAGTGACAGGTAACACATGTGACGCAGTGAAAGGTAAAAAAGCCTTAATTGCTTGCTTAGCACCAGACCGTCGTGTAGAAGTATCTGTACAAGGTAACAAACAAGCTACAATGTAATTGAGTAAGCTTGCTTAACTTTTTATAAAAGGTCTAAATTTTATTTAGGCCTTTTCTATCTTTTATTATTTTCTATAAAGCCTCTAATTTCATTCATTCTTTCTTTTCATAAAAATTAATTATAACAATGCATTAAAAGAGAGCTTATTTCATTTTTATTGCTTAAAAAATAGCATTATTTAAAAAAATGATTGATTTTATGTTGTTATGATCGATAATACAAATAACTTTAAAGCTTCTTTAGACTTTGATTATTGAGGAAATGAGTTTGTTAAAAAGTATATCTTCGACAAACTTAATAGCCTAAAAAGTGAATCTTAAAACTAAATAATTTGAGAAAGTAGTTCAAGATTTGGTTATTAAGGTATGAGCACGGGTGTGTTCATTCAGCTTTATTAGCTGATAAATTTCTAAAATAAGATGACTAAAATATTTAAGAGGATCATCAAAATGAAAAAAACTGCAATCGCATTAGCTATCGCGGGCTTAGCCGCAGCATCAATAGCACAAGCAGCACCACAGGCAAATACTTTCTATGCTGGTGCTAAAGCTGGTTGGGCGTCTTTCCATCACGGTGTAAATCAATTAAAAGATGAAGAGAATGGAGATACAGTCAATCGTAACCATGTTACTTACGGTGTATTTGGTGGTTATCAAATAACTGATAACTTAGCTGTTGAGTTAGGTTATGATGATTTTGGTCGTTTAAAAACTAAAAGCTCTTTAGATAATACTACTGGTAAACATACTACTCACGGTGCACATTTAAGCTTAAAAGCAAGCTATCCTGTATTAGATAACTTAGATATTTATGGTCGTGTAGGTGCAGCATTAATTCGTTCTGATTATAAAAAAGATATGTCAGCGGATGGTACTGAACATTCTCATAGTCTAAAAACATCTCCTGTATTCGCGGGCGGTTTAGAGTATGCAATTCTTCCTGAATTAGCATTACGTTTAGAATATCAATGGATCACTAAAGTTGGTCGTCTAAAAGATGAAAATGGTGAAAAATTAGATTATCACCCAGATATTGGTTCTGTTGCATTAGGTTTATCTTACCGTTTTGGTCAAGGTGCAGCCCCAGTAGTTGCTCCAGAAGTAGTTAACAAAACATTTACTTTAAACAGTGATGTGACTTTCGCATTTGGTAAAGCAACATTAAAACCTGAAGCTTCAACTTCATTAGATAACGTTTATGGTGAAATTTCAAAAGTAAATAATCCATCAGTAGCAGTAGCAGGTTATGCAGACCGTATTGGTAAAGATGCAGCGAACTTAAAACTTTCACAACGTCGTGCAGAAACAGTAGCGAACTACTTAGTTTCAAAAGGTGTTGCACAAAATGCAATTTCAGCAACAGGTTACGGTGAAGCAAACCCAGTGACAGGTAACACATGTGATGCAGTGAAAGGTAAAAAAGCCTTAATCGCTTGCTTAGCACCAGACCGTCGTGTAGAAGTATCTGTACAAGGTAACAAACAAGCTACAATGTAATTAAGTAAGCTTGCTTAACCATTTTAAAAAGGCCTAAATAATTATTTAGGTCTTTTTTATTAAGTGCGGTATATTTTTAAGAAAAATAAGACTATCAATGTCTTGAAGAGGCTAATTATTCACGTTAATATTTAGAATATATAAGATTTTTTTGATAAAAAATTTATATAAATTAAAAAAATTATTTGATTTTGTACTTTTATGATAGATAATACGCATACTTTTGAAAGACACTTTGAACTTTTATGCTTGAAGATGTGAATTTGTCAAAAGGATATGTTGGGCAAATTCGAAACCTAACTATAGCACTTAAAACTAAGTTATTTGAAAATCTATTTCAAAGTTTAGTTCTTAAGAAATAAGAACACAGGTGTGTTTATTCAGCATTATAGCTGATAAATAATTTTAAATAAGATGACTAAAATATTTAAGAGGATCATCAAAATGAAAAAAACTGCAATCGCATTAGCTATCGCTAGTTTAGCAGCAACAACAGTTGCACAAGCAGCACCACAAGAAAATACATTCTATGCAGGTGCTAAAGCAGGTTGGGCATCATATCATGACGGTATCAAATATACAGCAGATGAAGCGGGTTTAGGTTTTAACCGTAACTCTGTAACTTATGGTGTATTTGGTGGTTACCAAATTCTAAATCGTGATAATTTAGGTTTAGCGGTTGAATTAGGTTACGATGATTTTGGTCGTGTTAAATATAAAGAAGAAGGCAATACAGTTGCTAAACAAACAGCACACGGTGCACACTTAAGCTTAAAAGGTAGCTATGAAGTTCTTCCAGGTTTAGATGCTTATGCTCGTGTTGGTGCAGCATTAGTTCGTACAGATGTAAAAACTTACAATCTTAATTCAGAAAGAGCACATGACTTAAAAGTATCTCCAGTATTTGCAGCAGGTCTTGAATATGCAATTTTACCAGAATTAGCAGCACGTATTGAGTACCAATGGGTTAACCGTGTAGGTAAATTTGAAGATGCAGCAGGTGATCGTATTGATTATCAACCATCAATTGGTGCAGTAACAGCAGGTTTATCTTACCGTTTTGGTCAAGGTGCAGCCCCAGTAGTTGCTCCAGAAGTAGTTAACAAAACATTTACTTTAAACAGTGATGTGACTTTCGCATTTGGTAAAGCAACATTAAAACCTGAAGCTTCAACTTCATTAGATA
The DNA here is from genome assembly GCF_000940515.1 of Mannheimia massilioguelmaensis. NCBI lineage: Bacteria > Pseudomonadati > Pseudomonadota > Gammaproteobacteria > Pasteurellales > Pasteurellaceae > Mannheimia > Mannheimia massilioguelmaensis. Next base: position 167,074 of record NZ_CDQL01000008.1, read on the forward strand.
ACGTTTATGGTGAAATTTCAAAAGTAAATAATCCATCAGTAGCAGTAGCAGGTTATGCAGACCGTATTGGTAAAGATGCAGCGAACTTAAAACTTTCACAACGTCGTGCAGAAACAGTAGCGAACTACTTAGTTTCAAAAGGTGTTGCACAAAATGCAATTTCAGCAACAGGTTACGGTGAAGCAAACCCAGTGACAGGTAACACATGTGATGCAGTGAAAGGTAAAAAAGCCTTAATCGCTTGCTTAGCACCAGACCGTCGTGTAGAAGTATCTGTACAAGGTAATAAATAATCGTTGAGTTTAACATCAACGTGAGTTGGTAATAAATCAACGAAAGTTGATAGGTTACTCGGCAGTTAAATTGATGAAGACCTAAACAACTGTTTAGGTCTTTTATTTTAAATCCAAAATTTGGGGAAGGAATAAAATGAAAAAGTGGCTCCTTATTATTATCATTGCGGTAATTGCTGGTTTTACTTTAATGTCTAGCTATAACGGTTTAGTTAAGGCTGAAGAGGAGATTGATTCCATATGGGCAAACGTTGAATCTCAGTACCAACGCCGTACAGATTTAATTCCAAACTTGGTTAATACAGTTCAAGGTCAAGCGAATTTTGAAAAAGAAACCTTAACTAATGTAATTGAAGCTAGAGCAAAAGCAACTCAAACTAAGATTGATCCAGCGAATATGACAGAAGAACAATTAGCCCAATTCCAACAAAATCAAGATTCAGTAGGTTCTGCATTATCTCGTTTATTAGTTTCTGTTGAAAAATATCCAGATTTAAAAGCTCATGAAGGATTTATGAATTTACAAGCCCAGCTTGAAGGTACGGAAAATCGTATTAATATTGCGCGTAATAAATTTAATGAAGCTGCACGTATCTATAATCAAAAAGTTCGTCAATTGCCAACAAAAATTGCGGCAATGATTTTTGGTTTTAAAGAGAAACCTTACTTTAAATCAGCAGCTGGTTCTGAAAATGCACCAGTAGTAAATTTTGGTAAATAGTTTATTCATGAATAAATAGGCACGGCAGATGTTCGTGCCTTTGTTTCATTTGCTGGTATTAATCTGTCAGCAATGTTATTAAGTGGTATTACTATGTCATTATTTTCAAGAATGCCTTTTGATAAAAAGCAAATTGAAGCCTCGATCATTAAATTAGAGCAGCAAACCTCCGCTGAGTTGAGAGTTTATATTGAGCGAACAATGCCTAAATCTGATACGCCTTTATCAAGTGTAGAAAGAGCATTAGCCATTTTTAGTCAACTTGATATGGAAAAAACAGAAGCAAAAAATGCAGTCTTAATTTATATTGCTCATAAAGATCATCAATGTTCAGTTATTGGAGATGAAGGTATTCATCAATATGTTGGAAATGAATTTTGGCAACAACAATGCCAATTGATGATTGATCATTTTAAGCAACGTGAGTATACCTTAGGTGTTGTTTCAATCATCGAAAGAATTGGTAGTGAACTGGCAAAGCATTTCCCAATCAAGCCAGATGATCAGAATGAATTACCAAATGAGGTGATTATTAATGATTAAGATAATGGATATGCTAAAAGTTTTACGAAAAAGTGCGGTCATTTTTAGTTTGATTTTTGTGAGCATAAGTGTATGGGCGGCTGATTTTCCTGCCTCTCCAACACCTTTTCATTATGTGAATGATTACACTAAAACTTTATCAGAAAATGATAAAAATTATTTAGAAAATAAACTCATTCAATATAGTAAGGAAACCAGTTCACAAATTTCTGTTGTGATTGTTCCCACGACTGGAGAATATGAGGTTTCTGATTATGCATTTGCTCTAGGTGATAAATGGGGAATTGGACGTAAACATCTTAATAATGGTGTATTAATGTTGATTGCCAAAAATGATCATAAAATTTTTATCGCAACAGGACAAGGATTAGAAGGTGCGTTACCTGATGCATTTATATCTCAGGTAATTCGTCAAGTTATGACACCTAATTTTAAACAGGAACAATATGCTCAGGGCATTAACGGCGCTTTAGATTATATTATTGCTGCGAGTAAGGGCGAGTTTGATCCTCATAAAATTGAAGAGAGTGAATTTGAGAAATTTATTCCTTTCCTCATGATTTTGGTGTTTATTTTAGTGGTATTCTTTGGTGAACTTAGATGGAGACGTCCTTATGTGAGTCCAACTAATAATCATCAGCTTGAACAAGCTATCTTACAAGAAGCACTAAGACAACGTCGCCGTGGTAATGCCGCAGGTTTTGGTACTACTATTGATGGTGGATTAGGTGGTGGCTTTCGAGGCGGTTTTGGTGGTGGAGGTTCATCAGGCGGCGGCTTTGGTGGAGGCGGTTTTGACGGTGGTGGAGCTGGCGGTAGTTGGTAAACTAAAGTTGATAATTTTAGTCGGACTATTGGTGGAATATAAAGCTTATGCTAAAATAGCCACACTTTTAAAACTCTATTACTGTAAAGGAACATCATGGAAACCTTAGAGAAAATCAAAAAGCAAATTGCTGAAAATCCAATTTTAATTTATATGAAAGGCTCACCAAAATTACCTGCCTGTGGCTTTTCTGCTCGTGCAGTTGAGGCGTTAATAAATTGTCAAGTGCCATTTGGCTATGTAGATATTCTACAACATGCTGATGTGCGAGCTGAATTACCTAAATTTGCTAATTGGCCAACTTTTCCTCAAATATGGGTGGAAGGCGAGTTAATTGGTGGTTGTGATATTATTTTAGAAATGTATCAAGCTGGTGAGTTACAAACTCTATTAAAAGAAGTTGCAGAACGTCATAAACAAGAAGCTTAATTTCTTTTTTACACATTCTAAAACATAAGCCGTCATTTTTTATTTGACGGCTTTTTTGTTATCAAAATTTTTAATTTTTTTACCGCACTTTTTAAGTACCTTAGAATTAACCACCCACTAAAAATGGGCAGATAAATCTACCCATTGAGTTATTTTGTAAATAAAAGTGCGGTGAGCTTTTTTAGAATTTATAGCTAAAGTTTACTGTAGCATGACGTTCAGCTCCATAATAGCAGTAATAGTCACAGCCTGCGATATAACGACGATTACCTATATTATCTATATTCACTTGAGCAATCCAGTTTGGTGTAATTGCATAACGAGCCATTAAATCGACGACTGTTGCTGATGGTACTCGAGCATGTGAATATAATGAACCTTTAGAAGTGACACTATGACCAATATAACGTAAGCCTGCACCTAGAGTTAAATCTTTTAAAAATCCTTCAGTGAAATTATAAGTAGTTTTAGTCGCAAGAATATTTGTTGGAATTAATGGGCGACGAGTCTTTTCACCCGCAGTATTTTTTTCCTCAGCTTTAGTATAAGTATAAGCTAAGATACCATTCCAATTTGAAGTAAAGTTTACATCAGCTTGTAGTTCTAAACCTTTACGATAAATAGGATTGGAACTACTTACTGTTGCTCCCAAGCCATTACCAACTAATGCACCAGTATCTTTTGCACGGAAGCCTGCAACAGAGATCGTTCCATCTAACCAAGTCGGTAAGTATTTTAAACCTAATTCATATTGACGAGTGATATTGGGATCATAAAGGCTTTGGTTGCCACTTAAGCCTGTGGGTAAATTGAATGATTCGCTATAACTGAAATATGGATTTAAACCAAATGGTGCTTCATACATAAATGAGGCACTATATGAAGTATGATTATCTTTTACCGTTTGAGTACTTGTATATTCAGTTTGTTCAGCTTTATCATGGCGAATACCTAAACCTAAAATATAATGTTCCGCAATTCGAGCACTATTCTGTAAATAAAAACCTAATTGGCGAGATGTTATTTGTGTATGAGGAGCTGCACTTACATTTTGAGCCTGATTCCAACCTAAAGAAGGATTCATAATATTTGTATTTGATGTACTTCCAAATAATGTATAAAGTGCATCTACTTTGTTATGACGGTAATCAGTTCCTACAACTAAAGTATTTTTTAACCAATCATTATTGTAGTTCCATGTAAGATAGTTATTAGCCGCATGAGAGAAGGCTTTACCGTCATTGAATACTACGCCACGGGATAATGAATAACCAACAGTGCTAGGTGGTAATGGAGCCCAAGTAACGGGTGCATAAGCTGATGGATAGGCATAAGAACCACGATGGTAATTTTGAATATGACGATATGTGTAGCTAGAATCGAAACTTAAACCATTTCCGAAATCATGATTGAACTCATAGCCAATACTATATTGGCGGTTAGTTTCAGTATCATTAACTTTATCACCTAAGTTAGCATTACGATTAATATAGCCATTTGGAGACGCGACTAATGTACCTTCTTGAGGTAAGAAATTGGAGCTTGGGATGCCGTGATCACGTTGATAGCTGGTTAATAAAGTGAAATGAGTTTTGTCACTAATATCCCAAGTTAATGTTGGTGCGATATAAAGCGTTTGATTATCTGTACCCTCCCAGTCACCATCACGACCTAGGTAGCTTGCTACAACTCGGTAGCGAATACTTTCGTCATTAGTCATTGCCCCAGTGTAATCTGCTGCAAAACCATATTGATTATGGTTACCAAAAGTTGTTTTAAATTCACCATGACCAATTTGATCTTTGTGTGCACGTTTAGTTACATAGTTAACTAAACCGCCTGATTGTGCTGCACCGAATGTCATTGCATCAGCACCTTTAGTTACTTCAATTGCTTCTAGACCAAAGCTGTCTACGTAAGGTGTAAAGAAGCCATAACTGAATGTCGGTAAGCCGTTTACGGCTTGTGAAACTTCTGCACCACGAACACGGAACCAGTTAGTATTTGTATCGTTGCCGAAAACTTGATTTGCAAAACCTGCCTGATATTTAGCTATTTCATCAAGTTTATCTACATTTTGAGCATCAAGTTGGTCACGAGTAATTGCTACTGCGGATTTTGCTTGATGGAAGGGAACCTCTCCCATACGGAACATAGAGCCTTCAGTAACGACATTAATAGTTTCTAATTGTTCAGGTTGATTTTCTGTAGCATAAGCAGAACTTAAAGCTAAAAGTACGGCACTTGCTACGCTAGTATAAAGAAAAGATGTTTTCATAATAATCCTCTAAGGTTATATATTTTTTAATTTTTCTACTGCATCATGACTAGCAATTTCAAGTTCTTCTCCAACTAATTCTCGGAGTTCGCCATTACTAATTAATAGTAGACGATCTGCTAAATTGAAATAACTATCATCATGACTAATAGCAAAAATTGTGTGCCCTTTTGCTCTCAGTAATGGGAGCAATACTTGATAGAATGTTCTACGGAAAGTTGGATCTTGATCCGCAGCCCATTCATCAAGAATTAATAAAGGGCGTTCTTCTAACAAGGATACTAACAAACCTAAACGTTTACGTTGTCCTTGAGATAAGTTGGTGGTCGACAAGCGATGATTTTCAACGCTTAGCTTATTATCTAACTGTAGGGTTTCAAGCCATTTACTCACTTCTGTTGTATCAGCAAATCCTGATTTACCTAACAGTTGAGTAAATAAATGGAAGTCACTAAAAATAGCACTAATTTGTGATTGGAATGCTCTTTGGTTTTCTGTTGTAATTTCTATATCATCTATAAAAATTTTACCGCTAGAAGGTTGATATAAACCCGCAAGTAGCATTGAAAGAGTAGATTTACCGCTGCCATTCTTGCCAATTAGGAAAATAATTTCACCTCGTTTAATCGTGATATTTATCGGTTTTAATTGAAAACTTACCGCACTTTTCATATTAGGATAAGTATAAGTGACGTTTTCAAAACGAATTTCTTTCCAATTGTTAGGGAGCATATTTTTAATTTTAAAGCCCTCTTGATATTCCACTAATTCAAGATTGGATAGCTTATTTAATGCAACCTTTGCAGATAATAATGTGGGTAATGCACCTACCGCAGAAATGAGAGGAGTACGTAAGAATAAAATAGTTAATGCAATGGTAGTTGCGGTTTCTAAATTTGCCCAGCTTTTTGCTAAGGATAAATAGAAAACAATACCAACAGCCCCTAATACCATTACATTTGTCCAGTTATTGGCGAAACTATGATAGCTATCAGCTCGGATAGAATTATTACGCTGTTGGATAGCACTAATATCTAATTCTTGTTCAAAGTAAAATTGTGCACGATCTCGATTTAGGCTTAATTCTTTATGTCCATCAATAGCCGCTTGATAATGTTTATAGAGTTTATCCTCTGCTTCACGAACTTGTTTTAAATGACCATAAACACGAGATACTGCCATATTACTTATCCATACTGTCACGCCTAGCCATAATGCAGTGACTAAGAATAATGGACGTGAAAGATAAAATAGATAGATACTGGCACAGATAACTAAAATTGTTCCTTGTACTAATTCAGGTAAACGTACAAATGCAAATGTACAATTACGAATATCACCAGAAAGGCTGGCTAATAAACGTGCTGTACCAATTTGATTTAAACGTTCAGTATGAGTATCTAATAATTGTTTCACGAGTTGTTTACGCATTAAGTAAACAAATTTATGACCTAAAGTTGTTAAACTAATTTGGGCTACAATAGACGTGATTAAGAATAAAATTAATAAGCCAATGAAGGCCCAAAGTAATAAATCTTTAGATTCAGTAGCTTTCATCAACTTATCATTTATAAAGGCAAGTACAGCAACGCCAAGTCCACTAAATAAAAGTGTAAGAATAAATACCCCAACAAAATGCCAGCGGTATTGTTTCATAGTTGAAATAAAAATATTCATTTGGTTCCTAAAATAAATTATATTTTTCTTATCATTAATAAGAAATAAGTTCCCCCTAATAGAGTAGCAACTAATCCAGCGGGTACTTCATAAGGGAATAAAATTTGTCGTCCAAACCAATCTGCGAGAACCATAATTAATCCTCCTAAACAGGCAGAAATTAAAAGTTGTCCTTTTGCTTTTTGTACACCAAGCGTTTGTATAATTTGTGGTACTAATAGTCCGATAAAGCTTAATGGTCCAATAATTAGCGTAGCAAGTGCGGTTAAAAATGCACTAAATAAAATCAAAATAAGTCGAGTTTGTTTTAAATTAAGACCTAAGGCTTTTGCCATAGGGGCTTGTAACGCTAGTAATTCGAGCCAGCGACTAAAAAGCAAGCTAATTACTAATAAGAAAATACTAATGATAAGGACTGATACTGCAAAATTAGCATCAACGGATTGTGTTGAGCCTGACGTCCAAGCAATCAGTTGATTAGCTCGAGGATCTCCACTGGCAATAGCAATACGCTGTAAACTATCAAATAAGGCAGATAAACTGATTCCTGTGAGTAATAGTTTTTCAGGTAACATTCCATTTTTCTGATTAATTAGCATTAGTAGCATTAACGCAATGAATGCACCTAAAATGCCAGCTATCCAGAAATATTCAGACTGTTGTGTAGAGAATAAAAATAATACGACTAAAATGCCCATTGATGTGCCAGAAGAAACTCCTAGCAGTTCAGGGCTTGCCATCGGATTTAAGGTAAGACGTTGCAAAATGACCCCTGCAATAGAAAGTAGAATTCCCACCGATAAGGCAGCTAAGACACGAGGATAACGAATTTCTAATAATCCCATATTTCCATTATAAATAGCATCAGCGATATTCAAATTAGAGGAATTTTGCCCTACATAAAGGCTAAATATTATCGATATAATTAACCCAGTTAATACTAGCATACCTAAGTATTTATATGACTGACGGGAAGTTTTTAGTGGTTGATTTTGAACACGGCCTGAATGAGCAAGTGAGCGGAACATTAGCCATAATAATAAAGGTGTTCCCAATAATGCAGTAACTGCGCCTGTAGGCAGCTTGATTCCTTTAAAATGAGCTAATAATTGTAAACAAAGATCAGTAATGGAAAGTAACATGGCTCCTATTATAAAAGCCCCAATTAATTGAGCTTTTAAGGTTCTTATGCCGAATTGGCGAATAATCGTGGCAGAAGCTAAGCCTATAAATCCGAGTATACCTACGGCAGAAACTACAGCAGCAATCAGAAATGAAGCGACCAATACTCCAATAAAACGTAATTTACCTACAGGAACGCCAAGGCTTTGGGCATTAGCGTCATTAAGAGCAAGAATACTGAGAGGGCGAATTAATAAACCGATAATTACTAAGGCTGGAATAGCTTGAGCAAATAACCATAAGGAGTCTCGCCAACTTTCTTGTACTAAAGAACCCGCGCCCCATTGTGCTAAACCACGAGATTCTTCAGGATAGAACAACATCATGAAGGCAGAGAATGAACCAAAGTATAAATTAACCACTAATCCTGCCAAAATAAGTAATAATGGTGACATGGTTTTACGTATAGCTAAACTCAAAACTAACATTAAGCTAATGGCTGCACCGATAAGGGCAATAAAAGTAGAACCGTTCTCTAACCAATCAGGTAGAAAAATTGCGGTAATAAATAATGAAAATTGTGAACCGCTACTGATACCTAAAGTATTATCTGATGCAAGAGGGTTTGCCATTACTTGTTGTAGTAATAAACTGGCGAAACCTAAAATCCCTCCTGCTAATAATGCCATTAAAATACGTGGTAATGTGTAACTTTGCACTAATAGTACATCTAAGTTTTCTGTAGCTTTAAATAAAGTAAAAAAATTGCTATCTTCAGGCAATTGTAGCTGTAGAAGTGCGGTCAGAAATCCGAAAAAAATTGCGACAAGTAGCGTACTCCAAATGAGAGAACGTAAAGTGATTTTGTCTACCAAGGTTCTCCTCCTTTAATCAATGCATTTGCGAAAATTTCAGCAAAACGTTGTGCAGAAGGAATACCACCAAAAGTCCAAATAGCAGGCAGAATTAAAGGATCCTTTGCCATATCTAAATGTTGCCAAATAATATTGTATTTTAAGCTGGCATTGATATTAGATGGATAGGGTTTAATAACTACAAAACGGCAATTTTGGGGTAGTTTGCTAAGTTGAGTCACTTCGATAGTTTGAAAACCCCAATTGTTATAAGAACCTTTCCAAGCGTTTTCAAATCCTAGTTGTCGCAGAACTGCACCAAAAGGACTATTTTCAGCATAGATACGCAAATGTCTAGTATCAATAAATTGTACTAAAACTACAGGTCTATTAATGTAACTTTGGACAATTGGTTTTAGCTCGTTAATTTTATTGTTGTAGTGTTGTAGCAATTGTTCGAAAGTATTGGGTTTTTCAATGAATTGAGCAACTTTTCGGGTAGCGGATAAAATATTTTGCCAAGCATCGCCTTCGGCATAAAAATCGACAATATGTACTTTTTCTGAAAATTTGTTTAGCACAGGCGTTACAGAACTATAAAAACTGGTATTAATAAATTGTAGTGACTGTGAAGTAAGACGATGTGAAAGATGTGATAATTGCTCAGGATTAGGTTGTAAACGAATACCGAGATCTTGAACTGATGAAGAAAGTTCAGGTTCTACAACCCATTTCTTATAACTATTTACATCGCCAATGGCTATAGGCTCTTCTCCTAAAGCTATCATGGTTTCTGCCACCGTCCAATCTAGTGTGGCAAAAGCGGGTTCAGGCTTAGTTGCCTGAGCCATTAGGCTAGTACATAAGCAACATATTGAAAGGATAAAAGTGCGGAGAGTTTTCATAAAATTTATCAATAAAAACTAACAGGGCGATCAATATAAGGATGTGAAATCACATTAAGATCAATACCATAGATCTCTTTTAATTTATCACGACTGACAATTTCATGAGCATTACCTTGAGCAAGTAATCTACCACTATGTAAGGCAATTAAATGATCACAAAAACGTGAGGCAAGATTAATATCATGGATAACAATAATAATTCCAAGATTAAGTTGGTGAGCCAATTTTTGAATTAATTGCATGACTTCTACTTGATGGGCAATATCTAGTGCTGCTAAAGGTTCATCCAGTAACAAGAATTGGCTTTGTTGTGCCAACAGCATAGCTAGCCAAATGCGCGAGCGTTCTCCACCTGATAGGACATCAACTAATTGATGTTCAAATTTTTCTGTTTGCGTTAATACTAATGCATGATCAATAGCTGCATTATCTTCTTTCTTATTACTTCCAAATAGACCATTCCAAGCATAGCGACCCATAGTAATAAGCTCTCTGGCGGTTAAGTTGGTGGCTTGGGGAAGGTGTTGGGGAAGATAAGCAACACGTTTAGCAAATTCACGACTCGACCAATGATTAATATCTTTATTTTCAAAAAGTATAGAGCCTGATGAACAAGAATTTTGTTTAGCAATCAATTTAATTAATGTGGATTTTCCTGAACCATTATGACCAATCAATCCATAGACTTTGCCTAGTTCAAAATTTAAAGTGATAGGCTCTAATAATGTCCTATTGGAGATTGAAAAGGAGACTTGATTTAATTGAAACAAAATTTATTCTCATTATTAGGAAAAGACGGTGAATTTTAACTGAAAAGATTAAGCTGTTCAATGTGTATTGAGTGTTATTTAAACAAATTATGAATAAGTGCGGTATTAAAAATAAAAATTTTTAGGAAAAGAAAAGGTGAGTTATTCACTCACCTTGATTGGGTTTAAGATAATCGACCATTTTCGATAGTAATGACGTGATCACAAATTGCCATAGTAGATTTACGATGACTCACTAATAAAATCAGTTTTTCAGATTTTACTTTGAGTAAAGATTGTAAAATCATCGCTTCATTCAAACTATCCAAATTACTGGTTGGTTCATCCAATAAAATGATTGGAGCATCACACAGGAAGGCTCGAGCAATACCAATGCGTTGTTTTTCACCGTCGGATAAATTATTGCCCATTTCTGTCATTTTGCTTTCATAGCCTTCGGGCAAACTCATAATAAAGTCATGAATACTGGCTTTTTTAGCTGCTTCAATGACTTGTTCTTTTGTCGCTTGACGTTTTGCCATCAGGATATTTTCATAGATTGATTCATTAAAAATATAAGTTTGTTGGGTAATATAAGCAATATTATCACGCAAACTTGTAGTATTTATTGATGGAAGTGCGGTCTGATTAATGGAAATTTTTCCCTGTTGAGGATCAAAGAAACGCATAATTAATTTTAATAAGGTACTTTTACCACTGCCACTACGACCATGAATTCCTACAATTTGAGCTTTATTCACACTAAGGTTGATATTTTGCAGAATTTGTTCATTATCATAAGCAAAGTTTAGATCTTCCACTCGAATTTGTTGAATATCTACTAAGTCTACACCTGTAGTAACATCTTGAATATTAGGCTGTTCTGCTAATAAGCCTAAAACACGTTCACCACTAGCGAGAGTTTGCAGCATATTATTAGAAAGATTACTTAAAGCGATTACAGGGCCATAGCTTGACATTAATAAAATAACAGCAATGAGTAAACCAGCAAAATTAATTTGTTGATAATAGAATAGAATTAAGCCTGTAAATAAAATTAAAATATTAAATGCTGAAACCGCAATTTCTGTGTAAGCACGTACTTTTCCTTCTTGGTTTTTAATTAGTAAGAAGGCTTTATCAATAGCTTGGCTACGTTGATTAATTTCTTTTAAGCGTGCATCTTCATTTCCAAATAATTGAATTTCTTTCATACCTCGAATGCTATCAAGGAAATAGTCATTCATTTCGCCCACTAATTCCCGATAACGGCGACCATCTTCACGCGCCATTTGAGTGGTAATAATGGGTAAGATCACGCCAATAGTAAGATAAGCGAGCAGTGCTATTAATACAAACCAACCTGAAATATGACCAAATACACATAGTAAAATTGCTGAAGTCAGAAAAGCAATCACAATAGGGGCGATGGTATGAGCATAGAATACTTCTAATAATTCAATATCATTGGTCACTAATGAAAGTAATTGACCTGCTTGTTTATCTTGTAATTTAACAAAAGCTAATTTACGTAAAGCACTAAAGACTTTATCTCGTAATAATGCGAGAAGTTTGAAAGCAATATAGTGACCTGAAGCCTGTTCGAGATAACGTAAGATACCTCGTGCTACGGCGAGAACAATAAGTGCGGTCAGAATTCCAGAAATTCCTAAATGCGTATTAAAGCCAAGGAGATTTGATAATCCCATTGCTCCCAGCACCATAATGAAAATTGCAGCAAGGAAGCCAAGGGTTCCCATAATAATGGTAAAGGACATTACATGAGCTAATGGTGTGACTAATTTAAGTAAATGCCACATTACAACAAATCCATTTTTACGCATGTTTTGCCTCCTTTCTGACATTTTCTAAATCTTGTTGTTGTGTGAACATTTCTGTGTAGAGTCCATTATTATGTATTAATTCTGTATGTGTCCCTTGTTCCGCTAATTGCCCAGCCTGTAGCACATAAATATGATCTGCATGTACAGCATTGGCAAGTCGGTGAGAAATCATCACTATCGTTTTTTGTTGTTTTAAACGCTGAATAAATTGCAGAATAATTTCTTCACTTTCTATATCAATATTACTAGTAGCTTCGTCAAAAATATAAAGATCTGCATCATGTAATAAAGCACGAGCAAGTGCTAGACGTTGAATTTGTCCACCAGATAAATTTGTACCACGGCTTAATAATGGCATATCTAATCGGCCATTTTCATGCACAAAATTAGCCAGATTGACTTGTTCAAGCGCATGATAGATTTGTTCATCAGTCGCTTGTAAATTAGCCATCAACATATTTTCACGTAAGCTACCTTTGAACACATAGCTACTATGGCTTACTAAGCAAATATGTTGATAGAGCGAAGTGCGGTCAATTTTGGCAGAATTTTGTTGGTTAAATAAAATTTCACCTTGTTGAGGTTTGTAGAATCCCATCAGTAGCGAAACTAAGGTGGATTTTCCGCAGCCACTTTTGCCCACAAATACCGTTAATTGTTTTGGTTCTATCGTCAGAGTTAGTCCATTAATGGCAGTTTTTTCAGCGTTATAAGCAAAGTGTAAATCATTAATTTGCACTTTAACTTGCTCTTGTTTTTCGAATGTTTCCGCATCAGTATTTTCTTCTACAGCGGTATCTAATAAAGCAAAAATCTTATCTGAAGCAGCTTTACCATTCATTGCTACATGGAAAAATGAGCCTAATAAGCGTAATGGAATAAAAAATTCGGATGAAAGTAAGATGAAAAGAATCACACCAAAGATGCTAATATCACCTTCTTGATATTCTAATAAAGCCATGATAATTCCAATCGCGGCACCACCATAAGCTAATAAGTCCATCAGTGATACAGAATTTAACTGCATAGTTAAGACTTTCATGGTGATTTTACGGAAATGTTCTGCTTCAACATTCATTTGTCGTGCTTTATATTCATCATCTTGATAGGTTTTTAAAGTAATTAACCCCTGTAAGTTATCAAGAAAACTACTACCTAATCCTACATAAATTCCCCAATATTTGGCTAATAATTTTTTGGCAATTTTATTAACAGCGATAATTGACATGGGAATAAGAGGTACACAGACTAATAATACCAAGGCTGTTGGAGCATTAAAAAAGACCAAAAAGATAAATAATGTAAGTGGCGCAAGTAGACTATAAAATAACTGCGGTAAATAACGGCCGAAATAAATTTCAATTTGTTCTACGCCTTCCGAAGCAATTTGAATAACTGATGAAGTAGATTGTTGGTTTACCTGATTTAAAGGCATTGAAGAGAGCTTTTGATAAATTAATGTACGTAGATGGTGTTTCACTTGTGTACTTGCAAAATAAGACGCATTCACGGATTTTTTACTTGCAAAAGAACGTAAGTACAATGCTCCAACTAAAATAATAAAAAAAACAACCGCACTTACCAGCGAAAGTTCTTGTGTAAATGCTTGTTGTAATACATAAGCAAATACTACGGCACTGATGATACCTCCCACTAACGTGAGCCAATTCCATAGCACGGTAATTTTAATCCATTTTTTACTGTCCGGCACAGTATTAATTAGGCGTTTGTCAATCATCATGACAGATTATTCCTCAATGGTTTTAATATAAAAGAAAAAGACGAAATATTTGATCATTAAGATACTTGCAATAATCGTACGACCTACGACAGAAGGCGTGAAATAGAAGCCAATAGCGAGCATAATAGTCACAATGAAGAGAATCCAAAATTTTGATTTTTTCGTTAACGCTCGTTGTTCATTCAAACTTTTTAAATGTTTATTATAAATTTCGGTTTGTAAAAACCATTGATGTAAGCGATCAGAACTTCTTGCAAAGAAAAATAAGGCTAAAAGTAAGAAAGGTGTCCCAGGCATTAATGGCAGAATAATCCCTGCGATGCCAAGTCCAAGGAAAATAAAACCTAATAGTGCAAAAATTAATTTCATGCATAATCCTTAGCGTAAGAAAAATAATTCTCAATTATCCATGATTTCTTAGCATTTTCAAACTTGATTTTATAAAATAAACCCCAATTTAATTTAAACGCCTAAATTTTAGGAATTTATTATAAGGAGACTTTATGTCAAACCCATTATTAGAAAATTCAGTGTTACCTCAATTCTCAAAAATTAAGCCAGAACATATTCAACCTGCTATTGAACAATTAATTCAAGAATGTCGTGATACGACTGAAAAGGTTTTAAAACAGTCACACTTCACTTGGGAAAACTTTTGTCAGCCATTATCTGAAGTCAATGATCGCCTAGGTAAAGCATGGTCACCCGTAAGTCATTTAAATGCAGTAAAAAATAGTAATGAATTGCGAGAGGCTTATCAAACTTGTTTGCCATTATTATCAGAATATGGCACTTGGGTCGGGCAACATAAAGGCTTATATGAAGCTTATTTACAATTAAAAAACAGCCCTGAATTTGTTAACTATTCGGTTGCTCAAAAGAAAGCGGTGGAAAACAGCCTACGTGATTTCCAATTATCGGGTATTTCATTACCTGAAGAACAACAAAAACGCTATGGAGAAATTGTTAGTCGCTTATCTGAATTAAGTTCGCAATTTAGTAATAACGTGTTGGATGCAACGATGGGCTGGGAAAAAATTGTAACAGATGAAAACCAATTAAAAGGCTTACCTGAGAGTGCATTACAAGCAGCAAAATTATCAGCGGAAAGCAAAGGGCTAGAAGGTTATCGTTTTACTTTGGAATATCCAAGTTACATTCCTGTATTAACTTATTGTGAAAACCGTGAATTACGTGAAGAAATGTATCGTGCATTTGTTACTCGAGCCTCAGAACAAGGCCCTAATGCAGGGAAATGGGATAACACATCTATTATCGAAGAAATCCTAAAACTGCGGTATGAATTAGCAAAATTATTAGGATTTGAAACTTATGCAGATCTTTCCTTAGCAACTAAAATGGCAGAAAGTCCAGAACAAGTGTTGGATTTTCTCAATAATCTTGCCAAAGGTGCTAAAGAACAAGGCAAAAATGAATTATGTGAATTAAAAAACTTTGCTTACGACAACTATGGTGTAACCTATTTTGAACCTTGGGATATTTCATTTTATAGTGAAAAGCAAAAACAATCATTATTTGCCATTAATGATGAGGAATTACGTCCTTATTTCCCTGAGCAACGAGTGATTTCTGGGTTATTTGAAGTTGTTAAACGAGTATTTAATATTCGTGCAGTAGAACGTCAAGGGATAGATACGTGGCATCCAGATGTACGTTTCTTTGATTTGGTTGATGAAAAAGATCAAGTAAGAGGCCGTTTCTATCTCGATCTTTATGCCCGTGAACATAAACGTGGTGGGGCTTGGATGGATGACTGTATTGGTCGTAAATTAAAAGCCGATGGTCAAATTCAAATACCTGTGGCGTATTTAACTTGTAATTTCAATAAACCAATAGGGGATAAACCAGCGTTGTTTACCCATGATGAAGTAACTACCTTATTCCATGAATTTGGACATGGCATTCATCATATGCTGACTCAAATTGATGTGGGTGATGTATCTGGTATTAATGGTGTGCCATGGGATGCGGTAGAATTACCAAGTCAATTTATGGAAAACTGGTGTTGGGAAGAAGAAGCACTCGCTTTTATTTCAGGGCATTATCAAACCCATGAACCTTTACCAAAAGAAAAATTGAATCAATTAATTAAAGCAAAAAATTTCCAATCTGCTATGTTTATGTTACGTCAGCTTGAATTTGGACTGTTTGATTTCCGTTTGCATTATGAATATGATCCGACAAAAGGAGCTCGTGTATTAGACATATCAAAACAAGTAAAAGAGCAAGTTTCTGTGATTAAATCTGTAGAATGGCAACGTACAGCCAATAGCTTTAGTCATATTTTTGGTGGTGGCTATGCGGCAGGGTATTACAGCTATTTATGGGCAGAAGTACTTTCTTCAGATGCCTTTTCTCGTTTTGAAGAAGAAGGTATTTTTAACCCAGTGACAGGTAAATCTTATTTAGATGAAATTTTGACTCGAGGTGGTTTAGAAGAGCCTATGGTTTTATTTGAACGCTTCCGTGGACGTAAACCAAGCTTAGATGCATTGTTACGTCATAAAGGCATTTTAGCCAATGCAAAACACGTAGAATGCATTCCTAAATCTTAATTTTATTTTTCTATTATAAAAAGTGCGGTGGATTTATAAAAAATTCTTCCGTACTACGAAAAAAGCAGATCTTTGATCTGCTTTTTATTTAAATCATTAATTGCTAGTTTGCTGAGAAAATAGTTTCATCATAGGAAGCACAATGGCACATAGGATTCCTCCGATGATAACACCGATTAACCCTTCTACTAACCATGCGGCATGATGATAAAGCGAAAAATTTTCTACAATATGGTGAATTGCGGGCAGATAATGGACAAAAATTCCTCCCCCCACTAAAAACATAGCGATAGTACCAATTACTGATAAGGATTTCATAATCCATGGCATAATAAAGAGTAAAAAACGTCCGATTTGACGTGGTAATGAGCTTCGTTTTTGCATCATCCAAAAGCCAATATCATCCAGTTTTACAATTAAGCCCACTAATCCATAAACGAAAAATGTGATACCCAAACCAACGGCACAGAGGCTTAAAACTTTAGTCAGCGTATCTGCATCTTGTACACTACCTAATGCAATAATGATAATCTCAGCAGAAAGAATGAAGTCAGTACGTATCGCGCCTTTAATTTTATCGCTTTCCTTTGAGCTTTCAGCAGGTTCAGCTGAATGGTTTTCTTTTTTATGTAAGAATGTATGCAAAAGTTTTTCTACACCTTCAAAACATAAATAAGCACCACCAATCATTAATAACACATTGATTGCCGCCGGAAAGTAGATCGAAAGCAGTAAAGCTAAGGGAATCAAGATTGCCTTATTAATTAATGAACCCCGAGCAACTGACCACACAATGGGTAATTCTCGTTCTGCAAGAATATCTTTACCGCTGACTTGGTTTGCGTTTAGAGCAAGATCATCGCTAATCACACCAACGGTTTTTTTAGCTGCAGCTTTGGTCATTAAGGAAACGTCATCAAGTACGCTTGCGATATCATCAAGTAGAGTAAATAGAGAGCTAAACGCCATAAATATTATCCTAAATATGTACATTGAAATGTACGTTTAATGGTTAGAATCAAAGGGCTCGGTATTATTTCCAATTGCTACGTTTTGCTTTTTGCAATTTTTCATATGCTTTTAATAGATTTTGATGTGCTTGGAATTTTTCTAAGTTTTCATCATCTGCTAATAAATCATAGAATGGATTACCGCCTTGAATAGCTTTCCATGCAAAATCAACCGCACTTTGACCGTACATTTTTTCAAATATCATGCGATATTGTGAGGGTTCACGATTTTCATCAAGGAATAATTCAATGCTATTAATTAAGCAACGATAATAGTTAGCACGTTCTGGAGTAAACACTGAACTGTTCATGTTGTAAGCCCAGTTTGCCCAGTCTAAGGCTAATTCTAAATCACCTAACGCCAGGTAAAGCATTGATTTTAATTCACCGATACGTAAAGTTACCCAACCTGATTTTGGCGGCGGTACTAATCCAATAAACTCTCGTACACGTGTTGCATCATCGATAGCTTGGTCATCAAGCTCTGCTAAAAGTTCTTGGTAGGTTTCAGCATCATGATGAAAGTGCGGTAAATCTAATAAAATTTCACGCCATTCCATGCCCATGTTGTTGTTAGCATAGATAAGATCATCGCTAGGATAAATATCCGACATGCCAGGCACGATACTACGACAAGCATATACATCTAAATGATTGTAATCCATGATATAGACTTCTTTGCCTTCTGAATTGAAGATTGACATCAGATTGTCATATTCTTCATGTGAACTGCCTGAAAAATCCCAATGTACAAACTCATAATCTGCATCTTGCTTAAATAGATCCCAAGAAATCAAACCACTTGAATCAATAAAATGAGTTTCAAGGTTGGCTAAGTCTGACACATCATCATTGTTAAATGAAGGTGGAGAGAACACGTCTAAATCTTTTAAGCTGCGACCTTGTAATAATTCCGTTACCGTACGTTCAAATGCCACTTGGAAATTAGGGTGAGCACCAAATGAGGCAAAACAAGTGCCATTATTAGGGTTTAATAAAATGACACAAATAACAGGATATTTACCGCCTAATGAAGCATCATAGGCAAGAATAGGAAAACCTTCTTGTTCTAATTTTTTGATTGATGCCTCAATAGTTGGATATTGTGCAATGACCTCTTGGGGAATTAGCGGTAAGCTAATGGCTTCTTTTAGAATACGGTTTTTAACATAGCGTTCAAATACTTCTGATAATCCTTGAACACGAGCTTCATATTTAGTATTGCCTGCCGACATTCCATTTGATGCGTAAAGATTGGCAATGATACTTTGCGGAATATATACGGTTTGTTGATCAGATTGACGTACATAAGGCATGGCTACAATTCCTCGATCATAATTACCTGATTGTAAATCAACTAATAATTCAGGCGTTAGCTCTTGGTTTGGATCAAAATAGTTTAATAAGAAGTCGTCTAAAATACCTTCTGGTAAAACATCGGGATCTTCGATTGGAAACCATTTTTCTGATGGATAATGAACAAATTCGCTGTTTGCAATTTCTTGACCTAAATAATAGTCAGAGAAGAAATAATTGGTAGAAAGACGTTCAAAATATTCGCCAAGAGCAGAAGCTAATGCTGCTTTTTTACTCGCTCCTTTGCCATTAGTAAAACATTGAGGACATTCTGTATCACGAATATGCACAGACCAAACATTTGGTACTGGGTTTAACCAAGATGCTTCTTCAATTTTAAAACCTAATGTTAATAGCTTTTGTTGAAATTTTGAGATACTGTCTTCAAGGGCAGCATCTTTACCAGGAATAAAGGTTTGTTCTGTCATATGTCTCTCAACTAATTAAAAAATGTTCGAGCATAATAGAGAAGAAAGCTGAAAGGAGCAAGTATTTATTGGTTAATCTCTTTAAAGGCGGCTTCTGGCGTGAACATTCCCGTTTGTTTGAAATGAATTTTTGCAGGTTGTAATGTCAGAGGACAAGTTCTTTTTTGTGCGACGATCACAATAAGTGGTGCAAACCATGTCGCCTTCCGATGAGATGAAATAGATAATTTTTCACAGCCCAAAATCTCAAAATTAAGTAATTCTAACCAGTCAATAACACGACAAGTGAGATATCGACGCAATTTGAATTTATACGGTGAACTATAAGCAAAGATAGGCTTATATAATGGATTGATAGGATTGAATAGAGAAATAAATAACAACCCACTGTCAGTGATTACACGATTAATTTCACGTAATACTTGGTGAGGATCTTCAGTAAAATTTAGCGTATTGATTAAAAAGCAAGCATCAATTGATTTTTCAATAAGTGGTAGTTCGGTAATTTTGCTTTGCACCATAGATATATCGGATTGATCACAAAGTGCGGTCAGATTGTTAGAAATTTTGGGGCTAATGATCAATTGGTGACGCATGGGCAGATCAAGGAGAATTTCCCCACTTAACCCACCTATCTTGAGTACTTGATAACCTAAAATATTTGGAAGCCAATTCGCAAAATATTGGCTAAGTGCGTTACAATAATCTTGACCATTTGGAAGTTGTTGCCAGCTAGTAGGCAAATCCATTGGTTTTGAATGTTTAGCATGCCACATCATTTGATTAATCTGATTACCTCTTAAAAGAATAGGAATGTTTATGTTAACTCCAATACCAGCACTTAATGATAACTATATTTGGCTTTATGGGCGAGAAAATTTACCTGTAATTGTTATTGATGTCGCAGAAACAAAAAAATTATTACCCTATTTGCAACAGCATCATTTGCAATTAGAAGCAATTTTATTAACCCATTATCATGATGATCATACGGCGGGTGTGGCTGAACTTAAGGCTCATTATCCTCATTTAGAGGTTTATGGACCCTCTGAAACAGCCGATAAAGGCGCAACTCAGATTATTAATAAGGGACAGATTAAAACTGAACACTATCAAATAGAAGTCATTCCTACGGCGGGACATACAGCGCATCACGTAAGCTATTTAGTTGATGGGCATTTATTTTGTGGTGATACAATTTTTTCAGCAGGTTGTGGAAGAGTATTCACAGGAGATTATGCAAAAATGTTTGAGGCTTTACAGCGTTTAAAACTACTGCCAGATGAAACTATTGTTTGCCCTGCACATGAATATACTTGGGCTAATTTGCTATTTGCTGAAGCAGTGGCGAACGATTTGGAACTAAAAACTGCGGTCAAAAATCAGAAAATTTTAGTAGAGCAATTAC
Organism: Mannheimia massilioguelmaensis; assembly: GCF_000940515.1. Taxonomy (NCBI): domain Bacteria; kingdom Pseudomonadati; phylum Pseudomonadota; class Gammaproteobacteria; order Pasteurellales; family Pasteurellaceae; genus Mannheimia; species Mannheimia massilioguelmaensis. The sequence goes on from NZ_CDQL01000008.1 coordinate 187,837, forward strand.
GTGCTGAAAATAAGCCTAGTTTACCAACCACAATGAAATTAGAAAAAACGATTAATTTATTTTTGAAGGCTAAAACTTTAGAGGAATTTACGGAATTACGTAAGGCAAAAGATAATTTTTAAATTAAATGGAAATTAACCGCACTTTTTATGCTTTGCACGTTAATTTTCCCATAAAAACTGATATAATCACAAAGTTTTCAACTAATATTTAAAAAGGAAATATAATGGCAGATTTTAACCAAATCTTAACTCCAGGCGATGTTGACGCAGGTATCATCAATGTAGTAAATGAAATTCCAGAAGGTAGTTGCCACAAAATCGAATGGAATCGTAAAGTTGCAGCATTCCAATTAGATCGCGTTGAGCCAGCAATTTTTGCAAAACCAACTAACTATGGCTTCATTCCACAAACTTTAGATGAAGATGGTGATGAATTAGACGTATTATTAATCACTCGTCAACCATTAGCAACAGGTGTGTTCCTTGAAGCAAAAGTAATTGGCGTCATGAAATTTGTTGATGATGGTGAAGTTGATGATAAAATTGTTTGTGTTCCAGCAGATGATCGTGATACAGGTAACGCTTACAACACATTAGCTGACTTACCAGCACAATTAATCAAACAAATTGAATTTCACTTCAATAATTACAAAGCACTGAAAAAACCAGGTTCTACTAAAGTGACTCACTGGGGCGATGTAGAAGAAGCAAAAGAAGTAATTCGTGAATCAATTAAGCGTTGGAATGAGCGTTAATTTTTACTATTGAGCATAAGATTATTAAAAGGCAGATCAATATGATCTGCCTTTTATGTAATGTTTTAATTTAAGTATTTAAATACTTTCACAACTTTTTCAACACCACTAATATTACGAGCAACTTCTGCAGCCGCATTTCCTTGATCTTGAGTCACATTACCCATTAAGAATACTTCATTATTTTCAGTAATCACTTTAATATCGGTGGTTTTAACTGAAGAGTTGACGAGCATATCTGATTTAATTTTTGTGGTAATCCAACTATCTTTGGCTTTCTGTTCTACAGTAATCGGTTTACCCACTCGCATTTCATTATAAACTTCACCAACACCTTCAACCCCTTTGGCTAAGCTTGTTGCGATGTCTTTTAAACTTTCGTTAGGAACTTGACCAATAAGTAAGACTCGTCCACTGTATGATGAAACGGCAACACGACCTTCATCTTTAATTTGTTCATCTTTAATTACTGCATCATATACTTGAATTTTTAAGGTTTCATCATCTACTTGTGTACCTGTTGTACGAGGGTCGGTTCCTACTTTTGTCGCAGCTGCACCACCACCGATAAGTGCCGCAACACAACCTTGTAGCAATAGAGCAGAACCTAAAATTAATACGAGTTTTTTTAATTGACGAATATGCATATGTATAAATCTCCTAGAACCGAAAATACAATAAGTAGTGTGGTGTGCCTGGTTTTTTTTGTCAACTATTTTGTGTGAACAATTTATAGTCAATTAATTCACATATTGCATTGATGATAAATAAATGACTCTCTAAAATTCGACTTTCTTTCACAGCTGGAGCTTGTAGTTCAAGATCATTTTCAGTAAGTAGACCTTGTAGATGATCATTGTTTGTGCCAGAAAAAGCAATAATTGAAACATCTTTGTTAACCGCACAATTTAATATATTGATAATAGAAGCATCACCAGCGGTAGGAGACATGACGACAAGTATATCGCCTTGTTGTGCAATAGCATTAAACTGACGTTGATAGAGAGTATTTACATGATTATCTGCAACAATTGCAGAGCCTACAGCTCCATCTATATTAAGTAACACAGATGGAAAACTTGGACGTTCTAAATCATATCTATTTAATAGATTAGCGACTAGAAATTGAGCATTAGCATAAGCACGTCCATGCCCACAGACAATGATTTTATTACCTCGTAATAAACAATTCACTAATTTATTGGCTGCATTAACGATATGTTCGGGTAATAAGCGCGAAGCTGAAATTTGTGTTTGGATATTTTCAGTATAAAGATCTTTAATTTTTTCTAACATATTATTCAATAAAATTTTTTAGCCATTGAATATCAGTTGCTGTTGAACCAAAAGCGACTAAATCAAAGCGACAATTCGTATCTTCTAAACTTTTATTTTGGCGAGCCAGCCATAGACTTGCGGCATCAACCCATTTTTGCTGTTTGTAGTAATCAACACTTTCAATGGCAGAACCATAAATATCATTTTTTCTCTGGCGAACTTCAACAAATACGATTGTTTCATCCTCCAACATAACAAGATCGAGTTCTCCACATTTGAAATTTTGGTTAGCCGCAATAAATTTTAGGCCCTGAGATTCTAAAAAAAGACGAGCTTGTTGCTCAAAGCTCGCCCCTTTTTGGCGTTTTAAGGAAAACATTAATCAAGTATCAATTTAAAGGAACGATATTACCACCTTGGTAAGAATACCAAGTTAAATCACGTTCAATATTACAATTCGGACCAGCACTTAATTTACCTGTTAACCCACTTACTGAGAATCCAGGCACTTGTCGTAATTCATTAAATGAATTGATTAATAGCCAAGAGTCAGCTCCCATAGCATATAAACGCATTAATGAATAATCGCCGCCTGTTGCAGCTTCAATTTTTTTATATTGAGGGCTATCAAGTTCTTTAAAGAATGGAATATCACTAAAGATAACATTTTCCATAGCTAAACGAAATTCTGAAGCATTATTAGATGAGTTACTGCGAGAATTTGTATAAATTTTTGCTTTTGAACTAGCATTATCAAGTGCAGATTTAATAGTCATTAAATTTTCACTGTTTGTTACTACAATATAAATAGCTTCATTCTTGGCAGGATCCGCTGTTAAGCTATAGGAAGCATCGTCAGCTTGGTTATAGTAACGAATATCTGCATCCGTTGAAGCTAGTTGTTGCCAGCGAATATTAAATGCAGAAGCTGTTCTTTGACCTAGGTCGCTTTGGGGGACTACGACAATCGGTTTGCGAATACCATCATTCCACATTCTTGTTGCTGCTGCTTCGGCTTCATCTTCAGGAGCTAAACCGTAATAACACATTTTATCTACTGCTCGTGAGTTAGCTGTTGAATTTAATGCTAAAACACTCATACCTTGAATTGATGAAGGATTATTTAAAATCATATCCAAGTTATCTTTGAGTAGTGGACCGACGATAACATTGCTACCATTTTGTTTCGCTTGAGCAACAGCATCAACGACAGGTTTAGCCATGGTATCAATAACCTCAACTTGTAATGAGGAGTCTGAACCACGGGCACTATCAAAACCTGATTTAATGGTAGTTCCTAAGATAGAAGCATTACCACTTAATGGTAGTAACAACGCCATTTTATTTACTTTTGTTTGAGTAAAATTAGAAAGGCTTTTTAATTCAGTAGGGAATAAATATGCTGCACTATGATTCGGATAAGTTGTTTTCCATGTTTGTAATGCTTGAGCTAATTGAGTAGGTTGACTTAAATTATTATTATAGGCTTTAGCTAAATCTAACCATCCTGCTAAAGCAACATTACCTTCAGCTGGAGTTGAGTTAATTAGTGTTTTATTAGCACTGCGTAATAAAGCCCAAGTTTTATCAATATTCTCTTGTTTACGTTGAACATCAGTTAACGCAGCATCCATTTGGATACGAGCTTTTACAGCTTCAATAATTTCTACTTTATTCTCAGCGATACGTGCTTTAACTTCATAATAACGAGCCTTTTGAGATTGGCTTAATAGTGAAATTTGAATTGGCGACAATTGGGCTGTGGCTTTATCATTATCACGTTTTACTGCTGAAATTAGAGCATCAAGAATAGATTTATCTAATTGTTGTTCTGGGGTAAGCTCAGCTAATTCAGATAATAGAGCTTCTGCTTGTGCGAGTTTGTTTTCTGTCACCAGAACACGTGCGGCAAGAAGTTTATAAGTTTGTTTATCTGAAACATCTTGAGTTTGTTCTATTTTATTCATATAAAAATCAGAACTAGCATTCGCATCATTTTTTAAAACATCTTGAAAGTTACTGCCAAATAAATTTGTACATCCAGCAAGTAATACTGGAAATAAAAATGGCATTAAACGTTTTTTAAATTTGGTGCGTTGTAATAGAATAGTCATAGTTACTCCGTTTCTAAAAGAATACGAGCGATCTTACTTCTCTCAAACATTAAAATCAAATAAAAGAATAAACAAAATGAATAATTTATCTGGAATTTTATACATTGTTGCCACGCCAATTGGTAATTTACAAGATATTACTCAACGAGCCTTAGAGATTTTTGCTCAAGTAGATTTAATTGCTGCTGAAGATACTCGTCATAGTGGGTTATTATTGAGCCATTATGGCATAAAAAAGCCATTTTATGCTTTACATGATCACAATGAACAACAAAAAGCTGACGCATTAGTTGAAAAATTGAAACAAGGTATGAATATTGCTTTAATTTCTGATGCAGGAACGCCTTTAATTAGTGATCCAGGATTTCATGTGGTGCGTAATGCTCGTCAAGCTGGAATTAAAGTGGTTCCTTTACCAGGAGCCTGTGCCGCGATTACTGCACTTTGTGCTTCAGGAATTGCTTCAGATCGTTTTTGTTTTGAAGGTTTTTTACCTGCTAAAACTAAAGCTCGTAAAGATAAACTACAGAGTATTGCAGAAGAAGAAAGGACTTTGATTTTTTATGAAAGTACTCACCGCATCTTAGAGACCTTAGCAGATATTGAAAAGGTGCTAGGGAAAGAGCGTTATATTGTGCTTGCTAGAGAAATTACTAAAACTTGGGAAACAATTACAGGGGGCAATGTCACTAATCTACGTCAATGGTTATCTGAAGATGCTAACAGAACGAAAGGTGAGATGGTGTTGATTATTGAAGGTAAAGCTAAAATAGAAGAGCAAAATAACATTGAGCCTTTAGCTATTAAAGCGTTAGAACTGATCTCTAAAGAATTACCGCTTAAAAGAGCAGCTGCTATTGTTTCTGAACTATATGGTTATAAAAAAAATACGTTATACCAATATGGGTTAGATAATTTTAATTAAACAGAACAAATAGAATTGGAACTTTATATTATGAACAAACTTAAACTTATTTTATTAACATCGGCATTAGTGGGATTATTTTCTTGTACTGGTTCTCAAAATAATCAATCAGGAAAAGTTGGATATTTGAAAGATAATATTAGCCAGGCAGAGTTAAACAATATAACTAATTATAAAAGATATAATTATGTTTGTAAGAATTTTGAAACAGCTTCAACATCTTCTTTAATCACTTATTTCCCACTATCAAGGGAAAGTCGTATGAAAGATAATTTTGGTTTTTATTTCCAATTGGATGGAGGCAAAGTAGAGCCTTTCGATCATCTTGAAAATATTACCTTGAATCCAGAAGGAAATCGATTTGAAGTCCGTTATCGCTCTTATCATCAAATCCAAGGTGGTTATGTAAATTTAAGTGCGGGTGAACGTAGCTCAATTTATTATAAAAATACAATTCCTTGGTTAGAATGTAATGAAATTTAGTTTTTATTAGAAATTATCATAGATAAAATGCCAGCTCTTTATATAAGATATCTGGCATTTTTTTATTAAGAGGGAGGTGTTATTGGCTCATTTTATCTGAAACTATTTTTAAAAAGCCTTGAGCAGAATTAAAAACTTCTGATTTTCCTTGTGCAGCTAGGATCATATCAGAAACTTCACGAAATGCCCCTTTCCCGCCGTTATGTGTTAATACTATATCCGCACAATCTTTGATATAGTTTTCTGCATCGCCAACAGCAAATGATAGACCACAAATTGCAAAAGCAGGTAGGTCAACGGTATCATCACCAATATAAGCCGTTTCTTCGGCGGTTACACCGGCTTGTTTAATTAATTCATAGCAGGCTGTTTCTTTTTCGAGTTTACCTAAAATGGCTAGTTTAATACCAAGATCTGAAATCCGTTTACGTAAAATAGGAGAATCTCTACCAGATAAAACAGCTACATTAATACCATTTTCCATCAGCATTTTTATCCCTAGACCATCTCGGACATGAAAACTTTTAATGGCTTCACCATTTGCATCATAGTGCATTAAACCATCGGTTAATACACCATCAACATCCGTAATAACAAATTTGATCTTTTTAAAGTTTTCTTTCATATGTATTGTTTAATTAACTTGAGAATTCTACTATACCAACGACTTTATTATCGTCGTTTAATACGACTAATGAATGAATACGATTTTGTTTCATAAAGTCTTCTGCTTGACCAATAAATGTATTTTCATTGATAGTTTTTGGATTCAGAGTCATTAACTGTTGAGCTGATTTATTTAACGTTTCTGTACCATTGGCGGTTAATGCTCGACGAATATCACCATCAGTAATAATACCTTTTAAGGTTTCATTTTCCATCACTAATGCAACCCCCATACGACCTTCATTCATCACAGTCAAACATTCTGTAAATGATGTGTTAGGCGCAATAATAGGGAGCTTAGTTTGCATTTGATCTTTTACTCTCGTTAGTAATCGACGACCAAGGCTACCACCCGGATGGAATTTAGCAAAATCAGTTGCTTGGAAGTGACGAGCATTGATTAAGGCAACTGCTAATGCATCACCTAAAGCTAAGGTTACCAGTGTAGATGTGGTTGGGGCAAGGTTATTTGGGCAAGCTTCACGTTTTACTGAAATATCTAATAGGTAATCAGCATGTTTGGCTAAAGTAGAATTGCGGTTACCTGTTAATGCAATGATTTTATTACCAAAGTTTTTAAGGCTTGGGATTAATTTATTGACATCATCGCTTTCTCCACTATAAGAGATAAGCATCACAATATCAATGGGCTTTAGCATCCCGAGATCACCATGAAAGGCTTCTGTGGGATGAAGGAAAAAGCTGGGAGTACCAGTGGAAGCAAAGGTTGCTACCATTTTACGACCAATTAACCCTGACTTACCGATACCACCAATAACAAGACGACCTTCACAATTTAAAATAAGGTCAACAACATCATTGAATGATTTATCAAGTCTAAGTCTAAGCTCAGATAATGCCTTTTCTTCTGTTTCCAGCGTATTTCTAGCATCTTGTAAATAATCCATCATATCTTTTCCTTTTCGGTTTAACTTTGCTGGCAATTGTAGCCTAACTTCATATTTATCTCTATATTATTTATGTAAATTAAGGTATAATTACTGGTGAGTTAGTTAGACAATCGCTGGTTTATTGAAGCCCTTAAGACCGCAAGGTATGCCTAAAAAGGTGATAAGTGGGACAAGTGAACGAGAGGAAAGTCCGAGCTACATAGGGCAGAGTGCCAGATAACGTCTGGGAGACGTGAGTCTACGACTAGTGCAACAGAGAGCAGACCGCCAGCTTAGGTTGGTAAGGGTGAAAGGGTGTGGTAAGAGCACACCGCGTGAGTGGTAACATTTCACGGCATGGTAAACTCCACTCGTAGCAAGACCAAATAGGAACTCAATGGGTGTGCCCGCTCAGAGTTCGGGTAGGTTGCTTGAACGTGCATGCGAATGTACGTCTAGAGGAATGATTGTCCACGACAGAACTCGGCTTATCGACTAACTCAACATATTAAAAAGTCGCCTTATTGAGTAAAATATGGCGACTTTTATCTTATTAGAATGGCTTATTTATGCCCTAATAAATCTTTTAAGCCAGCTTTCATTGCTGACATTTGAGATTCATAAGAGGCTTTACTTTCTCTTTCGTCAATCATATATGTGATGGTTTCGGATAATGTCATTTTCATTTTTTTGGAATATTTAGATAAACGCAACCATACCGCATATTCTAAATCAATAGATTTTTTCTTAGTGGATTGTTTTTCCGCATTGAAGAAACGTTTACGTCTTGCTCGAATCGCTTGATCTAGTTTAATTATAAGCGATTGAGCCATATGATTTGCGATCCATTCTTCAATTTTCTCTGGATGATTTCGGCTATTAACGAGATCTAATGCTTTGCTTTCTTGTAAGCTTCGCTCTTCGTAACGTGTAATATTTTCCCCTTCACGATTTTTCTTGGTCAAATATAACCATTTCCAATGGGTTTCTTGATTTTCGAGTTTTTGATATTTCATTGGATTTTCTCATTTATAAGTGACGATGTAACTGAAATATAATATACGAGTTTTAAAGTGATTTTTCTAGCGAAATTTCTGTAAAAAATAAAGTTGATGAAGATAAATTTTTGCCATTATGTAATAATGGCGATCCGTTAATAACGAAAGCAAGAGAGAACCAGTGAATTTATCTTTATCATCTGAACAAATTTTAAACTGGAAAGATTTAATCCCTACATTAGATCTCACCGATTTAACTACTCAACCTGTATCATTTTTTGATTTGCAATGTCGTGCCAAAACTGCGATTCAACAATTTTTACAAAATTCATACTGCAGTTTATTAGTTTTGAAGGCAGATGATCAGTCAGAGTATGCTCCGCTACTGACACAATATATAGAAAGTATATTGCCAGCAAGAGAACAGGTGATAGGTGCTAATTATATTATTGAACAAGCAGATAGCTTTTCTTTTGCACGGATCTCTGTGGAGCCAGCTCAGTCTATTAATGATAATTTTGCGGCGACACAAGCAGTAGCCTCAGCACTTTATTTTGATGAAAATAAATTATTCGGTTCTCTGCAAGTTCATGCTATTTCAAAAGATATTCAGTTGAATAAAGGGCTTATCCATCAAGTAAATGGCGGTGTGTTGATTTTATCAGTAGGAGGGTTATTAGCTCAATTTGAGTTGTGGCCACGCTTAAAACAAATTCTTACTAGCCATCGTTTTGATTGGTATTCAACCCATCCATTTAAACCTTTGCCTTGTGATATTCCAAGTTATCCACTTGATCTGAAAGTGATATTACTTGGTTCTCGTGATGAGTTAGCGGCATTTTCAGAATTAGATGAAGAGCTTTTTTCATTATCTGATTATTCTGAGTTAGAAAGTTATTTTTCACTGGAAGAGAAAAGCCAACAGATTCAATGGGCTCAATATGTTAATTCTATGGCTAAACAAGCTGGTTTCCCATTATTGAGTGAACAAGGGCTTAATCGCTTATACCAGCTTTTAGTGCGGGACAGTGAAGATCGAACATTAATTAATATTTCTCCTCTAAAACTCAAAACATTATTAGCTCAAGCCACTTTATTTCGACAATCAGAGACATTAAGTGCGGTGGAATTTGAAGAAATTTTCCAGCAAAAACAAATGCAGCAAAGTTTCTTACGTGAGAGAACTTACGATGATATTTGGCATGAGCAAGTATATATTCCAACAGATGGCGAAGCTGTTGGGCAAATTAATGGGCTTTCTGTCATAGAATATCAAGGCACCCCGACATCATTTGGTGAGCCTTCTCGTATTAGTTGTATTGTGCAATATGGTGATGGTGAAATTATTGATGTGGATCGTAAAAGTGAATTAGCTGGCAATATTCATGGCAAAGGTATGATGATTGTTGAAAGCTGTTTAGCTAATATTTTAGAACTTCCATCGCAATTACCATTTTCAGCTTCCTTAGTATTTGAGCAATCTTATTCGGAAATTGATGGTGATAGTGCATCACTTGCAGCATTTTGTGCATTAACTAGTGCATTATCTAATTTACCACTTCCTCAGTCTATTGCGGTTACAGGGACTATTGACCAACTTGGTTTGGTGCATGCAGTAGGTGGTGTTAATGATAAAATTGAAGGCTTCTTTGCTATCTGTGAGAAGCGGGGGTTAACGGGAGAACAAGGCGTTATTATTCCTACCGCAGTGATACATCAATTAAGCCTTTCACAAGAGGTTGTGACGGCTGTTAAAAATAAACAATTTTTTATTTGGGTAGTAGAAGATGTTTATCAAGCTTGTGAAATTTTATTTAATCGAGATTTAATAGAAGAAGATAAAAATTATACCCAACAAAATCTACCTATATCACGCTTAATTGCTCAACGTATTGAACAGCGAGCAGAGCATCATAGCCGAGGATTATTAAGTTTTTTACTCGGTCGAAAATAACTAATTTATTGATCACAAAGGCAAATGAGCATTATGCTTGTTTGCCTTTTTTAGTATTAAAAAGTTCATTTTAAACATTCAAAAATCAACTGGTTTAACCAGGTATAGCGAACACTTGTTAGCTATTTTAAAGTTTCTTTACTATTGATATAATTTCCCAAAATATAAGCTTAATATGGCTTATTTAAATTAATCGGTAATCAAAGGAAGTTTTGAATGACTAACACATGTACTCCAATTAAAAAACATTCATATAGCTATGAGGATTTATTAGCTTCAGGCCGTGGTGAATTATTTGGTCCGAAAGGTCCTCAGCTCCCTGCACCAAGTATGTTAATGATGAATCGTATTGTTGAAGTAAAGGAAACGGGTGGTAATTTTGATAAAGGTTATATAGAAGCGGAATTGGATATTAAACCTGATTTATTCTTCTTCGATTGTCACTTTATTAATGATCCTGTGATGCCTGGTTGCTTAGGTTTAGATGCAATGTGGCAGTTAGTTGGCTTTTATTTAGGCTGGCTTGGTGGTGAGGGTAAAGGTCGTGCACTTGGTGTAGGTGAAGTGAAATTTACAGGACAAATTTTACCAACAGCCAGTAAAGTGATTTATCGTATTCACTTTAAACGAATCATCAATCGTAAATTAGTAATGGGATTAGCAGATGGTGAAGTCGAAGTGGATGGACGAGTTATTTACACTGCTACTGATTTAAAAGTTGGATTATTCCAAGATACCTCAGCCTTTTAATTTAAGCGCTTATTTATTATCTATCATTAAAATTTACGCCTATTAGAGTTATCTAATAGGCAATTTTTATGTTCTAAATTCACTATTTTTTAATAATAGGAAGTTGGAACATAGTAATAAAATTTTTCCAAATTCTACCGCACTTTTCAGCGCTAATACTTCATTAATCTAATTTTATCAATTGATGCTAAAAACATCTAAACTTCACCCAAATTGTAATTTTTTATGCTAAAATATAACAATTTTTTATTGCTTATTTTTTAAGGTTAATCAATGAAACCCAGCATTATTACAAAATTAGATAGTTTAAATGAACGCTATGAAGAATTAGAGGCATTATTAGGTGATCCTGCAACGATTAGTGATCAAGATAAATTCCGTGCATACTCAAAAGAATACTCTCAATTAGAAGAAGTGGTGAAAACTTTTGCACGTTGGAAACAATTAAATTCAAATATTGAAGAGGCTGAATTACTGCTTGATGATCCTGAAATGAAAGAAATGGCTCAAATGGAAATTGAAGAGTCAAAAACTGAATTAGAAGAAGTGGATCAACATTTACAAATCTTATTATTACCTCGTGATCCGAATGATGAATACAATGCTTATTTAGAAATCCGTGCAGGCACAGGCGGTGATGAGGCTGGTATTTTTGCAGGTGATTTATTTCGTATGTACAGCCGTTATGCAGAAATGAAAGGATGGCGTGTTGAAGTATTAAGCGAAAATGAAAGTGAACAAGGTGGCTATAAAGAAATTATTGCCTTAGTCACGGGTGATACAGTTTATGGACAACTTAAATTTGAATCTGGTGGTCATCGAGTACAACGTGTACCTAAAACCGAATCACAAGGTCGTATTCATACTTCAGCCTGTACTGTTGCGGTGATGCCTGAATTACCAGAAAGCGAAATGCCCGAAATTAATCCAGCAGATTTACGTATTGATACTTATCGTGCATCAGGTGCAGGTGGTCAGCATATCAATAAAACTGACTCAGCGGTACGTATTACCCATATTCCGACAGGCATGGTAGTAGAATGTCAGGATGAGCGTTCACAGCATAAGAATAAAGCGAAAGCAATGGCTGTATTAGCTTCCCGTTTAGTACAAGCAGAGCAAGATAAATTAGCAGCAGAGCAAGCAACTACACGCCGTAATTTATTAGGTTCAGGTGATCGTTCAGATAAAATTCGTACCTATAATTATCCGCAAGGTCGAGTGACGGATCATCGTATTAATTTAACCGTTTATCGCTTAGACGAAGTGATGAATGGGAAAATTGATGAATTAATTCAACCTATTATTACTGAATATCAAGCAGATCAATTGGCAGCATTGTCTGAACAAAATTAATATAAAGAGATGGACGCCTGATGGCGTCCTAATTTTTAAGGAAATAGAATGTTAGTTGAAAATCCTAATAAAAATAATCAGAATCTTCTGAGTCAAAATACTCAACTTGCTGTTGTCAATAAAAAAAGCTGTTCATTAATTGATATTGTTATGAAGACGATTGTGGTGAAAATAAACTAATGAATTATGAACAATGGTTAAGCTTCGCACAGAAACAATTAAAACAGTATAATCTTACCGAAAATGTAAAGCTTGATGCTTTAGTGTTATTGCAGTTTGTGACAAAACGCTCAAAAGCTAGCATTATGGCATTTGGTGAAACCATATTATCTGATGAAATTTTAGAAAAACTGACCGCACTTTTAGAGCGTCGTCTGAAAGGTGAACCTATCGCTTATATTCTTGGTGAAAAAGAATTTTGGTCTATGCCATTATGGGTTTCAGAGGATACTTTAATCCCTCGCCCTGATACCGAAATCTTAGTGGAAAAAGCTTTTGAATTAGCTATGTTAAAAATTCAAAAGTGCGGTAAAAGTTTAAAAAATTTTCGTGTGCTAGATCTAGGAACGGGGACAGGAGCTATTGCTTTAGCATTAGCAAAGGAATTAACTCCTATTGTTGAACAATATCAATTAGCCTTAGAGGTTATTGGTACAGATATTATGGCGAATGCTGTGGCATTAGCACAACGGAATGCACAACGTAATCATATTGCTCATGTCAATTTTTTACAAAGTAATTGGTTTCAACAACTTGAAAATCAGCAATTTGACATCATAGTAAGTAATCCGCCTTATATTGCTCCTCAAGATAAACATTTACAAAATGGGGATGTGCGTTTTGAACCTCTGACAGCTTTGGTTGCGGAGCAAGAAGGCTATGCAGATTTACGTCATATTATTGAAAATGCACCACTTTATTTAAAACCACAAGGGTGGTTAATGCTGGAGCATGGTTGGCAACAGGGTGAAAAAGTGCGGTCAATTTTTACAGAATTGTCACAAAACTCTTGGGAATCAATTGCAACGATAAAAGATTATGGCGACAATGAAAGAATAACAATTGCTTGTTGGAATAAATAAATGAAGTATTATCAAAAAGCTTTATATGATGAAATGACCTCTTTTTATCTAATTACTTCTGATGATGACGGGGAAGAATTAGGTCGAATTCGTTCACTAATGGGGAGCTTAGTACGTAAAGCAAGACGGACTATTTCACCTGAAGGAGATGATAAAGTTCGTATTCATCAGTTGTTACAGCTATTTTATGGCGATTGGGGATTTTATTGCGATCCTGAGCATTATTTCGAATCAGACAATTTATACCTTTTAGATGTATTAGAAACTCGTAAAGGGATGCCTGTTAGTTTAGGAGCAATTTTGCTTTACCTTGCAGACAGTTTAAATTTGCCTTTGTATCCCGTGAATTTTCCTACTCAACTGATTTTGAGAGCTGAAGTCGGTGATGAAGTTGCTTTTATTGATCCTTGGAATGGACATTATGTATCACAAGACTTTTTACAGAAACTATATGAAGGTGCCTTTGGCTTTGGTTATGAATTAAGCGCAGAGGAATTGGCGCCAGCAGAAACAAGAGAGTTACTAAATCGCTTTAGACAGTTAGCTAAAAATGCCCTGATTCGTGAAAATCATAATGATCAAGCTTATAAATTTATCGATGTGTTGTTACGTTACAATCCAGAGGATCCTTATGAAATTCGAGATCGTGGTTTAGTGCTTGCTCAAATGGGGTGTTATCACGCAGCATCAGAGGATTTGCAATATTTTATTGATCAATGCCCACAAGATCCCACAACACTTTTGCTTACTGCACAAATGGCGGAATTAAAGCAAAATTATCATGAAATCCATTAAAGGAATTTAACTATGCAAAATAAAATGATTCGTCTAGGTGATATTGAAATTGCAAATGACAAACCATTCGTGTTATTTGGCGGTATGAATGTACTTGAAAGTCGTGATTTAGCGATGCAAGTTTGTGAAAAATATGTTGAAGTAACAAATAAATTAGGTGTGCCTTATGTTTTTAAAGCCTCCTTTGATAAAGCCAACCGATCTTCAATTCATTCTTATCGAGGACCAGGTATGGAGGAAGGTTTAAAAATCTTCCAAGAATTAAAAACAACGTTTGGTGTAAAAGTCATTACTGATGTACATGAAATTTATCAATGTAAACCTGTCGCCGAAGTGGCTGATATCATTCAATTGCCAGCCTTTTTAGCACGTCAAACGGATTTAGTAGAAGCGATGGCACGTACAGGTGCGGTGATTAATGTGAAAAAACCACAATTCTTAAGCCCTGGTCAAATGGGTAATATCATGGAAAAAATTGCTGAATGTGGTAATGACAAGGTGATTTTATGTGATCGAGGTTCAAACTTTGGTTATGATAATTTAGTCGTGGATATGCTCGGTTTTGGTATTATGAAAAAAGTATCCAAAGGAAGCCCTGTTATTTTTGATGTAACTCATTCGTTGCAATGCCGTGATCCATTTGGTGCAGCTTCTGGTGGTCGTCGTGATCAAGTAACGGAATTAGCACGTTCAGGTTTAGCGGTGGGTCTCGCAGGTTTATTCTTAGAGGCTCATCCCGATCCAAATCATGCAAAATGTGATGGACCTTCAGCATTGCCATTATCGGTATTAGAAGGTTTTGTAAGTCAAATGAAAGCATTAGATGATTTAGTTAAATCTTTTCCTGTATTAGATACCTCCATTTAATAAAACATCATCAATTAAGAAAACGGCAAGTTAGCAATAATTTGCCGTTTTTTATTGCTTTATACTTAATAAAGCATATAATCAGCAATAAAAATTATTATCAATTTTAATTATAAGTTATGTATTCTAATAAATTATTTGTTTTTATTTTTTCTTTTTTCTTGGCAGCTTGTTCAACTCCACTATTAGATTCACAAAAAATTACTCAACTGGGTACAATTATTGATTTGAAAAATAATCAAGAAATTAGTGTGTCTGAGTTAATTTCTCGTTTATCTCACCAAGATTATATTTTGATTGGCGAAGAACATGATCAAAAAGTACATCATCAATTAGAGCAATATATTTTAGAACAAATAGATCATGCTCGTCCGTTAGACTCAGTTGTTTTTGAAATGTTAAATGTTTCACAGCAGCAATCCATTACACAAACACAATCCCAATTAAAAAATGCTAAATCTATTTCAGAATCAGAGATTAAACAGTCCATTCAATGGACTAAATGGGATTGGAATATGTATAAGGATTTAATTATTAATCGATTAAAGTCACCTAACAAAGTCATTGCTGCTAATTTAACGCAATCTGAAGTGAATACCATATTAAATGGTGCAGAACCATTAAAGGGAAATCGCTCTATTTCACAAGAGGTGCAAGATAAAATTGCACAATTAATGCATTCAGTCAGCCATGCTAACCTTTCTGATATTAATAAAATGATCATGGTTCAGCAATTTCGTGATCGCAGAATGGCTGAAAAATTGTTTAAAACTTCTCAAAAACCAACCGCACTTATCGCTGGTAACCATCATGTAAGAAAGGATATTGGCGTTCCTATTCACCTTGCTGATTATGGCATTAACAACAATATTTCAGTGTTAATGATTATGAGTCAACAAGAGAATATTACCTCTACTGAAGCCGATTATATTTGGCTGATCAAGTAATTTTTTGATTGTCATTTTGCATTAACTTAAGGATATATATGACTAAGCTCAATCTTATTACAAAGACATTACTAGGCATGTTATTGACAGGGATTTCACTTCATTCACAAGCTGATGATAGTAATACAACACAACACAACACAACACAATTAGATACTATTGTTGTCTCTGATGAAGGTGGCAAAAATCCTAATTTTAACTCTTATACAAAACCTTCAGCAGTCACTTCACGTGCAATTAATGTGAATGCAATGCAAAATTTGGATAGTATTGTTCGTTCAACATCAGGTGCCTATACTCAAATGGATCCAGGTCAAGGCGGTGTAAGTGTCAATATTCGTAGTATGACAGGGCTTGGCAGGGTAAATACGATGATTGATGGTGTTCCGCAAACACAATTAGGAACATCTGCTAATGGTGGTGGAAAATTCCATAGCGAAGGCAATGGGCCAATGAGTCAATTTTCTGCATTAATTGATCAAAACTTCCTTACTCGAGTAGATATTTCAAAAGGACATGGCAATGGTTCTGCTGGCATTAATTCATTAATGGGAAGTGCTGATTTCAAAACAATTGATGCGGAAGATGTCATTTTAGATGTTAATAAGGTAGGCGTATTAACTCGTTTAAATTATGGCAATAACGATTTAGGTAAAAATGGGATGATTGCTTTAGCTGGCAAAACAGGTTTACTTGAATCGGGTTCTATAAGTGCTTTAGTTGCTGGTAGTAAAAGTTCTTTAGATCAAAATTATCGCCGAGGTGATGGTAGCCATGCTTCAGATTCTGGATATATGCAAGGATTAAAGCAACATCCTGAATCTTATTTAGCAAAATTAGCAGTCAAACCTAATAAAGATACAGAATTTAAGCTCTCTAGTCGTCGCTATAACAACAGTATTGTTGGTCGAGATATTGATAGTAAAACTCATTCATTTGAAGCAAAATATAACCCAGATTCAAAATGGGTAGATTTGTCTTTTTTAGCGGCTAAAACAGTGACAGAACAAGTGTATACCGATAATGCTAAGTTATGGACCTTAGAAGATGCCACTACACAAAATAAGTTTGTTACCTTTGATTTAAAAAATACAAGCCGTTTTGAATTAGGTGATTTTAATGGTTCAGTTACCTATGGTGGTAATATCTATCGTAATAAATATGAACGGGGCATTCCTGAAAAAAATAATGACTCTGGTGCGATTGCTAATGCCGCTTTTGGACCAGCGGGTAAACAAAACATTAATTCATTATATTTAGATTCTGAATTTAACTATGACATCTTGACCTTAAATGCTGGGCTTACTTACTCGCGTTATAATTTAAAAGGTTATAAGCCTGCTTGTGATTCAGATGATGCAGTGTATTGTATGCCTGCTGGAGCAATGAATGTTGATCGTAAATATACTAAAGTAAATCCTTCCGTAACATTATCTTTACAAGTGACCGATTGGCTACAACCTTTCGTAAGTTATAGCGAAACTGCTCGTGCGCCTAATGTTCAGGAAATGTTTAATACTAGCCGTAATGGTTTATCTGTTAACCCATATTTAAAACCAGAAACAGCGAAAACTTACGAAATTGGTTTCAATATTAATAAAGATAATTTGTTATTAGATAATGATTTATTTGGTATGAAAGTGGTGTACTTCAATTCTCATATTAAAGATTATATTTTTAATATGTCTTATTATGGCTGTGGTAGCTCAGTTTGTACTAATGTAAATGATTCCGTGGATAGTGTTCATGCCCAAATTTATTTAAATTCACCAAATATGGTGAAAGATAAAGGCTGGGAAGTGGAAATGTCTTATGAGTCAGATTATTTCTTTAGTAATATGACTTATACTAGAAGTGCAAGCACCGCACCAACATCAAAAGCAGCTATGATTTATTATGGCTTTGGTTCTGAGTCTTATACACAATTACCAAAAGATTATGCAACCGTAGAATTAGGTACACATTTATTAGATAAAAAATTAACCTTATCTAGTATCTTTAAATATACTGGAAAAGCAAAACGTTTAGGCCTTGATATGGATGACGATGGTAATTTAATGTTTGATGATTTACCAAATATCCCAGTTATTATTGATCTTTATGCGAATTATAAAATTAATAAAAATATTACCTTAAAAGCAGGTATTCAAAATTTAATGAATCGTAATTATTTAGATGCATTAAATGCTTATAATTCTTCAACATCTGAAGATTATGATACGGAAACAGACACCTATCGTTTCACTAATAGTGCTAGAGGTCGTACTTATACTGTGGGTGCAGAAATTCGTTTCTAAGAAAACGATAAATATTATTGGAAACGACTTTTTCGTTTCCATTTTGTTGTAAAGGATAATTTTATATGATTCATAATAAAGTGTGGGGAGCAAATTTAGTCGCACCTTCTGCTTTTCCTCAACGTTCTGCATTAATGCCTATTTGGGGTGGGATTGATGCACCAGAAGAACAATGGGAAAGCATTTGGCGAGAGGCTGTTGTTGATTCATTAAATCAAGACGGATTAGCTTATGTGCATATTCCTTTTTGTATTAGCCATTGTGTATTTTGTGGTTTTTACCGAAATGCGTGGAAAGAAGATCAAGGGACTAGATATGTAGATAAAGTGATTCAAGAATTAGCTTATGAGGCAGAGATTAGACAAGATAAAGGAAAAATCAAAGCGGTTTATTTTGGTGGTGGCACACCAACAGCTTTAGATACTGCTAATCTTACGAGATTAATTCGTGCTTGTTACCAATATTTGCCTTTAGCTGATGATTGTGAGTTTACTTTAGAGGGACGAATTAGCCACTTTGATTTAGAAAAAGCACAGGCAAGTATTGAAGCTGGTGTTAATCGTATTTCTATTGGTATTCAAACATTCAATTCACCAATTCGTAAACGTTTAGGGCGTCGTCATAGTGGTGAGCAAGCCTATGAATATTTAACTCAATTATGCCAATTAGATGCCACGGTGGTTGCCGACTTAATTTTTGGTTTGCCTGAGCAAACTGATGAAATTTGGGAGAAGGATATTGAAATTGCCACAAGTTTGCCGCTATCGGGATTAGATACTTATGCATTTAATTGCTATCCATTTTTACCGATTAATAAATTGATTAAACATGGTACCATTGCACCTCCCGTTGGATTAGAAATGCAAGCTTATCATTATGCTTATGCGGTTACAGAATTACAGCAACGAGGTTGGAAACAGGTGAGTAATAATCACTTTGCTTTTCCTAACCGAGGAGAACGTAATTATTATAATAGTAAAGTAAAATCTAATATGCCTTGTCTAGCATTTGGTTCTGGTGCAGGTGGAAGCTTTGCAGGCTTTAATTATCAAGTTCAAGGTGATTTACAAAGCTATTTAGCAACGTCTAAAGATCACAAAAATATTTCTTATTTAGGTTATCATAGTGCTAAAAAAGATTTATTTAGTCAGCTACAATTTTCTACTGAAATTGGTTGGCTTGATACAAAATTATTTCCAAATAATCAAGTGATAGCGAAACTCTTAGAAAACTGGCAAAATCAATCTTTGCTTTCTATTGATCCACAAGGGATCGCTCATTTAACAACAAGTGGGAAATATTGGTCTCCGACTATTATTCGCACTTTAATGCTTTCATTAACGGACTCACAATAAGGATTTTTATGTCATTAACAGAACAACAACGAACAGAATTAACTTCTATATTAGCGAATAAAAATGATCATGTATTAGAAATGCTAGCACATAAATATGATTGTTCTTATGAGGATATTTTATCCTGTTTACCGCAAAATATGGCAATACCTATGGATGGTGAACGTTTTGTAGAAATTATGCAGACAATTGCAAGTTGGGATGAAGCGGTTGTGTTTATTGCACATACGCCTGATGCAGTGATTGAAGTCACTGGAAAATTGCCTCATGGTGAAATTGCGAGAGGTTATTACAATATGGAACATCATGAAAATGGTGGATTGCACGGACATTATCGATATGTAAATTGTAAAACGATTTATTTAGTTGATCGCCATTTTATGAATAAACGTACTGTGGCAATTAATTTTATTAATAAACAGGGCGATGCCATGTTTAAGATCTTTGCTAGCCGTGAAGAAAATGGTGAATTAAAGGCATCATTAGTAGATAAAATGAAAGCGTTATTTACAGCTTAATAGCTTTTTAATTCAGCTAAATTACGAATGAAAGTGCGGTTGAAATTTTAGAAATTTTGACCGCACTTTTTTTATAAAAAAGCTCGCTTGTTAGGGGGAAATCTTTTAGTATTAATAAACTAAATTGATTATAAAATTCATTTTAAATGAAGGAAATAATATTGAATAAGAAAAATAAAGCTTTAGTGACGTTGTCTATTGTAGGTTTATTAGGCGGTTGTTCAGAAGAAAACGTGCAACGTGATGTATATAAATCACTCGAAGATTGTGTCGCAGACTGGGGAACGCCAGAATTATGTGAGCAAGATACAAAAGCACTGGCTGACTTGAATAAGGGAAATGAAACTCCTCAAAGCATATTCAATGAATCAGCTAATCATGGTGAATCTAGTCATTCAGGTTCAGGCTTTGTTGCAGGCTATATGGCAGCTCGTATGATGTCATCATTTATGGGCCCAAGTTATTTTCAAGGTAATCGCGCAGTACAAACAAATAATGGACAAACCATTCGTCCACAAGCTAATCATTCTGCGGCAAAACCCATTGTGATGAAAGGTAGTGTTGCAGATTCATTTAGCCGTCCTGTAAAACGTGGTGGATTTAGTTCAAGTAATTCTAGTGCAAGTAAATCAAGTAGTTTTGGTGGCTAGATGAAACGTATTGCAACTTTTCCACAGCGAGTAGATATGCAAGCCCAATTATTAGAAGTTGGGTTTGACTACTATAATTTACCTTCAACAGATGGTTCAAATTATTGGTCAGATAATGTGGCTTATGAGTTTACTTTGGCTGAAATAGATCGAATTGAAGATGCTACTAATGAATTGCATGCTATGTGTTTGGATTTTGTTGCTGATGAGGTGATGAAAGGTGATTATCAACATTATCAATTCACTGATTTACAAAAACAGCTTATTGAACAATCTTGGAGTCGCAAAGATTTGTCACTCTATGGGCGGTTTGATTTTGGCTATGATGGTTCAAGCCTTAAAATGTTTGAATATAATGCGGATACGCCGACTTCATTATTAGAAGCTTCAGTAGTGCAGTGGAAATGGTTAGAGCAAGTCGAGAATTTACAACATCGAGATCAATTTAACTGGATTCATGAGGCTTTAGTTAAACGTTTTCAGGATGTTAAACAAATCACTGGGAAATCGAGTTTTCATTTTTCAGGTATGCAAGAAGCCGGACGTGAAGATTGGGGAAATATTGACTATTTATGTGATGTGGCTTATTTAGCTGGTTGGAATATTCACCAGCTTGCAATAGAAGATATTGGTTATGATGAACAATATAAAGAGTTTGTTGATTTAAATAATCGTAATATTGAGTTGATTTTCAAACTTTGCCCTTTAGAATGGTTTACTAATGTCGAATTTGCTCAATATATTCCTCATTCCCATACGAAATTTTTTGAACCTATGTGGAAATTATTACTTAGCAATAAAATCTTATTAGCTAAATTATGGCAAAAACATAAACGTCATGATTTATTATTGCCAGCCTATTTCAAACCAGAAGATAATCCAAGGCCACATCGTATACTGGTGAAGAAGCCTATTCTTGGGAGAGAAGGGGCGAATATTTCTTATTGTGAATTAGAAAATAAATTAGAATTTGCTGCAAAGGGTAGCGAACATTCAGAATTTTATAATCGTCATGGCTATATCTACCAAGAAAAATTTAATATGCCATCATTTGATGGAATGTATCCAATGATAGGTTCGTGGATAGTTGGAGATGAAGCTTGTGGCATGGGGTTACGAGAAGATTTTACTCCAGTCACTGGTAATGATAGCCATTTTGTCCCTCACTATTTTGTTGAATAATTAAATTCATATTCTTACGCAAAGGAGATTCTATGAAAATTGTTTTTTTAGATAGCACCGCACTTCCTCCTCATCATCCTATTCCTCGACCAAGTTTTGAGCATGAGTGGGTTGATTATCCTTATACTTCAGCAGACCAAACTATTGAGCGAGCTAAAGATGCTGACATTGTGGTAACCAGTAAAGTTATTTTCTCTCGTCAAGTATTAGAAAAGTTACCTAATTTAAAATTGATTGCTGTAACAGCCACAGGAACAAATAACATAGATTTAGATGCTGCAAAAGAGTTAGGTGTCGTAGTTAAAAATGTGACAGGGTATTCAGCGACAACAGTTCCTGAACATGTTATTGGTTTGAGTTTTTCTTTTATGCATAGTTTGATGGGATGGTATAAAGATCAATTAGCAGGAAAATGGATGCAAAGCAAACAATTCTGCTATTTTGATTATCCAATGCGAGATATTAAAAATTCTATTATGGGAATTTTAGGTAAAGGTTGTATTGGTTCTGAGGTTGGTCGTTTAGCAGAAGCTGTTGGTATGAAAGTGCTTTATGCTGAACATCGTGGTGCTACAACTTGTCGAGCAGGTTATACACCATTTGAAGAGGTTCTTAGACAAGCAGATATTGTCACATTACATTGCCCATTGACTGAAAATACAAAAAATATAATTAATAAAGAAACCCTGTCACTCTTTAAAAAAGAAGCTTTTTTAATTAATACAGGCCGAGGACCTTTAGTGGATGAACAGGCATTATTAGATGCCTTAAAATCAGGTCAACTCGCAGGTGCTGCATTAGATGTATTAGAAAAAGAACCACCAGAAAAAGATAATCCACTTGTTTTAGCTGCGAAAACAATGCCTAATTTAATTATTACCCCACATGTTGCTTGGGCATCTGATAGCGCTATTCAAACATTAATCAGTAAAGTGCGGGATAATATTGAAGAATTTGTCGCAACAGGCAAATAAACGTATAATCGGCGCTAATTTGTGGATAAGGTGCGAGTGATTAGAATTTATCTAATGCTGTGGCTTTGACTTCCATTATTTTTTATTAAACATTATTTAATTAGCTAAAGCTAGACACAAGGTAATATGAATTTTCCTGTTTCTTTTTATGTTGCACTTCGTTATTGGCGAGCGAAAAGTGCCGATCGTTTTGGTCGATTAGTCACTAATTTAGCCAGTGCAGGTATTGTGCTAGGGGTGATGGCCTTGATCATCGTACTTTCTGTAATGAATGGTTTAGAAAAGCATCAAAAGCAACAAGTGCTTGCTCATATACCTCATGCAGTACTAGTCGCTGAGCAGCATGTAAACAGCAAACAGCCATTATCCCCCTTACCTGCGTTTGTACAAAAAGCTGTTGCGATTAATACCACCAATGTTATTTTCCAAACGGCAAAAGGTGTTAGTGCAGGCCAAGTAATCGGCGTTCAGTCACCTCAGGATGATTCTCTGCTTAGCTATTTAGATGAAAATCAATTTAATAGTCTTTTGCCTCCAGGGCAATTTAAATTAATCATTGGTTCGCAACTTGCACAAAATCTGAATTTAAATATTGGCGATAAAGTGCGGTTAATGATTACTGAAAATAGTCAATATACACCTTTTGGTCGAGTTCCAACTCAACGTATATTTACAGTCAGTGAGATTTATTTTTTTGATAATAATGATATTTCTGGTTATGAAGTTTTTTCTAATTTAGCCGATATTGGTCGTTTAATGAGAATCAAACCAGGTGAGGCACAAGGTTATCGGTTATTCCTTAATGATCCTTTTTTAATTACTGAATTACCGAAGCATTTTTCAGAAAACTACCAAATTATTGATTGGCGTAGTCAAAAAGGGGAATTTTTCCAAGCAGTACGAATGGAAAAAAATATGATGGGATTATTGATTAGCTTAATTATTATTGTGGCGATTTCTAATATTGTCACATCACTTAGTTTAATGGTGGTGGATAAACAAGGAGAAATTGCCATTTTACAAACTCAAGGTTTGACCAAACGCCAAGTTCGTCATATTTTTATTTTACAAGGCTGTTTAGTAGGATTAGTGGGCACCATTATTGGCACTATATTAGGTATTTTAGTCACTTTGAATTTAGAGACTATCGTACAACTGCTCGGGCAACGAGGCATTTTTCTACCTACTTCTATTAGCGCCGTGCAGATTATTACGATTATCACATTATCATTATTATTATCGCTATTATCTACCATTTATCCTGCATATCGTGCAGCCAAAATAGAGCCAGCTGAAGCCTTAAGATATGAATAAAAGTGCGGTGGAAAAATAAAAAATTTTATTAGCAAGTCAACTTACCTGCTTAACAGAACAAAATGAATATGAATAACGAAATTTTATTAAATTGTCAGAATATCAGCAAGTATTACACTGAAGGTTCAGTACAAACTCAAGTGCTCAAAGATGTCACTTTTTCATTAAATGATAAAGAGCTTGTGGCAATAGTAGGAAGCTCTGGCTCAGGGAAGAGTACATTGTTACATACCTTAGGTGGGCTTGACCAACCCACTTCTGGTGAAGTGTTTATTAAAGGAAAATCTTTGCAGAAAGCTTCTCCAGATGAGTTAGCCAAATTACGTAATAGTTATTTAGGCTTTGTATATCAATTTCATCATTTAATGGCTGATTTTACGGCGTTAGAGAATGTATTAATGCCTATGTTGATTGGGCATCAAAATAAAACTGAGGCTCAACATCGTGCAGAAAAAATGTTAAATGCAGTTGGTTTATCTCATCGAATTTCTCATAAACCTTCCGCACTTTCAGGGGGGGAGCGTCAACGTGTCGCCATTGCCCGTGCATTAGTGAATAATCCTGCTTTAGTATTAGCTGATGAGCCTACGGGGAATCTTGATCATAAAACCACGGAAAGTATTTTTGAATTGATTCAACAATTGAATCAAGAACAAGGCATCGCGTTTTTGTTAGTCACCCATGATTTGAATTTAGCACAGAAATTATCTCGTCGTTATGTGATGCAAGATGGTGTGTTACGTCCAGAAGAATAAAGGTGGAAGAGTATGAATACGCCATTTTTTATTAGCTGGCGCTATCAACGAGCCAAGCAGAAAAATCATTTAGTATCACTGATAGCCTTATTCTCAAGTATTGGTATCGCCCTTGGAGTGGCTGTTTTGATCCTTGGTTTAAGTGCGATGAATGGCTTTGAACGAGAATTGAATAATCGTATTTTAGCCGTTGTACCTCATGCTGATATTACAGGTAGTCATTCTAGTATTACTCATTGGCAAAATTTAGAAAAGCGTTTAATGAGTAATCCTGATATTCAAGCAGTTTCTCCTTATGTGAGTTTTACCGCGTTAGTTGAAAATGGTGCTAAATTAAAAGTTGTGCAAGTACATGGCGTTGAACAGAAGTCACAAGATCAAGTGAGTTCATTAGGAAAATTTGTGCTTGAGGATGGATGGCAACAATTTGCTTCACAAGGTGGATTAGTGCTTGGTTCAGGCATTGCCAAAGAGCTTGATGTAAAGGCTGGAGACTGGGTGACCTTATTAATTTCTGAAGCAAATTCCAGTGAGCAATTGGCACAACCTACACGTGAACGCCTTCAAGTGACAGGTATTTTACGTTTAGATGGTCAGCTCGATCATAGTTATGCATTAATGCCGCTTACACAAGCACAAGAATTTATGAGCTTTAACAAAGATGAAGTGACGGGTGTGGAAATGAAAGTGGCCGATCCATTCAAGGTTCAGTCGATTAATTTTTCTAGCCTCAATGATTATCCACAAATGCTTAACTTACAGACTTGGATTAATAAATTTGGCTATATGTATCGAGATATTCAGCTGATTCGTACGGTTATGTATATTGCTATGGTCTTGGTGATTGGCGTAGCTTGTTTTAATATTGTGTCGACATTGATTATGGCAGTGAAAGATAAAGCTGGTGATATTGCTATCATGCGTACACTTGGTGCCAATAACAGCTTTATTAAGCGTATTTTTATTTGGTATGGATTACAAGCTGGCATGAAAGGTTGCTTAATTGGGATTGTGTTAGGCGTCGTTCTTTCCTTAAATTTAACTTCAATTATTAAAAGCATTGAATCTTTAATAGGAAAAAAACTCTTGTCTGATGGGATTTATTTTGTAGATTTCTTACCTAGCGAATTGCATTGGCAAGATGTACTATTAGTGCTGGTTGCTGCATTAATTCTTAGCTTAATTGCTAGTTTATACCCAGCTAATCGAGCTGCAAAACTACAACCTGCACAAGTTTTAAGTAGTCATTAATAAAATATAAATGTACTAGTTTACCAATGCAAAATTTAATGTTAGAGTAAGTAAACATAATTCATTATAAGTTTTTTAGTTTAATAAATATTATATACAGAGAGTAGATTATAGTGGCGAGTAAAAATAAAAATGACATTCATGTTGCAAATGACGATACCAGAATTGCAAATATTGAACAGTTGCTTCCTCCTATTGCGTTATTAGAAAAATATCCAGCAAGTGATATTGCAATAAAAACAGTAAAAAATGCACGTAAAAAAGCTCATGAAATTATTCATGGTGAAGATGATCGTTTATTAATTATCATTGGTCCTTGTTCAATTCATGATCCTAAAGCTGCTATGGAATATGCTCAGCGTATGGCAATAATGCGTGAAAAATACAAAGCAACATTAGAAATTATTATGCGAGTGTATTTTGAAAAACCACGAACTACAGTCGGTTGGAAAGGGCTAATTAATGATCCTTATCTAAATGATACTTATGCATTAAATGATGGCCTACGGATGGCTCGTAAATTATTGTCAGATATTAATGATTTAGGTTTACCTACCGCTGGTGAGTTTTTAGATATGATTACTCCTCAGTATCTTGCTGATTTTATGAGTTGGGGGGCAATTGGTGCCCGTACTACTGAATCACAGGTGCATCGTGAATTAGCCTCTGGTTTATCTTGTGCGGTAGGTTTTAAAAATGGAACAAATGGCGGTGTTAAAATTGCTTTAGATGCGATGGGGTCTGCGGAATCTTCTCATCATTTTTTATCAGTTACAAAATTTGGTCATTCTGCGATTGTTTCAACTAAAGGTAATCCTGATTGCCATATCATTTTACGTGGTGGTGATAAAGCGACTAATTATGATATTGAGAGTGTCGCAAAAGTTTGTGAAAGTATTGAAAAGTCTGGACGTATTCCACATGTTATGGTTGATTTTAGCCATGCTAACAGCAGTAAACAATTTAAAAAACAAATGGACGTATGTACTGACGTCTGTAAACAAGTTGCTAGTGGCTCAACACAAATCTTCGGGGCCATGGTGGAAAGTCATCTAGTGGAAGGACGTCAAGATCTTGTGGCTGGTCAAGCTTTGACTTATGGGCAAAGTATCACAGATGCTTGTATTGGCTGGGATGATACAGAAATTGTCTTACAACAACTTTCTGATGCCGTAGAAGCTCGTCGTCAACTAAAGAAATAAAGATAAAATTTTAAAAATATAGACCGCACTTTGGACAACTAAAGTGCGGTTTTATATAAACTGTCTTACGCCAACACTTCAGTGGCATTTTGCCAAAATGAAATCGTATTTTCTGATACATCGCCATACTCTTTCGCAACCACAGTTACCGCTTGCTGCATGGCTTTCGCCAGCTCTATCTGCCGAAAAATTGCAAGGGAATGAATGGTTCGGGTAATGCGTAATTGGTTGTGATTACTTGGCTTGAGCCATGGATATTCATGTTGAGTGAGTGATTTTTGTGCTGTGATTTCCAGCCCATCACGAGTTAATTCCCAAAAGTTTAGCATTACATCAAGAGATTTCTGCATATTGGCTTTGAGCAATTCAGAATTGCTCAAATCTAAGCAATCCTGTTTGGTTAAAGTCGGGGCTGGATGAAACCTAGAAGGGGTTTCTAGCGGAAAAATCCACTGAATATAACTTCTAACCTAAATATACTAAACTGCCAAATATCGCTAATAAAACGCCCGTGAGTATCAGGAATTTGAACCAGGTAAAAATTTAGTAAAGGGCTAAGGTTTTTCATCATATTCACCTATAAATAAAAATTCCTCCTACAATGAATAAAGTCTGACAACCAAAATTCCACATATTAGCGGTATTAAGCTTTATAGAACCTTTAAAGGGAAAACCTTCACTAATAATATTCGAAAAGCATTAGCATAGTCGATTTAAATGTGAAACTTACTGGCTTTGAAAGCTTGCCATAGAAAAAACATAGGTTACTTGGGCAATATCAAATATGACTCTTTTATTTTTAGTATCACTTCTTCAGCATAACTTTAGGAATAATAATCGTTGAAGTTCTAGAATATTCTGAAACAAATCATGAATGGAAGTAATTAGATTTCTTTTACCTGTTCAAAATGGTATTTTTTTAAATTTCTAGAATAGAATAAATTTTTGATTTTTATCACCGCACTTTATATTGCCCCTTAAATATCATCGTGATTTGGTATATGATATAACAGTTTTTTCAGTCATTATCGAGAGTCATATTTATGCTACGATCCCCTTCCCAATCTAGTGATAAGCAAACCGCACAAGTTAATGTTCCACCTCATTCTATTGAAGCTGAACAAGCAGTCCTAGGTGGGATTATGTTGAACAATTCACATTGGGAAAATGTGATTGAACATGTGATTGCCGAAGACTTTTATACAGTAGCTCATCGCTTTATTTTTAAAGAAATGGAAGAGCTTGCACGTCAAAATAATCCTATTGATTTAATCACCCTAGATCAGGCTTTAAAAAATAAAGGTGTGGTAGAAGATGTCGGTGGCTTTGCTTATTTAGCAGAATTATCTAAAAATACACCAAGTGCCGCCAATATCATCGCTTATGCAGATATTGTGCGTGAAAAAGCGATTTTACGTGAATTAATTGGTGTAGGTAATGTTATTGCACAAAGTGCTTATGCACCTAAAGGTCGTGATGTTAAAGAAATTCTTGATGAAGCTGAACGTGAAGTATTTAAAATCGCAGAAAAACGTAGTTCTGAAAATGAAGGACCTGAAAATATTCTCAATATCCTTGAACGTACTATTGATAAGATTGAATTTTTATCTAAGAACCAAAATGCTGGTGGCGTAACAGGGGTCACAACGGGCTTTAAAGATCTTGATAAGAAAACCGCTGGGTTACAGCCTTCAGATCTCATTATTGTGGCAGCTCGCCCATCAATGGGAAAAACAACCTTTGCTATGAATCTTTGTGAAAATGCTGCTTTATCAAGTGATAAACCTGTACTTATTTTTAGCTTAGAAATGCCAGCAGATCAAATTATGATGCGTTCATTAGCGTCGCTTTCTCGTGTGGATCAAACAAAAATTCGTACGGGACAAATCACAGAAGATGATGAATGGGCACGTATTTCTAGTACTATGGGAATGCTTACCAATAAGCCAAATATGTATATTGATGATTCAGCAGGGTTAACGCCAACAGAATTGCGTTCAAGAGCAAGACGCATTTATCGTGAAAATGGTGGTTTAAGTTTAATTATGATTGATTACTTACAACTTATGCGGGCCCCAGGTTTTGATAATCGTACCTTAGAGATTGCAGAAATTTCACGTTCATTAAAAGCTCTAGCAAAAGAATTAGAAGTGCCTGTGGTTGCACTTTCACAGTTGAACCGAACACTTGAAAATCGTACCGATAAACGTCCTGTTAACTCAGATTTAAGAGAATCAGGCTCTATTGAGCAAGATGCTGACTTGATTATGTTTATCTATCGTGATGAAGTGTATCATGAAACCACTGAAGAAAATCACAATGTTGCAGAGATTATTATTGGTAAGCAGCGTAATGGTCCAATTGGCCGTGTACGTTTAACTTTCCAAGGGCAGTATTCCCGTTTTGATAATTATGCAGGTTCGCATCAATTTAATGATGACGATTATTAGTATAAAAATATAACTAAGAAGTTTATATGAAACCAGCAACAGTAAAAATTAGTTCAGTTGCACTGAAACATAATATTCAAACCATTAGAAAAAAAGCACCTTATAGTAAAATTATTGCTGTGGTTAAAGCGAATGCTTATGGACATGGTGTGCTTTTTGTCTCTTCTGCGGTAGAGCGTTTAGTTGACGGATTTGGCGTAGCTCGTTTAGAAGAAGCATTAAGTTTGCGTTCAAACGGTGTGACTAAGCCGATTCTTTTACTTGAAGGCTTTTTTTCTATTGATGATTTGCCTATCTTGTCAGTAAATAATATTCAAACGGTTATTCATAACCAAGAACAACTTGATGCAATAAAACAAGCTCATCTTGATAATCCTATTAAAGTGTGGTTAAAAATTGATACGGGCATGCACCGTTTAGGTGTTAGTCTTGAGCAAGTAGATGATTTTTATGATGCATTAACAAATTGCAAAAATGTTTCAGAGATCGGTTTTGTAAGTCATTTTAGCCGTGCCGATGAAATAGACTGTGATTATACCCAAATTCAATTATCACGTTTTTTAAATGCGACCAAAGATAAACAAGGCGATCGTACTATTGCCGCCTCTGGAGGTATCTTATTTTGGGAAGATTCTCATTTAGAATATATTCGTCCAGGTATTATTATGTATGGCGTGTCACCGACAAGTACGCCAAGTAGTGAATATGATTTAATTCCTGTAATGACATTAACTTCTTCATTAATTGCCGTTCGAGATCATAAAAAAGGCGAACCTGTTGGTTATGGTGGTACTTGGATAAGCGAGCGAGATACTAAAATTGGCGTAATTGCTATTGGTTATGGTGATGGTTATCCTCGTAATGTTCCAACTGGAACCCCTGTTCATATAAATGGTCGCCGAGTGCCAATTGTAGGACGTGTGTCTATGGATATGGTGACTGTGGATTTAGGACCTGATTGCCAAGATAAAGTGGGGGATGAAGCTATTCTTTGGGGAAAAGAGTTACCAATTGAAGAAGTTGCAGATATTACAGGTTTGCTCAGTTATGAATTAATGACTAAATTAACACCTCGTGTGTTAACGGAGTATGTAGATTAAAGCTATTAATTCCATAATTAAAACAATAATTAGTTTTAATCTATAACGTGTTAGTATTTGTCATACACTTGATGTTAACGAAATTTAACTAATTTATTCAATAAAAAGGAAAAACAATGCAAAACATTAATCCTACGAGTACTATGGCGTGGAAAGCTTTAGAAGCACATAAAGCAAAATTGACAAATGTCACTATTCAAGATCTTTTTAATCAACAACAAGATCGTTTTACTGATTATTCATTAACCTTTAATAATGAAATCTTAGTGGATTATTCCAAAAATAAAATCACCAAGGAAACTCTAGATTTATTACATCAATTGACAAAAGAATGTGGTTTAAATGAAGCTATTGAAGCGATGTTCAGCGGTGAAAAAATTAACCGTACAGAAAATAGAGCCGTATTGCATACAGCCCTACGTAACCGTTCAAATACTCCTGTTTTAGTGGATGGAAAAGATGTAATGCCTGAAGTGAACGAAGTATTAGCTAAAATGAAGTCATTCAGTAATCGTGTGATTTCTGGTGAATGGAAAGGCTATACAGGTAAGGCGATTACTGATGTAGTGAATATTGGGATCGGCGGTTCAGATCTCGGACCTTATATGGTGACAGAAGCATTACGTCCATATAAAAATCATTTAACAATGCACTTTGTATCAAATGTAGATGGTACACATATTGCTGAAGTGTTTAAAAAAGTAAATCCAGAAACTACTTTATTTTTAGTTGCATCAAAAACTTTTACCACGCAAGAAACAATGACTAATGCAAAATCAGCTCGTGATTGGTTCTTAGCATCAGCAAAAGATGAAAAACATGTAGCGAAACACTTTGCAGCACTTTCAACCAATGCAAAAGATGTTGCAGAATTTGGTATTGATACTGACAATATGTTTGGTTTTTGGGACTGGGTTGGTGGCCGTTATTCATTATGGTCAGCAATTGGTCTTTCAATTGCATTATCAATCGGATTTGATAACTTCGAAGCATTATTGACGGGTGCATATGAAATGGATAAACATTTCCGCACCACACCAATTGAAAAAAATATTCCTGTAACTTTAGCATTAGTTGGTTTGTGGAATACTAACTTCCAAGGTGCTCAAACTGAAGCAATCTTACCTTATGATCAATATTTACATCGTTTTGCCGCTTATTTCCAACAAGGTAATATGGAATCAAACGGTAAATATGTGGGACGTGATGGTAAAGTTATCAGCGATTATCAAACGGGTCCAATTATTTGGGGTGAACCTGGTACAAATGGTCAACATGCTTTCTATCAATTAATCCACCAAGGCACAACATTAATTCCATGTGATTTTATTGCGCCCGCAAAAACACATAATCCGTTAGCAGATCATCATAATAAATTACTGTCTAATTTCTTTGCACAAACTGAAGCTTTAGCGTTTGGTAAAACAAAAGAAGAAGTTGAAGCAGAATTTGTGAAAGCTGGAAAGGCGTTAGCAGATGTAAAAGATGTTGTACCATTTAAAGTATTTACTGGTAATAAACCAACAAATTCAATTTTGTTAAAAGAAATTACGCCGTTTAGCTTAGGTGCGTTAATTGCTATGTACGAGCATAAGATTTTTGTTCAAGGGGTAATTTTTAATATTTTCAGTTTTGATCAATGGGGCGTTGAGTTAGGTAAACAACTTGCTAACCGCATTCTTCCTGAATTAGGTGATAGTGAACCAGTCACTAGCCATGATAGTTCAACAAATGGTTTAATTAATCAATTTAAGACATGGCGTTAATGATCTTTGATCTTTAGCTAAAAGTGCGATAGATTTTTTTAAATTTCTACCG
This sequence comes from Mannheimia massilioguelmaensis, assembly GCF_000940515.1. Taxonomy (NCBI): domain Bacteria; kingdom Pseudomonadati; phylum Pseudomonadota; class Gammaproteobacteria; order Pasteurellales; family Pasteurellaceae; genus Mannheimia; species Mannheimia massilioguelmaensis. Next base: position 220,565 of record NZ_CDQL01000008.1, read on the forward strand.
CACTTTTTTCATTAATGTAGTAGTCCTGGGAATAAATTACTAATACCTACTACAATACTTTCAATCCCCAAAGACATCAAGATTACCCCCATAATACGGGTGACAACATTGCTTCCTGTTTTTCCCAAAAACTTGACCACAGAAGGGCCTGAGCGGAATAGCCCATAACAAAGTAGTGCAAAAATGATAATGGCAAAACTAAAACCAACCCAATCAAACCAATGATTATATTGTGATGCCCAAACAATGGTAGAACTAATTGCACCTGGTCCAGCAAGAATAGGCATAGCAAGTGGTACCACAGCAATACTACTCATATTAGAAAAGTCAGTATTTTTTTCATCTTTATTTTGTTTTTCTTCAGCAAGTTTACCGCTAATCATTGTTAAGGCAATGCTGATAATTAAAATTCCACCAGCAATACGGAATGAATTAATGGATATACTAAATAAGCTTAAGATCATTTTTCCAAATAATAAACTGACTAATAGAATAATCCCTACAGAAAAAGAGGTGACAAAATTTGTGTGGTTACGCTCCGCTTTAGTGAGATGATCTGTCATATTAACAAAAACAGGTAGCACCCCAAATGGGTTGATAACGGCAACTAAACCTAAGAAAAATTTTGCATAAATAGGTAAATTCTGTACAAAATCCATATGATTCTCTTAATAAGTAATAAAAGTTAAACTGATTTTACTTTACTCATGGTAAGTAAAGATATAACAATAAAAACGACGGCAATATAAAATACTGCGCCATAATTCCAAATTTGAGCAATTATGCCAACTAACGGTCCTGCTAGAATCCAACTACTTTTAGCTGCATTTGTAAATAATGTTGTGGCAGAACCCATTTTACTAGGCATTAGATCTTGAAAATAGACCATCCCAATGGTTGCAATGATGCCAATAAAAATGGCATTTAAGCATTGTAAACAAAGAAATTGCCAAGTTTCTTTAGCAAACCAAAGACCAAAATAGAACAATAATCCCATACAAAGTGCGGTCAAAATTAACAATTTTTTATGAATAAATTTAGTAAAATAACCCGCAATCAGCATGACTGGAATTTCCAAACCAGCGGCCGTTCCCATTAAAATTCCTGCCAAACGTTGGGATAAATGTAGCTCATTGATGATGTAAAGTGGCATGCTGACCAAGTACATGCCATTACAACACCAAATGAGAAAACAGCTAATAAATAATAAAGCAATGCTTTTCTGATTGGATTCAGATAAATGATTTTCTGAAGCATATTGTTTTTGCGATATCGAGTTAACTGTTACAGATGGAATATAAGGCAATAATATTTTAGTAATCATAGCACAAAATAGAAATGCCGTGGCGGCTACCATATACATATATTCAAAGCCCCATTCAAGAGCAATATAAAAAGAGAGTGGCGGGCCAACAATCCAGGCAAGTGAAATTTGGGTACGCATAATCGTAGTAAACATCACCGCCTCTCGCTTTGAATGTTCTGCATATTCACGAGCTAATGCAAAAGATTGGGGATTGGCGGAAGATCCTAAGGCAAGTAAGAATGTGGCAAAGAACATTAGAACATAATAATTCCGATTATAAGCGAAAGTGATGCAGCCTAGCATTGCAATTAAACAGCAAAAAATGATTAGTTTACGACGATCATCTTGTTTATCTGAATAGTGAGCTAAAATCTGACTTAAAAGGATTCCCATTACTGCATTGGAAGTATAAAACATCCCCACCATAAAGGGAGATACATGAATTTCTTGGGAGAGAAATAAGCTCAATGTGGGTATTTGGAATGAAGAAGCGATGCCCGTTAGAAAAGCCATTAATAAAAAAGCAAATGCAACAACATTGACAGGACGTTGTGTTGAGCTATTAGGTGTCATCATGTTCATTACCAAATTTATGTTGTGGCTAGAATAGCTTAGCAATATTTTGAAGTAGGTTTATTTTAGACTATTTTAGGAAAAACAGATGAGTTTTTCGTGAAAATATGGTAAAAATATTGCAATTACTCACTATTTTATTTTATATAGGAAAAAAGATGTCAAACTTACAATCTATCATTGAAGCCGCATTTGAAAAACGCGCTGAAATTACTCCAAAAACTGTTGATGCAGAAACTAAATCAGCGATTGAAGAAGTTGTTGCAGGTCTAGACAGTGGTAAGTATCGCGTTGCTGAAAAAATTGAGGGCGAATGGGTAACTCATCAATGGTTAAAGAAAGCCGTATTGTTATCATTTCGCATTCATGAAAATCAACTTATTGATGGCGCTGAAACTAAATATTACGATAAAGTAGCATTAAAATTTGCTGATTATACTGAAGAACGTTTCCAACAAGAAGGTTTCCGTGTCGTGCCGTCTGCGACAGTACGTAAAGGTGCCTATATTGCGAAAAACACTGTTTTAATGCCATCTTATGTAAACATCGGTGCATTTGTCGATGAAGGTACGATGGTTGATACATGGGTAACTGTAGGTTCATGTGCTCAAATTGGTAAAAATGTTCATTTATCTGGTGGTGTAGGTATCGGTGGTGTATTAGAACCGTTACAAGCTAATCCAACAATTATTGGTGATAATTGCTTTATTGGCGCTCGTTCAGAAATTGTTGAAGGTGTGATTGTTGAAGATGGATGCGTGATTTCAATGGGCGTATTTATTGGACAATCTACTAAAATTTATGATCGTGAAACGGGCGAAGTACATTATGGACGAGTTCCAGCCGGTTCTGTAGTTGTTTCAGGAAGCCTCCCATCTAAAGATGGTTCACACAGTTTATATTGTGCTGTCATCGTGAAAAAAGTCGATGCGAAAACTTTAGGTAAAGTGGGGCTTAATGAGTTGCTTCGTACTATTGAAGAATAATTATAAATAAGTATCTAAAAGCCAAATATTAATATTTGGCTTTTTTGTTTTTGATAAAGGATGAAACTGCGGTGCCAAAAATAAAAATTTTAATTAGTGCTTGTTTATTAGGTGAAAATGTTAAGTATTCAGGTGGAAATAATCTTTCACAGATATTGGTTGACTTTTTGGAAAAAAATGAGATTGAACTACTTCCTGTCTGTCCTGAAGTATTGGGAGGATTATCCACACCAAGACTTCCTGCTGAAATTATTTATGGCAAGGTAGTGGATCAAGCTGGAAATGATGTATCAAAAGCATTTCAATTAGGTGCAGAAAAAACGTTAAAAATTGCGCAAGATAATTATATACAATTTGCAATTTTGAAAGAAAAAAGTCCTTCATGTGGTAGTCAAAAAATTTATGATGGTAGCTTTTCGGGGCGACTAATTGATGGACATGGAATGACAACACAACTTTTGCAGCAGCATCATATTCATGTTTTTTCTGAACTGAATTATCAATCTATCGCTCAATTCATAAACAAATGAATAAAAATTTTTATAAAATATACCGCACTTTATTAATTATATTTTTATAATAATATCAACTAGATAAGTTAAATTTATTCAGTTTTATTAAAAAAATAATTCGATAACATGATCATTTTTAATGAACTTTCTTTTAATCTTTGTAATCAAAGAGTTAAGTGAGCATTTTGAATGTTTTAAAAAATAGACGGAAAGAAAAAGCAAAAGTGATCTCAAGATCATGTTTATTGTTTTTTTGTCTTAAACTTGCCACCCACAACAAGACTATGAGTCTTGTTATTTTATGTAATTAAATTACTTATCCATTTAGGAGCAAAACAATGAAAAAATCCGCATTAGCAGCATTAGTATTAGGTGCAACTTTAGCATTAACTGCATGTGACCAAGCTAAAGAACAAGCTTCACAAGCGAAAGCAACAGTAACTGAAGCAGCTAAAGATGCTAAAAATACAACAGTTGAAAAAGCCAATGAAGTAAAAAATACAGTTTCTGAAAAAGCAACTGAAATGAAAGATGCTGCGGCTCAGAAAATTGAAGCTGCTAAAGAAGCGGTTTCTGAAAAAGCAGCTGAAATGAAAGATGCTGCGTCACAAAAAATGGAAGCGGCTAAAGATGCTGTTTCTGAAAAAACAGCTGAAATGAAAGCTGCTGCATCACAAAAAGCAGAAGCAACAAAAGAAGCCGTTTCTGAAAAAACGGCTGAAATGAAAGACTCTGCGTCACAAAAAGTGGAAGCGACTAAAGAAGCAGTTTCTGAAAAAGCAGCTGAAATGAAAGAGGCTGCATCACAAAAAATGGAAGCGGCTAAAGAAGCTGTTTCTGAAAAAGCAGATGAGATGAAAAAATCTGAAGCAACTAAATAATTAGTAAAAAGTTTATAAAGATAAAAATGGTTTAAAGATTAATTTATCTTTTTCAGCAAAAATCCTAACTGATTTATTGATAAATTCGGTTGGGATTTTTTCTTTATAAAGAAAACGATGATTGACTGCAATAAACTCAGCACTTAGGTGTTGAACGTAAATTGCTCCTGAACCACTATTTACTCCAGCCATGGCTCGACCAAACAATTTGCCATAAATATGGATATTTCCATCAGCGGCAACTTCGGCACCTTCTTCGACATCACCGTGAATAATTAAATCAGAATTTTTTGCGTAAATAACTTGTTGAGTATGAACATCTCCATCGATAATTTTTGTGGGTTGAATTCGAGGTTCAGGTAAAATCTCATCTAATTGTGAAGTTTTACCCAAAATTGGTAAATTAGCTGTTAGAATAACTTCTTTTTGTAAGGTATTCTGCCAGTCAGCGACACCAATTACTTGAATATTAAATTCTTTCAAGAGTTCTTTTAAGGTATGGAGATTTAACTTCTCAAGCTGAGGGGTAAACTGTAAAACGACAGCAATATTTTTGAAGAATGAAGGTGAGTTTTTTGATTTTTTATTAAGTGCTCTTTTAATGACGCTCAAGCTGGAACTATTGATTGTAAGAAAAACAGCAGAAAATTGTCCTGTACGAAGTTCAACAATATCATTAGCCATAAAAGTCACCTTAATCAATTAATAAGTTGAATGAGTATATCATTCAATACCAATATAAAGTTTTAAAAGGAAAAATACAATGTTATGTGCAATTTATAAAAGCAAAAAAAAAGAAGGAATGTATTTGTATGTTGCTAATCGAGATCATTTTAATGATGTGCCAAGTGAATTAAGAACTGCCTTTGGCACCCCTATTTTTGTAATGTTATTTAATCTTGCAGGTGAAAAAAAATTAATTCATGCAGATAAACAAGAGGTGATGAAAAAAATTCAAGAAAATGGTTTTTATCTACAAATGCCACCTCAAGAAGAAAATTTATACGAACAATTTAAAAAAGCACAGAAAGCGCAACAAATAGAAGAGTAAAGTGCGGTAAATTTTAGGGAAATTTTATAAAATTACCAAAAAACAGTATAATGACTCTCAAACATTAAAGTAAATTTATAGGAACAATATGAAATTTATTTCTTTTAATATTAATGGATTACGTGCTCGCCCACATCAATTGGAGCAAATTGTGAATCAATATCAACCTGATATTATCGGTTTACAAGAAATCAAAGTAGCAGATGAAGTATTTCCTTATGAGTTAGTAGAGCATCTTGGTTATCATATTTATCACCATGGTCAAAAAGGCCATTACGGTGTAGCATTACTTTGCAAACAAGAACCTAATGCCGTACGTAGAGGTTTTTCTACGGATACTGAAGAAGCTCAAAAACGGATTATCATGGCAGATTTTGATACACCATTCGGTGAGCTAACTGTGATTAATGGTTATTTTCCACAAGGTGAAAGTCGTGATCATGAAACTAAATTTCCTGCAAAAGAAAAATTTTATGCAGATCTTTTAAATTATGTGACAACTGAACATAACCCAGAAAGCAATATTTTGGTTATGGGAGATATGAATATTAGTCCAACTGATTTAGATATTGGTATTGGTGAAGATAGCCGTAAACGTTGGTTAAGAACAGGTAAATGTTCTTTCTTACCTGAAGAGCGTGAATGGTATAATCGCTTATATGAAGCAGGCTTAGTTGATACTTTTCGTAAATTAAATCCAACAGTAAGTGATAAATATTCATGGTTTGATTATCGTTCAAAGGGTTTTGATGAAAATCGAGGTTTACGTATTGACCATATTTTAGTGAATAGTAAATTAGCAGAACATTGTGTTGATACTGGTATTGCATTAGATATTAGAGCAATGGAAAAACCTTCAGATCACGCACCAATTTGGGCAATATTTGAATAAATTTTATAAGGAAATAATATGGAGTTGGAACAAAATTGGCAAACCTATCGTACTTTGGTAAATGATAAAGTTGCCATTTTTTCAGTGAATCTTGCTATTTTTCAGCAATATGCCTCTGAAGCTGGATCACTTAAAAAAGTGGTTCAGTTTACCATTCCTTATACAGCAGATGATGAAGGGTTACCTCAAGCAGAAGAACATCAAATTTTATTTAGAAATATTATGCAGGCGTTAAGTACATTAAATGCATTATCTGAAACGCTTTATGCTGGGCATATTGTTAGTGAAAGTAAAGCTAAATTGTACTTTTATACCAATAATACAGAAGCTTTTTGTTCCGTGGTAAAAGATCTTGGTTATGCTAACCAAATCGATATTCAGGATGATCCTAATTGGGATATTTACTTTGATTTTCTGTTACCTTCACCTTTAGAAAGTAAAATAAATGCAACAGAAGAAATTTTAGATTTATTAGTCCAACATGGACGTAATCTTGAAGATACGTTCCTTGTAGAACATACATTCTATTTTGAACATAAAGATAATCTATTTGAATTTCTTGAAAGTGCGAGTTTAGACAATATTTCATTTAATATATTGCAGTATACTGATGAACCCATTCAAGTAAATGAAGAAGAATCGCTTTATATGGTTAAAATGGAACAGGAATTGGCACTTAATACGAAAGAAATTTATATGTTAGTTGAAAAGTTTGAACAACTTGCTAACACCTATTTTGGTGAATATGCTGGTTGGGAATGTGAAGCTCTTATACAAACTAAAAATCAATTAAATTAATTGTCTTTTATTAATACATGGCTATAAAAATGTCATAATTGTGGGGTATATCACATAATAGATATGTAATTTAAGAAAGTGTTTGCTTTACATTGTTCTCCATGCTTTAATGCCAACCAAGCTAATAAAGCGTATAGTTTTAATCAAATTTCGTTATTATAGTTCTTCCTCATTGCAAGTTTTAAATTTGTTTCTAGGTTTTTCTTAATACCAATTTCAATTATCGTTCTTAGCGTCACCGCTTGTTTTCAAGCATACAAATTTAGTTCTTACAAAAAGGAAATACCATGTCTAAATTACAAGGCACAGTAAAATGGTTCAACTCAGATAAAGGTTTCGGTTTCATTACTCCAACAGCTGGTGGTAAAGATGTATTCGTCCATTTTTCTGGTATCGTTAGCGACAAATTTAAAACATTAAATGAAGGCGACAAAGTAGAATACAATGTACAAGATTCTCAACGTGGTCCATCTGCTATTGATGTTGTTGTTCTTTAATCAGTAAAGTTTTTCTACTTAATTGCCTTTAGGATTTCCCATAAAAGGCAGATTATTTCGAGGACTAATTTCGATATTTTATCGGACTTAGTCCTTTCTATTTAAATTGAATTCTATTCATTTCAAGTTCTAATACTAAGCATAATAGCATAAGAAATATATAAATTTTATTAATTTATGGACACTTTTTAAAGATCATACATTTGGAATAAGGCTGATCTTTGGCAGAATGAGCGTAGTAGGTGTGGATTTTTGTATTCTGCATATTATTCCCCCGAAGCTTTTATTTATAAAAAACGGCTAAAAACTATTAAGCTTTTAGCCGTTTTAGATGTATTAAATTTTGCAAGCACCGCCTGCACAGCCGTCGTCCATGTCTTCTTGGGCATCATCTGCACCATCACGTGTATTTTGATAGTAAAGGGTTTTTACACCATATTTATAAGCCGTTAATAAATCTTTTAACAAGACTTTCATGGGTACTTTACCATCTTCAAAACGAGTTGGATCATAGTTAGTATTTGCAGAAATAGATTGATCTACGAATTTTTGCATGATACCAACAAGGTGTAAATAGCCATCCATGCTTGGCATATCCCACAGTAATTCATAGCTATCACTTAAGTTTTCGTAATCAGGTACAACTTGTTTTAAAATACCATCTTTTGATGCTTTTACACTGATATGTCCACGAGGCGGTTCAATACCATTTGTTGCGTTAGATATTTGTGATGAGGTTTCTGATGGCATTAATGCTGTTAAGGTCGAATTACGTAAACCGAATTCCATAATATTTTTACGTAATTGTTCCCAATCATAATGTAATGGTTCTTGAGTTAATGCATCGACATCTTTTTTATAAGTATCGATAGGTAAAATACCTTGAGAATAGGTGGTTTCATTGAAATATTCACATGCACCTTGTTCTTTAGCAAGGTTCATTGAGGCTTTTAATAGATAGTATTGGATTGCTTCAAATGTGCGGTGCGTTAAATCATTTGCGCTGCCATCAGAATAACGAACACCATTTTTAGCTAAATAATAAGCATAATTGATTACACCAATCCCTAATGAACGACGTGCTAAGGAGCTGCGGCGAGCTGCTGGGACAGGGTAGTCTTGATAATCTAATAGGGCATCTAATGAACGTACTGCAAGATCGGCAAGATTGTCTAATTCATCAAGATTTTCAATTTTACCTAGATTAAATGCTGAAAGTGTGCACAGTGCAATCTCTCCATTTTCATCATTAATATTATTTAATGGTTTGGTTGGTAAAGCAATTTCTAAACATAGGTTAGATTGACGTACAGGTGCAACCGCTGGGTTAAATGGACTATGTGTATTGCAGTGATCAACATTTTGAATATAAATACGGCCTGTTGATGCTCGTTCTTGCATCAATAATGAGAAGAGCTCGACCGCTTTTACAGTGCGTTTACGAATATTTGGATCTTGTTCGTATTTCGTATAAAGTTCTTCAAATTTATCTTGGTCCGCAAAAAATGCTTCATATAATCCTGGAACATCAGAAGGGCTGAATAAGCTAATATCACCACCTTTAATTAGACGTTGATACATTGCTTTATTAATTTGAACACCGTAGTCCATATGACGGGCTCGGTTTTCTTCCACCCCGCGGTTATTTTTTAATACCATCAGGCTTTCAACTTCTAAATGCCACATAGGGAAGTAAACTGTTGCAGCGCCTCCTCGAACACCACCTTGTGAACAAGATTTAACTGCTGTCTGGAAGTGTTTATAGAAAGGTATACATCCAGTATGGAAGGCTTCGCCATTACGAATTGGGCTGCCTAATGCACGAATAGCACCGGTATTGATTCCAATGCCTGCACGTTGAGAAACATATTTAATAATCGCTGATGAAGTCGCATTGATTGAATCAAGGCTATCGGCACATTCAATTAATACACAAGAACTGAATTGGCGAGTTGGTGTGCGAACACCAGCCATAATTGGTGTAGGTAATGAGATTTTGAATGTTGAAATAGCATCATAGAAACGACGAATATAATCTAAACGAGTTTCAGCAGGATATTTAGAAAATAAACTTGCTGCAACAAGAATATAAAGAAACTGTGCCGATTCATAGATTTCACCAGTAACACGGTTTTGTACAAGGTATTTACCTTCTAATTGTTTTACTGCGGCATATGAAAATGTCATATCTCGGCTATGATCTAAGAAATTATCCATTTCATCCCATTCTTCACGGCTGAAATCAATCAGAAGATCATTATCGTATTTTCCTAAACGAACTAGTTTTTTTACATGTTCATATAAACGAGGAGGCTCGAAATGACCATATGCTTTTTTACGCAAGTGAAAGATTGCAAGACGTGCAGCAAGATATTGATAATCTGGAGAGTCTTTACTGATTAAGTCTGCCGCTGCTTTGATAATTGTTTCATGAATATCAGAGGTACGAATACCTTCGTAAAACTGAATATGCGAGCGTAATTCTACTTGTGATACAGAAACGTTATCTAAACCTTCTGCCGCCCAAGTAATTACGCGGTGAATTTTATCTAAATCAAGAGGCTCTATTTGTCCATCACGTTTCGTGACCATTAATGCTTTATTCATAAAAAGTCCAACCTGTAAAAACACTATATATGGGGGAGATAATCAATTAAGCTACAAGATAGAGGGTTAACAAGAATATTTCAAGCCTTAAATTTTTGTTGTTAAATGTTGACATAAAATAACTTATTTATATATAAGAAAAAAATTTTATTTGATAAATTAAATTATTGAAGAGATTGATGAGATTAGTTTCAACTCTTGGACAGATAGTCGGTAAAATGAAAAAGTGCGGTATAAAAACCGCACTTTTTATGTTGGCTAAAAGATAGTTATTTATTGAATAAGTAAATAAAAGTTATTATTGCCTCGTTCAATATTTAGCGCAATAACAGAAGGTTTTTCATCTAATGCTTTACGCAATTGAGTTAAATTTTCTGTTCTAGTGCGATTAATACCAACAATAATATCACCAGATTTTAAACCACGTCTCGCAGCTGGCGAATTTTCATGAACTTTAGTTACTTTAATCCCTTTTCTTCCATTCTCATCAATATTAGAGAGTTCCGCACCATCTAATGCAGGATTTATTTCCTGTGCATCAGCTAATTTTTTCGCTTCTTCATCAGATTGTAAGGTAACTTTTACGTCGTTAGTTTTACCATCTCGTAAATAGGTTAAATTAATTTCTTTACCTGCACCTGCGGTTGCAATTTTTGCACGCATTTCAGCAAAACTTGAAACTTTTTGACTATTCATTGCGGTAATAACATCACCAGCTTTGATTCCTGCTTTATCTGCGGCTGAGCCAGGAATAACTTCACTGACAAAAGCACCTTGTTGCGCATCGACATTAAATGCTTTAGCTAATTCAGCATTTAATTCGCCGCCTTTAATACCTAGCATACCACGGCGAACCTCACCAAATTCACTAATTTGTTGTGCAAGATTATTGGCCATATTGGATGGGATTGCGAATGCAATACCTGCATTAGCACCACTTGGTGAAAGAATCGCCGTATTGATACCAATTAATTCGCCATTTAAATTAATTAATGGACCGCCAGAATTACCTTGGTTAACGGCTGCATCTGTTTGAATATAGTTTTCATAAGCACCGCTATCAGATCCTGTAGAACGACCTAATGCCGAAACAATTCCTGATGTTACTGTTTGGCCTAAGCCAAATGGATTTCCAATAGCAACAGTGAAATCACCAACTCGTAATTTATCACTGTCAGCGAATTTAAGTGCGGTTAAATTTTTAGGATTTTCTAATTGGATAACAGCAATATCAGATTGACTGTCTTTTCCTAATACTTTGGCTTTAAATTCTCGACCATCTTGTAATTGAACAGTAATTTTATCTGCCTTATCAATGACATGATTGTTAGTTAAGACATAACCTTTTTCTGCATTAATGATCACTCCAGATCCTAAACCTCTAAATTTTCTTGGAGAGGATTTAGATGAATCATTACCAAAGAAATCTTCACCGAAAAAGAATTTAAATTCTTCTGGAATATCAAATGAACGATTAGCAACTTTTTCATTACCCTCTACAGCAATGGAGACTACTGCGGGTAATACTTTTTCTAACATTGGCGCTAAACTTGGTGTAGCTGATAATACAGAAGTTGCTGACACTTGAGTTGCCATTGGTGGAACTTTTGTTTCATCGGTAGCAGAAGGGGCGGATTCTGTTTTTTTATCACCAAAAAATGAACTAAAATCAGCCATAGTCACTGCTGGAGTCATAATAACAGATAATCCCAATGCAATTGCTGTCAGCGTAAAACTTGTTTTTTTCATTTGCTTTATTTCCTTTAAATACTTAAATAAATGATAAGTAAAATAATATCAAAGAGATATGTCTCTTATGACAAATAAAATGGGAAAATGTTCGAAAAATTCAAGTTTATTGGATGTAAATAGCTATTTTTAGTAAGAAATTTTAAATTTAACTTAATGGATTTAAATGTTTTAGGGAAGATCTGAGAGAGAGAAAAAGTGCGATAATTTTACCGCACTTTTTAAAATAATCACAATTAACGTTCTGCACGTAGAATACCAGAAGCTCCTTCAGAGGAGTAATCACGTGGTTGATCTTCTTTATCATTAATAAAAGTTTTTGGTTCATAATCAGAAATCGTTGGTTCAATACGAGTTTTATCCTCTAATGTATTGATTGTAAATAATTCTTTTGATTCAGGTAATAATTGATTAGAGGCATTTGCTAAATGATGATATAAGTTTTTATAGTCCTCAGATAAAGTTTTTAGCAGATTGGCACTTTCAGCAAAATGTTTTTCAAGTTGTTTTTGTTTTTCATTTAATTCAGCCTTGACCTGCTTTAATTCTTGGTCAGCTTTGATTGAACCTTTAGTTAGGCGAAGTAATAAATAGGTTAAGATTACACCAATAATAAAACCAACGAGGGCAGGGAATAACATTTCAGTTTGCATAATTAGTACTCCTATAGTAAATATGATTATCATATCGCTATTTTTCTTTTTTGTCTTGTATCTCTAGATAGATTTATTTGTGTAAATTTATTTGTGACTAGATTTTATTGTATATTTTATGTATAATCCGCAAACCCTGTTGATGTGTTGGATTCCCACCACACATTATTTTATCGACATCGCACTCGAAGGGGTGTTAGATTAAGATCAATGGTTGTGTTCAAACGAACACTGGGTATTAATATTTAATATTGGTAATTTAAATTAATGAAAACTTTTGTAGCAAAACCAGAAACAGTTAAACGTGACTGGTATGTAGTTGATGCGACAGGTAAAACTTTAGGTCGTTTAGCTACCGAATTAGCACGTCGTTTACGTGGTAAACATAAAGCAGAATATACTCCACACGTAGATACTGGTGATTACATCATCGTTATCAATGCAGATAAAGTGGCAGTAACAGGTCGTAAAGAAACTGATAAACTTTACTATTGGCACACTGGTTATGTAGGTGGTATCAAACAAGCGACTTTCCGTGAAATGATCGAACGCCGTCCTGAAGCAGTGATTGAGATTGCGGTTAAAGGTATGTTGCCAAAAGGTCCTTTAGGCCGAGCAATGTTCCGTAAATTAAAAGTGTATGCGGGTTCACAACACGAACATGCAGCACAACAACCACAAGTTTTAGATATCTAATCACGGAGCACGAAAATGACAGCAGCAAATCAAAACTACGGCACAGGTCGCCGCAAAAGCTCTTCAGCTCGTGTTTTCATCAAACCGGGCAGTGGTAAAATCACTATCAACCAACGCGAATTAGACGTATATTTCGGCCGTGAAACTTCACGTATGATCGTACGTCAACCATTAGAATTGGTTGAGATGACTGAAAAACTAGATCTTTACATTACAGTTAAAGGTGGGGGTATTTCAGGTCAAGCGGGTGCAATCCGTCACGGTATCACTCGTGCATTAATCGAATATGATGAGTCTTTACGTCCAGTATTACGCGCAGCGGGCTTTGTTACTCGTGATGCACGTCGTGTTGAACGTAAAAAAGTGGGTCTTCGCAAAGCGCGTCGTCGTCCACAATTCTCAAAACGTTAATTTTATATTTTCGTTTATATTCAGAGATTGCAAGTCTTTCGGGGCTTGCAATTTTTTTTATCTTTTATTGCTGAAATATGATTAAAAAGAAGTATTTTTATAAAAAAAAGATAGAAACTTGGAAATCATTTGTGGATTTATGGTAAAATGAACGACCATTTCTAATTCTTATTTATTAATATAAATAAGTTAATAAAAGTTTTTAAAAATTTATTTTAAGTCGTCGGAGGAATAGATGACAAGCGCTGCAAATAAACGTTCAATAATGACTCTTTTTTCAGATAAATCAGACATATACTGCCATCAGGTACGTATTGTTTTAGCCGAAAAAGGTGTTGCTTATGAAACGGAAATTGTGGATCCGCAAGCACTCTCAGAAGATTTAATGGAGTTAAATCCTTACGGTACATTACCAACTTTAGTTGATCGTGATTTAGTATTATTTAATTCACGTATTATTATGGAATACCTCGATGAACGTTTTCCTCATCCCCCATTAATGCCCGTTTATCCAGTTGCTCGTGGAAAAACACGTTTGTTAATGTTACGTATTGAACAAGATTGGTATCCAACATTAGAAAAAGCTGAAAAAGGGACTGAGGATGAACGTGCCAATGCTTTGAGACAGCTAAAAGAAGAAATCTTGTCTATTGCTCCTATTTTTACACAAATGCCATATTTTATGAGTGAAGAGTTTAGTTTAGTGGATTGCTATATGGCACCATTATTATGGAGAATGCAAGAATTAGGCGTTGAATTTACTGGTGCTGGTGCAAAAGCAATTAAAAGCTATATGACTCGTATATTTGAACGCGATTCATTCGTGCAATCTTTGGGTGCAAATGCGCCTAAAAATTTAATGGATGAAAAATAAGATGGAAAATAACTCATCACCAAAGCGCCCTTATTTATTAAGAGCCTATTATGATTGGTTAATTGATAATATATTTACACCATACTTAGTCGTTGATGCTACTTATTATGGAGTAGATGTACCACAAGAATATGTGAAAGATGGTCAAATTGTATTGAATCTTTCCACAAGTGCGGTAGCAAATTTACAATTAACCAATGAGGCAATTACTTTTAATGCTCGTTTCCAAGGTATTCCTCGTGAGATTTATATTCCTATGGGCGCTGCATTAGCTATTTATGCACGTGAAAATGGTGATGGAGTAATGTTTGAGCCTGAAGCTATTTATGATGAGTTAGATAAGGCTCCTAGTCTAGCGACAACTGATCAACCTAATGATTTTATCAATGTAGTGGATGATTCAAAACAAGAAACTAAAGCAAAAACGAAGAAAACTATAGATAAAAAGTCATCTTCACATTTACGTATTGTAAAATGACAAAGGCAAAAATAAAAAGAGTTAATACATCTCTTTATATCTAACTAATGCAGCCTTTAGATTGAAAAAGTGCGGTAAGAATTTTTAAAATTTCTACCGCACTTTTATTTTAGGCTAAACCTATTTACCTAGGTTATCGAAGAATTTTTTTACACCATCTAAAAAGCTTGATGATTTAGGGCGTTGCTTTGATTGCCCCTCTAAACTATCTTCAAGTTTTCTTAATAGCTCTTTTTGTTCTTCATTTAATTTTACAGGGGTTTCTACGGTGATTTTACAGATTAAATCCCCAGCATAGCCTGATCTTGTGGACATTACCCCTTTACCACGCATACGGAAAAGCTTACCCGTTTGTGTTTCTTCTGGAATCTTTAATTTTACACGGCCATCTAATGTTGGTACTTCAATTTCACCGCCTAGAGCTGCCATTGTAAAACTAATTGGTACTTCACAATATAAGTTACTTCCATCACGTTCAAATATATGGTGATTTTTTACATGAATCACAACATATAAGTCACCTGCTGGAGCACCATTTTCACCAGCCGCTCCTTCACCTGAGAGACGTAATTGATTACCTGTATCTACGCCAGCAGGAATTTTGACGGAAAGATTCTTTTTCTTATGGAGTCTTCCGTCACCATGGCAATGCTTACAAGCTTTTTCAATTTTTTTACCTGTACCATGACATGTTGGGCATGCGGTTTCTGTCATAAAGAAACCTTGTTGTCGACGAATACGACCTGAGCCGTGACAAGTTGGGCAGGTTTCTACTTTAGAGCCATTTTCTGCACCAGAGCCATTACAATGATCACAAGCAACTAAAGTATCAATTTTAATATCTTTTGTGGTACCTCGAACGGCTTCTTCTAAACTAATTTCAATGTCATAACGTAAATCT
Organism: Mannheimia massilioguelmaensis; assembly: GCF_000940515.1. Classification (NCBI taxonomy): domain Bacteria; kingdom Pseudomonadati; phylum Pseudomonadota; class Gammaproteobacteria; order Pasteurellales; family Pasteurellaceae; genus Mannheimia; species Mannheimia massilioguelmaensis. The sequence goes on from NZ_CDQL01000008.1 coordinate 236,430, forward strand.
TCGCCACGTACTACACGTTGACGGCTACCACCACCAAACATTTCACTGAAGATATCTTCAAAACCACCAAAACCGCCGAATCCACCGCTAAAGCCACCAGCACCACCAAATCCACCTTGTTCAAAAGCAGAGTGTCCATACTGATCGTAAGCTGCACGTTTTTCTTTATCCATAAGGATTTCGTAAGCTTCGTTGACTTCTTTGAATTTTTCTTCAGCGTCTTTATCACCATTGGTTCTATCTGGGTGATATTTCATTGCTAGGCGTTTATAAGCACGTTTGATTTCTTTTTCATCCGCACCTTTATTAATACCCAGCGTTTCATAATAATCTTTCTTTGCCATTTTCTTATATACCAAAAGGGCGTATTACTACGCCCTTAATGAGTTAATTGAAGATGAATTATTTATTATCTTTAACTTCTTCAAATTCAGCATCTACAACATCATCGCCAGCTTTACCATCTTGAGATTGTTGTGCATTTGCATCAGCTTGTGCTTGCTGTTGAGCTGCTTGCATTAATTTTTCAGAAACTTGAATTAATGCTTGAATTTTTGCTTCGATAGCATCTTTATCTTCACCTTTAGTTGCTGCTTCAAGTTCATTTACTGCAGTTTCAATTGGAGCTTTATCTTCAGCAGATAATTTATCACCCGCTTCAGTTAATTGTTTACGAGTTGCATGAACTAATGCATCAGCTTGGTTACGTGTTTGTACTAATTCTTCAAATTTGCGGTCAGCTTCTGCATTAGCTTCAGCATCGCGTACCATTTGTTGAATTTCTTCATCACTTAAACCAGAAGAAGCTTTGATAGTAATTTTTTGTTCTTTACCTGTACCTTTATCTTTAGCTGATACGTGGATAATACCATCCGCATCAATATCAAAGGTTACTTCAATTTGAGGCATACCACGTGGAGCAGGATTAATACCTTCTAGGTTAAATTGACCTAAAGATTTATTTGCTGACGCTTGTTTACGTTCACCTTGAAGTACGTGAATTGTTACCGCACTTTGGTTATCTTCTGCTGTAGAGAATACTTGTGATTTCTTAGTTGGGATAGTTGTGTTTTTCTCAATAAGAGTTGTCATCACACCGCCCATAGTTTCGATACCTAATGATAATGGTGTAACGTCTAATAATAACACATCTGTCACATTACCAGATAACACGCCACCTTGAACAGCCGCACCTACAGCAACCGCTTCATCAGGGTTGACATCTTTACGAGGTTCTTTGCCAAAGAAATCAGCTACCTTTTGTTGTACTAATGGCATACGAGTTTGACCACCAACTAATATAACATCATCAATTTGACCTACACTTAAACCAGCATCGTTTAAGGCAACTTTTACAGGATCCAATGAGCGAGTCACTAAGTCTTCCACTAATGCTTCTAATTTTGCACGAGTTAATTTAATATTTAAGTGTTTTGGACCAGTAGCATCTGCAGTGATATATGGTAAATTCACATCAGTTTGTTGAGCTGATGAAAGTTCAATTTTAGCTTTTTCACCTGCTTCTTTTAAACGTTGCATTGCTAATGGATCGTTACGTAAATCAACACCTTGTTCTTTTTTGAATTCATCTACTAAGTAGTTGATTACACGATTATCGAAGTCTTCACCACCTAAATGAGTATCACCGTTAGTTGCTAATACTTCAAAAGTTTTTTCACCACCCACTTCATCAATTTCAATGATTGATAAGTCGAATGTACCACCACCTAAGTCATAAACTGCGATAGTTTTATTACCCGTGCCTTTGTCTAAGCCATATGCTAGAGCTGCTGCTGTTGGTTCGTTGATAATACGTTTAACATCAAGACCTGCGATACGACCCGCATCTTTTGTTGCTTGACGTTGAGCATCATTAAAGTATGCTGGCACAGTGATAACTGCTTCAGTTACTGTTTCACCCAAGAAATCTTCTGCAGTTTTTTTCATTTTTTTCAATACTTCAGCAGAGATTTGTGGCGGTGCTAATTTTTCACCTTTTACATTCACCCACGCATCACCATTGTCTGCTTCAGTGATTTTGAATGGCATAATGTTTACATCACGTTGCACTTCTGCATCGCTAAAACGACGACCAATTAAACGTTTAATTGCAAATAATGTATTTTGTGGATTAGTCACTGCTTGGCGTTTTGCTGGTTGGCCAACTAAGGTTTCGTTGTCAGCAGTATAAGCAATAATTGATGGTGTTGTGCGATCACCTTCTGCATTTTCAATAACGCGTGGTTTGTCACCATCCATTACAGCTACACAAGAGTTTGTTGTACCTAAGTCAATACCAATAATTTTTCCCATTTTGAGTCTCCTGATTAAATTCGTTTCGTAATTTATTTACGTATTCCTAAGATGTGGATGCGTTTCGATATTTCAAGAGCAATTTTGATAAATTTTTTTTGAAGAAACGTTTCCATTTATTCTTGTTACCATAAATAAGGACATTCAGATAAAGTTCAAGGGTAATTACTAAATTTTTTATATTTTTTATTAAATATGACTCTATATTATAAAAATCATGATAAATGAATAACTCGAAAAAAATCTTAAACTATGATAGTTTAAACATCACTTACAGGATAAAAATAGGAAATTAACTTTATGAATAAATCTAAATTAGCAGCAGCTGTGATTATTGCGTTGGGGGCGGTTTGGACAGGTGGTGCATGGTTTACAGGAAAAACAGCAGAAACAGAGTATCAATATCAACTTGATCGAGTTAATCAACAATTATCTCAATTGGATATAGTTAAAGAGTTAAATTATGAGTTAAAAATTACTGATGTAAGCTTTGAACGCGGTTTATTTTCATCAGATATTCATTATGCAATTGAATATGCTTCTCTAAAAGATCAAAACCAAAAAGGAAAATTGCCTTTCGAAAGTAAATTATATCATGGGCCATTGCCATTAAATTTGGTTCGTCAACTTAATTTTACACCTGCAATTTTTTCAGAAACAAGTCAATTGGTTAAAAATGAACAAACACAAATTTTGTTTGATACAGTAAAAGATAAAATCCCACTTAATACCGAGTTGACATTAACTTATGCGCAACAATTAAAAGGTGCTTTATTTATTGCAGCAGGTGAATTTGAGTTTTCAGATGATATAAAAGCAAGCTGGTCAGATGCATCCATAAAGTTTGATGTGAATAAAGAGGGGGAGGGTAAATACGATTATAGTTTGCAAGATGCTAAGATAACCTTATCAGGAGAACAACTAAAAAGCTTTGAATATGGCGATGAAACTAAAAATAAATTGCAATCTTTGGATATCGCCATGAAAGATTTAAAAGGGCAAGCAGAGATTACTGATAGTCAAAAATTATATTTAGGTAATTATGATGGGATATTGGGTAATTTAAAATATAGTTATCATTATGAAAAGCCAGAGGTTAATGGCTTATCAATGATGGAGTTTGACCATTGGAATTTTTCCTATCAAGCTACTGAGAATGATGGTTTTTTAAATTATGATTCAAAAAATAAATTATCTGCGGTTACATTTAATCAGAAAAATTTAGGTGAAGTAGTAATTAATGTAAAGGCTGAACATTTACTAGCTTCGGCACTAAATAAATTATCTGATGCTGCGCTCTTAGAGGATAATAAGGCTGTTGATAGTTTGTTGATGGAAATTTTAAAAAATCAACCGCACTTGCAAATTTTGCCGTTCTCCATTAGAAATGATAAAGGTTTAATGAGCCATGATATAAATATTGAGTTGGCTAATGTTGACTTCAATAGGACTTTGAAATCAGGTAAGTTTTTATCTTTATTTAAGCAATTATCATGGAGTACTTATGTAGATAAATCTGCTTTAGCTAACTTGTATCATTATATTGATAGTCTATCCGAGAAGACAAACGAAAAGTCTGATAAACAAGTTCAACAAGAGATTGATCAATTAATAAAAGATTTACATCAGCAAAATGTTATTGTGGAAGATGAGAAATCCGTTAAATTAGATTTACGTTTAGAAAATGGTAAATTGAAATTAAATGATCATGAGATCCCAGAAGAATATATTTCAATGATGATTTTTGCACTTATGCTACAATACCATTAATCTGATAAGATAGATTATGATAAAAGTGAGAGTAACTTGTTGATATGATTTATTTAAACTTAATCAAAACAAGTCACTCTTATTTTTATGGTGAAGTGTCAGCTCAAGTCTGAGCTCCTACATATTATTTACAATGACTTATCTATCTTCCCGTCTGCAAAATCTTTCATTAGTTTACTGAGATTATCACAATGTTGCTTAAAGTTACGGCAATGAGGACAAATAACTAAATGTGATTTAACTCCTATTTTTTCTTGCCAATTAAGTTCTCGTTCTTTTGAATCTGAAATCAGTTTAGTAGCTTGTTGGCAGTTCATTATTCACCTTCTTTGAGTCTTTTAGATAAACACTGCTGCAATTGTAATCTTGCACGATATATTAATGTATATAAATTATCTTGTGTAATATTAATCGTCTGGCAAATTTCATCTGAAGATGCATCTAAATATTCACGCATCATAAATACTCTCGCTTGTTTTGCAGGGAGTTTGGTTAAACAAATTTCAAATAAAATCCAGAATTCTTTTGAATAAACAATATCTTCTTGCCACCGAGTAGGAGAGTATTCATTACGCCAATGCCCATTATCATCAAAAAATGAGTTAGTATTTTCATCAGTAATTAGTTCACTTTCGTTAATAAAGCGATCTTTTTGGCGTAAATAGTCAATAATCTTATTTTTTAGTATAGCGAAAATCCAAGTTTTTAATGCGGCTTGATGACGAAAATTATCAATATTTTTAACCGCACTTAGTAGAGCTTCTTGTACCATATCTTCTGCTGAAATACGGTCATTTAATTGTAATTGAGCAAATTTTAGCATTTGCGATCGAATTTCTGAGATTTGTTTGTCAGAAAATTTGGATGAAATTTCTTTTATTAACATATGGTTATAAATTTTTTCAAAAAAATAAAAATTTTTGTCAGAATTTTGTTGTTATGACGACTAATAAAATGAAAGAGGAATTTTCTTTCATTTATTAATAGATTTCATTCATTTTAGCAAAAAAAGGAAAATACTATGAGCTTTTTGATAGAGAAAAAAATGAAGTACTCTACATTCTTACTGACATTAGTATCAACAATGAGTATGTTGACTTTTCCAGTTATAGCAAGTGATGTTAAGAAAAATACGATGGAGAATAAAATGTATCAATCACAATCTGAAGATATTCGTGACATTTACCTCGCGGGAGGATGTTTTTGGGGAATTGAGGCCTATATGGAAAAAATATATGGCGTAAAAGATGCTACCTCAGGATATGCCAATGGTAGAACAGATAAGACAAATTATCATCTCATAAAAGCAACAGATCATGCTGAGACTGTAAAAATTACTTATGATGCTAACAAGGTTTCATTATCAAAATTACTTAAATATTATTTTCAAGTTATTGATCCAACAAGTGTTAATAAACAAGGTAATGATCGTGGGAGACAATATCGTACAGGAATTTATTATCAAAATGAGCGAGATAAGGAAATTATTTTGAAAGAGATTGAGGCTCAACAAAAAAAATATAAAGACAAAATTCAGGTTGAAGTTGAACCACTTAAAAATTACGTTCTTGCAGAAGAATATCATCAGGATTATTTGAAAAAAAATCCGAATGGTTACTGCCATATAGATTTAGAACAAGCAAATAATATTATTATTGATCCGAAAGATTATCCAAAACCTAGTGATGCAGAATTAAAAGAGAAATTAACGCCACTACAATATAGCGTTACACAAAAGAAAAATACTGAGCATTCTTTCAGTAATGAATATTGGGATAATAAAGAACCCGGAATTTATGTTGATATTACTACGGGAGAACCGTTATTTTCTTCAGCAGATAAATATGACTCTGGATGCGGCTGGCCAAGTTTCACCCAACCTATCGATAAAAATGTGGTTACTTATGCGCAAGATACCAGCTTTAATATGCTAAGAACAGAAGTATTAAGTCGTAGTGGTCAAGCTCATTTAGGGCATGTTTTTGATGATGGTCCAAAAGATAAAGGCGGTTTACGTTATTGTATTAACAGTGCATCTATCAAATTTATCCCATTATCCCAGATGGAAAAAGAAAATTATGGTTATTTAATTAATCTAGTAAAGGGTAAATAAGATGTTAGAGCAAAATTTACTTATCAGTAGTGTTTTCTTAGCGGGATTGGCTTCTTTTTTATCACCTTGTATTTTCCCAATTATACCAATTTATTTTGGAATACTTAGTAAAGGTGGTAAGAAAGTATTAAATACCTTCCTATTTATTATGGGATTATCACTTACATTTGTCAGTTTAGGCTTTAGTTTCGGTTTTTTAGGTGATTTATTATTGAATGATATAACTCGAATTATTGCGGGAGTTATCGTAATAATTTTAGGTATTCACCAGTTAGGTCTTATCAAAATAAATTTTTTAGAAAAAACTAAATTAGTTGAAATTAAAACCAATGGAAAAAGTTCTTCATTTGAAGCCTTTGTATTAGGATTAACTTTTAGTTTAGGATGGACGCCTTGCATAGGACCTATTTTAGCATCTGTATTAGCTTTATCTGGAGATGAAGGCTCGGCACTTTATGGTGGTGCAATGATGTTTGTCTATGTATTAGGATTATCTTTACCGTTTATCATTTTTTCATTCTTTTCAGATGAATTATTAAAAAGAGTAAAGTTATTAAATAAACATTTAAACAAATTTAAAATTTTCGGCGGGCTACTCATTATTTTAATGGGCGTTTTATTGATAACTAATAATTTGCATATTTTTATGTAGTATAGGAGAAAATCAAAATGAAAAAATTACTTGGATTAATCACTATCTTATTTAGCCTTAATACTTTTGCAGATACAGAAAAAAATATGAGTGGCATTCAATTAAAAGATCTTAATAACAACATAGTTACTTTAGATAAATATAAAGGAAAAAATCTTTATATCAAAATGTGGGCATCATGGTGTCCAATTTGTTTAGCAGGTTTAGCGGAAATTGATGAGCTTAGTGCAGAACCCAATAAAACTTTTGAAGTTATTACTATTGTTTCACCAAATCAAAAAGGAGAAAAATCAACAGAAAAATTTATTGAATGGTATAGAGGACTAGATTATAAAAATATTACTGTATTATTAGATGAAAAGGGTGAACTTATCAAACAAGCCAAAGTTAAAGGCTACCCATTTAATCTGATATTGGATGATGCTCTTAACCTAAAGAAAACGATTCCAGGGCATTTGGAAAGTAAAAAAATTGCGGGATATTTTATAATGTGATGTGCCTAATTATAGAATTAAACTGATAATTTATTATAAAGATTGAGAGTTTCTTGTTTGAAATATAGGTAGCAAATTAAATCTAAATTCAAAAGGAAACTCTCATATTTTATTCATTACAACCATCTTATGAGTATAGGATAGAGTAAATTTAGTGAGCGTGAAAATAAGGTATATTTCTTGACTTTGTAGGTAATATCAACAATTTGTTAAGCCGATGGGAGTATTTATCAAGTTGTTTTCGATAAGTGACTTTATGCAACTTGGAGTAGAAAGGAATTTACGCTGAAATTAATCTGACAGTCATGGTGATTTTAAACATGGCTGCCAGATTAGCCTTTAAGATTTAGGTTATGATTAATTTTTCATTTCTAAATAATAAGCTAAATTTATTACTAGAAACTTAACCGCACTTTTTATCTTATTCCGATTTAACATCTCCAACACTAACAGTCGCATTGGTATTTTTACTACCAAGTAAACGTTCTTCGCATTGATTATTCTCATCACAAATCGTCATTGCAACAGTTTTCTCAATATAAAGCTCATTTACTTTATCATCTTTTAGTGTTTTCTTATCTGAATCAATAATGCCAAGTTGCTGCTGTGATAAGGTACTAGCCTTGATACCTTTCATATTGTCATATAAACGAGCAAAATCACGATAATTTAACTTGGTAGTATCTCCTTTAATATCCATTTCTAGGAATTTTGTATTACGAGGTAATTCAAAGAAAGTAAAACTTGCACTTGGATCTACATCAATCCCCGTCCCAGTTCTATCAGACATACTTGCATAAGCCACAGCACCGTTTGGAGACAAAGCAACGACGGTCGCATTTTTAATATTGGTTCTAGTGTATGCAGAATCGCCAGAGTCAAATGCTACATTACCTGCATTAGCGTCATTGTCTGCTGACATCAGCATACCATCAGGACCTCTAATTTCACCAGCAGCTCTGCCTCCTGTATTGATGACAGTGATTTTTAGGTCATCTTTATTATTTTTACCAGCTAGTGTTGCATTATCACTTCTAAAAGTATTTCCTTGATGTGTTTTGACAAAAATACTACTGTTCTCACCTTCAATACCACCAAGAATATAAAATCCTGCATAACGTCTAGCAGGTGAAACACCTTGAAGTTCAGCTCCAATCACCTTGATATGTGAATCTTTCATTGTGGTATTACCATTTATACCGACACGGTTCATTTGCACACTTGGATCTGACGTTGTATTTTTATCAAACGCAATATTAATGTTGGTTTTATCTAAATTAATTTTTTCTGCCATTAAATGCACGAAACCATTAGTCAGATTCAAATCAGTGTTGTTTATGTTGATTTCCGTATTGGGAATAAAATCACGTTTATTGGTACGTGCTGAATATAACTCAAAGTAGTGGTTGTATTCGTAATCAATATCATCATATAAATCTGAAGAATATTTCCAACGTCTCACATTTTGATTCAAAGAACTTCTTAATGTTCTTTCATCAAGATTTCTCACTCCATATTCATATTTCAATACCTTAGTGTATGGATTGGGGCGCGTATTTCCTGCATTAATATAATAGTTAGTTTGCCCATCACCAGTGAGATTATTAATATCTACTTTGGTAAAACCACCCGTCACGACAAAATCATCAACGTTGGTGAATTTAACATTATTCATTGCCAAACTAAATGGGTTAAGTTTATAGTCGCTCATGATATTAGAGCTACCACTACCACGACCTAATCCCATAGCACCGTTGCCTAAGTTAATATTGGCATTTTTAATCGAGAGATTAGAAAACTGATTATTATTCCAAGATTCATTATCTAATGCTCCAATAATGAATAGGCGATTCTTAGAATTAATATTTAGATTTTCCATATCAATATTATTTGGTGTACTTAATTTCAATATAGAATCCGTATTTTTAAAGGATTCCACATTGATATCACCAGATAGTTTGAAACCTTTTGCTCGCATATTCACACGTCCATTACTTCCTAGCAAACTCGCTAAAGTTTCAGCTTGAATAAAGGAATCTTTGGTATTAGTTCTTTCGTTACCAGTATGAATAGCACCTTCTATTTCAATATTGATTGCAGTATTCAGCGTTTTGAACTCATCATTATAATGTTCATCACTTTCGTCACGCCCAACTTTTCCTCTAAGATCAACAGTTTTACCTCTAATATTTAACGCTGGTGTTGTAATTTTCGAACCTTCTTTTGAGGTGACTTTAATATTTGGCTTTGGATCATAAATAGATGCTTGATGACCAAACTCTACTTTTTCTTCTGCTTTAATATTACTGTTTTTATCTAAAGTAATATCACCTGCAGAAAGAATGATAGTTCCCCCTTTTCTATTTGCTGTGTTTGCTTGCAATGTACCATTATTAACGACCAAACTGTCTAACGCAGCACTTTTACCTCTAGCGTTCAAGGTAATATCACCTTTAGAGATAATAGCTCCGTCATTTTGAACAATACCTTTTACAGTATTCTCATCCAAAGCGATATCAAGAAGACGATCAGTAAAGGTGATTGCAACATTTTCTCCAGAAGCTAAATAAACTTCACCAATAGAACTTTTTACAGTTTCAACAGGCCAATCATAGCAATAATGACTTGGATAACTCCAAGGATCATCATAACATTCACGAACTGTTTTTGTTTCTTTAAAATAATAGTTGTCTGCTTCAATCTTACCTTCATTTTTAATATTATCACCAGCTAAAACAACAAAAGCTCGTTCACCTGTAGCTTTAATTTTTCCTTGATTCAGAATTTGACCTTCTTTAGCTTTTTTCCGAGTAAATTTATCCTCGGAACCCTCTTTGTCACTGATTTTTTCTAAATCTTTAGTGGTCGCTAATAATCCACCTACATTGATTTCACTATTTTTAGTAATAATAATTCCGTTCGGATTTGCTAAATAAACTTTCCCGTTAGACGTTAATTTACCTTGAATTTGGCTTGCATTTCCTCCTATTACTCGGTTATAAGCTACCGAATTTGTAGTTGGTTGGTTAAATTTAACTTCTTTATTCTTACCAATATCAAAACTATCCCAGTTAATCTGTACTTTATTAGACGTTTGATCAACGGTCATTTTATCTACTGTGTTACTTACTTTAGCGTTTCCTACAATAATTTTGTGATTTTGTGGTAAATCTGCGGGGGTGGCGTAAACAATACCATAGCAGGCAGTGATAACTAGCAAGGAAATTGTGTTTAATTTGAACATGATTTGTCTCCTCTAAAAAGTTTTGATTACAGAAAGCCAGAATTGATCTTTATCAGCATTTTCAACTTTTTTACCTAATGGTTTTGCTGCAACAACATTAATTGAATAATTGCCTGCGGCTGAAAGTGAGAAACCGATCCCTATGCTTTGTAATTTCACTTTATTATCAAAGTCTTTTGCTAAAAATGCGGTATTTTTATAGTATTTTCCCCAGCCATAATCATAGAAAATGGAACTAGTTAACACACTTTCTTGGAATACTGGTAAATAGTGTCTAATTTCTGTCTGAACTAAATGACCTTGATCCACTGAAGCAATACCTGCTTGATAGCCACGCACACCATATAAACCACCAAGTAGCATTTTTTGTGAACTATCTAATGTTCTATCGGCAAGTTGTCCGCTAATACCTAAGTTAAAAGCAAAGGATTTAGGTAACATTTGTTCATGAGAAAGGCTATAGTTGTAAACTGTAAAATGAGACTTTGGTTTGAAATCTTCCGATACATAATGGGATTTTTCATTAGTTTGGTTAGCCAAATTACCAAATAATGCTGAAAGTGAAAAATAGGTAGTCCCATTGCTTACACTGTTCCAAGAACCATTGATTGCAGCTGTTACCGTATTCAATTTACGTTTTTGCAGTACAGCAACAGCTTGCTGTTTATCTGATAAGTTCTGATGATTGAAACTTATTTTTGTATTTAATCTGAAATCAGGCATACGAATAGTGGGATGCAAAATATACGCTCCTAAGCTATTAGAATGGCCTTTGGATTGTAGATCTTTGAAATTACCGCCTAATTTATAATTAAGATAACTGCCTGTTACACCTAAGCGAGTAGCATATCCATCAATTAAGGCAGAATATTCTAAGCGGGCATTTTTCAAATTTGCATTATTTGAACTAAGCAAATCCAACTTAAATTCATCCCCTAAACCCGCTAAGTTATTAGCTTTTATTCCAGTGGCAAGACGATAGCGCCCTGTAGTTTTATTACCTTGATTATCTGCTGAAATATAACCGGAGAAACGATTTGCATCATTGAGGCTGATCTGTAAATTGGCTTCTCCAGTTTTGTTTCCCGCTGAAAGTGCTAAATGGCTATCTAACCCAGGAATATCATTCATTGTTAAAGCAAATTTCTCTAACTGATCTTTAAGAATAAATTCGGAGCTTTGAATTGTTGTATTTGCAATTCGAGCAGCTAAACTTGGTTTTAAAGCACTGTTATTTTGTAAGCTTATTTCGCCAATATTCCCTTTCAATAGCAAAATTTTAACGATCCCACCTTTCACTTCTTGAGGTGGTAAAATTGCTTTGGCGACTAAATAATTATTTGCTCGATAATATTCACTGATCTCATTAGTTAATTTATTTAAATCTGATAATGAAACCATTTTTCCAACATAGTGGGATACAATAGAATCCACTTCAGATTCTTCACTTTGTTGATTGTTATAATTAATAAAAATGATTTTATTTAGTTGAAACTCTAAACCCTTTTCATCTTGAGAGGTATGTTGCATTTTGACCGATTGATTGAACAATTCACCGCTTGGTTTTATTTTATTTTGATTTTCTGATTGTTCTAACTCTCGGTTTAATGAACCTGCATCAGGGACATTAGCCAAGCTTTGAGTTGCAAAGAATATTGCGCTAGTAATAAGTGAATAATGAAATAATTTGGTTAATTGCATATAAATTCCTTTTTAATACATTAAAAATGAGGTTAATCATAGACTTATACTACGATTAGTTTCTAACAAACTTAGTAAAATTTTGTTATACGTTAATTGGGTAATAATTCATTAAAAGGTATAAGTCACACTCATTTTTACATTGCGTCCTGTGCCTTCCATTAGGCTAAATGCTGGTTGATATTTTTTATCAAACAAATTTTCCACCGCTACATCTAAACGCAAGTTTTCCCATTCGCCTTTAAGTGGAGCATAGGTAGCTTGTAAGTCAGTTAGGGTATAACCTTCATAAGTTATGCCATGATTAGTTGGAACACGGTTTTGTGCGTTATAACGTGTGATTTTCGCCCCAACAGTAAATTTGTCTTTTACTAAAGCATAATTCATTCCAAAGCCAATTTTAGTTGCAGCGATATTAGACAAAGCTTCGCCAGTGTCTTTATCTTTACCTTTGGTACTACCATAGTTCGCAAATACCGCTAAACGATCGGTTTGGTATTGGGTTTGTAATTCAATACCGCTTAAGCGAGCATTTTTAATATTTTGATATTGAGAACGATCTGCCGACAATGATGCTGGAGTCATTTTAAACACTTGCAAATTAATTAAATCTTTTATGTCATTACGGAAATATGTTGCTTCAAAATTGACTTTATCCCCTTGTTTAATGAGATTATTAAAGTGGAAGTTTGCCGTAATTTCTTTATTTTTTGCTGTTTCTGGACGTAAATTTGGGTTAGTCAGAAAAATATTATTAATCGGTGGCATATTTGTCCCAAAATGCGATCCACTTACAAAGCGTTCCTGCATTGATGGGGCTCGGAAAGCCTCATTATATTTTGCGGTTAAATCTAACCATTGAGTTGGTTTTACGGTTAATTTCACCGCAGGTGACCAATGATGAACAGTATATTGCGTACTCTCACTTGAGGTTTTGAAATGGTCATAACGTAAACTTGGAGAAAGAACTAGACTTTCACTAAATAATGGAATGTGCGCAATTAAATATATCCCTGTAGTATTGGATTTTGCATCATAAGGATTAGCTCGATATTGTGCATCAGAACTGTTTGTGCCACGTTTGGTATTCACTTTATCACGCATATAATCCATACCATAGACGAGAGATAGCCAAGAAAAATCGGAATGATTACGTAAATTAAATCCTTGAGTAGTCAGTTTAGTTTTATCCTGAACACCACTTAATTTGCGTTGTTCTTTTTCTTCTGTACTGTTGCTATATAAAGTAAATTGAGCATTCACATAAGGACTGTTAGGATTGAAATAATAGTTAAGTGCGGTGTTTTTATCGTTAATTTTTTGATCGGATAAATAACTCACACTACCTAAAAGCGAATTAATTTGACTATAAAATGCAATCATTTGCTGTGGAGTAGGGTGTGTCGCATGGAATGCTGCAATTTTTTGCATAATCTGTGCATTGGTAAACTCATTCTCTGCTTCATTATTGCTTGGTGCAGTTTGTTTAAATTGACTTTGACGATGCGATAATTCCAGACGATTATTATCATTGATTTGCCAACCAAATTTCGCTAAACCGCCAGTTTGTTTGTAAGCTGTGTTATTTAATTCACGTCCTTCGCCAGTACGCAAATTGTCTGCATCATTGTGGAATCCTGTAATTAACGCATCAAACTTATCGTTAGCCGCAAAGACGGATACTTCGCTTTCGGATAAATTATTCGCAGTTTGATAACCTTGACGAATTTTTGCTCCAAATTTTTGGTTGTTTTTGAGTAAATCGAGTGCTGAAGGCGTTCTAATTGCAACGACACCACCTAATGCACCGCTTCCCCATAGTGAGCTACTTGGACCTTTAATCACTTCAACTTCTTGTATTAAAGACATTGGAATGAAATAAGAACCACGGTGAGCTAAGTCAAAGTTTTGGCGTACGCCATCGATCACTTGCACTACACGGTTATCGCTCAAACCACGAATACTTGGTTTTTGAGCGATCGCACGAGCACCACCTTGAATATCAACATTTGGAATATCTTTTAATGCAGCGGCAACGCTCGTAGCTTGTTTGGTGAGAAGTTCGTCTTTGTTTTGTTTCTGCGGTGTATCAGCAAATTTGCTTGGATCTCGAGTTGCAGTGACGTTAATCGCATCTAATTCAATTTGATCAGGTGATGGATTAGCATCAGCATATCCAGTAATAATCGCACTTGAAATAAGTGCAAGGTAAATTTTAGATAATTTCATTATTCCTCCTTAGGTTCAATATTTATAAAAAAAAATGATTATAATTAAAACGATAACAATTATCAATTTCATAAAGTGGAGTTTTAAGCTATTTTTTATGCAAATAACTTATAAGCTTTTAAAACAGTTAAAAATTAAGCAATACTTCAATTTCTAGAACATTAAAAAGATGCTTTTAGATAAATGTTATAGTGATCAAAAAATTGGTGAATAGGAGATTTATAGTCAGTAATAATGAATTAAAAAATGTGAAAGGCGGGGCTGTAAGAAAGATGAGTTTCAGAGGAGAGGGGGAAAATAATATTTGATTTAAAACTTATCCATCAATTATGTAGAGACAAAAGGATATTAAAGAATATTAAAGAATATTGAAGGTGTGATAATGAAATGAAAAGATGATAACAATTTGCACCTTAGAGTGAGATGTAGAAGATCAGACTTGCTCTGACAATGCACTCTAAAAAGTGAGAGTTTCTCGTTTAGAATATGAGTGTCAAAATTCAATCTAAACAAAAAAGAATGCTCATGTTTTGCTCTAACAATCCTCTCATTAAACACAAGACCGCTATCACCACAGCGGATATATTGAATGATAAGGTGTTGCCATACTTTGAAAGCCAAGGTTTACCGATGTTACACATATTAACTGACCGAGGAAGTGAGTATTGAGGGAAGGTGGAGAATCACGATTATGAGCTTTATTTAGCGATAAACAACATAGAACACAGTAAAACCAAAGAAAACATTCGCAGACTAACGGCATTTGCGAATGCTTCCATAAAACTATCTTGCAAGAATTTTACCAAGTGGCATTTAGGAAGAAAATTTATACAGATTTAGCGACATTACAAGCTGATTTAGATGAATTATAACCACCCTCGAACGCATCAAGGAAAAATGTGTTGCGAAAGAATACCGATAGTAACCTTACTTGATGGGAAACGGATTTGGGTGGAAAAGAATTTAGTCCAAGATTAATCTGACAGTCACGGTGATTTTAAACATGGCTGCCAGATTAGCCTTTAGCTTTTGTATATAAAGCTTCTATTTTTTCGTTTATTTAACTTTTGAACATTCTCTTTTTATACAAATACGTTTTATATTATCACTTACTACTATTTTTATATTCATATAAACCCATACGATTATTAAAAATATAAATAAAAGGGTAAAATAGTTTTTTCCAGCCACTCACTAAAGACATCATATTGTGAGTAAAATTAATAAAGCCTATTTGCTTAATTTTAGGATTTAATTTTACTACTTCGCTACCATCAGTGCTCCCCCAAAGAAAGTCTACATTCATTTTTTTTACCACATCATGATGCTTACCTTTCTTTACCATGCCTTTATAAAGTAAATCAAAATAGGCTGTAAAGTAATCAAAGGAATCCGTTAAAGTAGTCAACAAAAACTTCACCTCTTGTTCTGTCAAATACATCAAAACTCCTTCGCTAATAAATAAAACATCTCGTCCTTCTGTTTTTATATCATTAACCCAACTCGGATCCAGTATAGATTTACTAAT
This sequence comes from Mannheimia massilioguelmaensis, assembly GCF_000940515.1. NCBI lineage: Bacteria > Pseudomonadati > Pseudomonadota > Gammaproteobacteria > Pasteurellales > Pasteurellaceae > Mannheimia > Mannheimia massilioguelmaensis. The sequence goes on from NZ_CDQL01000008.1 coordinate 252,474, forward strand.
ATTATGAACTCTAGGATGTTCATCAAATAGACTTTCTCTCGCTATAATAGTTTCAGGAAAATCAATGTTGTACCAATCAATTTGTCCATTATCAACTCTATAAAATTCAGTATCTAATCCTGCACCCAAGGAAACAATAATACAATTTGGGGAAGCTTCTATAAATTTCCTAATTTCTTGATCAAAAGTCTTCGCCCTTCCTAATATGCCATAATAGGAGAGCCACTTATTTTTTAACTTGGAAAAATCATAATCAATTTTACAATAAAGCTCCCATGAGATTTGATCTTTTAGAACAGAATTCTTTGATTTATAATCCATCGCCTTAGCGTATAAGGTTATTAAAGCAGTTTCACCAACCGAGTTCAACGTCAGCTTCATTTTATTCCTCCGATAAAAAATTAGACTAAACTCAATAATGACATATCTCTTTTTTATGAATATTAAACGAATCTAATTATTCATATTAAGTAAGACATTTAATATGATTTCAGGTTTTTTATAATGCAAAAAAACTAGGAAGCCCCTTCACTAGGCGCATGATTTATTGCAATTCAATTTGTTATCAAAAATAATATTTTCCCAAAAATTACCGCAGTTTGGTTTTAGAATAGTTTTTCTTTTAAGTATCCTAACCATTCTTTTAATAGCTGCATATTATCGGCTATGGCGCCGCCTTGTGGGATAAAATGCATATAGTTTAACGTATAGCTGTTAGGGGTTTTTCCATATCCCACACTTGCAGGTAAAACTTCAAAGCCTTGCTGTTCAAAAAGCAATTTGGCTCGTTGCATGTGCCATTGGTTAGTGACAAGAATAATTTTATTAATATGTTCTAATACAAATAGATTTTTCGTATATTCTGCATTTTGTTTAGTATTTGTCGATTTTTCTTCTAGCCATTTGGGTTGTATTCCGAAGAAGGTAAAAAATTCTTGTCCCATTACTTTGGCTTCTGAGTTGCCATTTGGACTGGCACCGCTAATAAGAATTGGTAATTCTGTTTCTTTATGTAGATAAGCTGCATAACGCATACGTTCTAATGCAACGCCAGGAACAGTAATATTATTATAAAGTTCTTTACTATCTCTTAATCCTGCACCTAAGACCACAATAGCTTGGGCTTTTCGGTAATCTTCAATAGATAAATTATCTTCTTGTACCAAACTATCACTTAGTAATTGTGTGGTATAGGGAATACTAAATATATAGAGAATACCTAAACCTAAAAGCGCACATAGAATGGCAAGTTTTTTTAATCCGATAATAATAAAAAGAAAAGCAAAAATTAAAAGAATAATCACATTAAAAGGTAGAAGTAGGATACTTGTGATTAATTTGGTTAATTCAAACATAATATTTCCTAAGTATTTTTGAGGTTATTTGTATTATTCATAAATTATTTTTTAAATGCAATGTCTAAAGCGTTCACACTTATTTAAGTTTAATGGACTAAATGCTATCATAAGCAACTTAACTATATTTTAGACAATAGCTTTTTGCTAGGTATTATCTACTTCGTAAAGCATTGCTTTAATACAAACTTTAGCTAATATTTTGCCATATTTTTGTCAATTAGAATAATTAGACAGTTAAATTGTACTTATGGTGAGAATAGCGATATAACCAATGGATAATGTAGTCTATACCCAAAAGTATGAGTATCAATAATAATTTAGTACGTTTAGTATTTGTTACCATTTTAAGTTTAGTACTAACAATGGTTAGTTCCTTTGTTTTGGCACGATTATTATCTGTGCAAGATCGAGGTTTACATCAATTATTTATTACTTCTGTTTCTTATGCAGTAACTGTTGCTACGGGCGGTTCTGGGTTTGCTTTGGCGTTATCAATGCGTAAAAAACAATATGAAGGTTGGCAGACTTATTTTATCGCTTTTTTAGTGTTTGCGAGTATTATTGCCACTTTTGGATTAATTTGCTTTGATTTTACGGATTTTCATCTTTTGTTTATTTTGAATGTTGTGCTTACAGCGATTCTTACAATGACGTTAGAAAAAAGTAAAATCGATGCCAATTTGCGTATTTATCGAAAATTAACATTACAACAACCTATTTTATTAGTTTCTATTTATGGGCTTTGTTATTTTATTTTTGGAGAACAACCCTTAGATATTGTCATTTATCTATTAACTTTATTTAGTCTTATTCAAGCAATTGCTTGTATTTATTTTCTTGCTCATATTAATAAAAATTTTAAAGTGGGTAACGAAATCAAACCAATTAATCGTAATTTTTTTCTAAAAACTTGGTTCAAGCAAAACCTGTTACAGATTTTTGGCGCAACAACTTCAAGTTTAGATAAATTTATGATTATGTTTTTTTTAGGCAACTATACATTGGGGCTTTATACTGTTTGTATTGCTTTTGATTCATTATTAACAAAGTTTATTAATATGTTAGCTGATTATTTCTATGCAGGACTATTGAATAATATGAATAGAATTAAGTCGGTATTAATGTTGATTGCTTTAATGAGTGCTGGTGCAATAGTGTTAGTTCCATTACTTGCAGAACCCGTGATTACGTTCTTCTTTAGTGCTAAATATGTAGAAGTCGCACCAGTCTTAATCTGGTTTATTATCAATTCCATTATTGCAGGATTATCTTGGGTGCTGTCACAAAATATGCTATTGCTTGGCAAGCAAGTCTTATTATTTACACGACAAATTATTGCAATAGCGGTATTTGTGATTTTGTTTTATCTATTAAAAGATTATCAATTATATGGCGTAGCTTATGCTTTTATTGGTTCAAGCCTTACAAGATTAGTCATTTCAATTATTTACTATTTTAAATATCCAGTTACTGAGCTAACTCCTGAAAAAAGTGCGGTATAAAATGAAAAAATTTTTAATTTCTTTAGAAAAAGATGTGCAACGACGTGAATTATTTTTCTCACAACCTGATACAGCAGATTTTGAAGTATTTAATGCAATAAATACCATGGGAAAAGATCTTGTTAGCCTTGGTAATATTTTCGATATTATTAAATTTGGTCAATATTATGGTCGTAATGTTACCAAAGGTGAAATTGGCTGTACATTAAGCCATTTAACCATTTATGAAAAAATCATTAATGATGAAACTATTGGTGAACAAGAATATACCTTAATTTGTGAAGATGATGCTTTATTTGCTACAGATTTTCAGAAAAATATTGATGCCATTATTCAACAGAATATTGGTGCAGATATTATCTTAACTGGTCAATCAAAGATTTTATCTTTTAATGATGCGGATTTAGAAATTAATTATCCAGTGACTTTAAGTGTCTTACGGAAAAAAGTGCATGGCACTGATTACACTTATTCTTACCCTTATAAAAATTACTTTGCGGGTACAGTGTCTTATTTAATTACTAAAGCGGCAGCCCGTAAATTCTTAAATCAAATGACTAATGGGCATTTGCCATTTTGGCTAGCGGATGACTTTATTTTATTCAAAGATAAATTCAATATTGATAGTTTAGTGATTCGTCCATTATTAGTGATTGAAAATCCAAATTTAACCAGTAATTTACAAGGATTAAGAGGCTCATTAAATAATAATTTATTTAAAAAAGTGCTCAAATATCCACTTAAAAAACTATTAGCAATTAAGAGAAATCTATAATGTCTGCGTTAGTTAATCTATTTTATATTTATGATCCTTGGTTACAGCATGTACTTCGTATGAGCCTGTTAACTGGATTTTTAATGTTACTTTGGTTCGCTTATAAATGGTTCAAAAAAGAAATTAAGCAATTGATTATTCCAATAGATAGTCTAATGGTGTGTGCAGCTTTAATTATATTATCCTTCATTCCTATTTTAATTAATGGTACAACTGAATTTGGTGTAATTAGTATGTATGTCAAGCTAGCCATTATTTTTGTGTTAGGTATCATTATTTATAATGTGCTTTATGCTCATCAAAATGCGGATAGCCAGCTTATCCGTGATTTGAAATTTGGTATTAGTTTGCAATCAATTTTAGGCTTTGGCGCATTAGCAGGAATTCCTTTGTTTATTGCTGTGAGTTTGGGAACTAATTCAGATATGGGAGGAGAGCTATCTCGTTTTATTGGCTCAGAACAAGAATATAGATTATATAACTTTACCTCATCTGCATTTTTCCAATTAAGTGCATTTTACTTAATGCTCTTGCATTTTTTATTAGCCTATAATGAAAAACAACAAAATTTAAATACTATTTATATATTCCTCATCTTATTTATTGGCTTAATTTCAGGTCGTACTTTCTTTATTTTTTCAGTGATTAGTTTAGTTGCATATTTTAAAGTGCGATATATCCCTGCTATTTTATTATTTGCGATATTAGTTTTAGCTTTCGCTTATTTCTATCCTAATCATCCTTATGTGGCCCATGCCTTGGAGATCGTAATCAATATTATCAATGGTGGAAGTCAATTAAGTTCATCTTCTGATACTTTATTGCATAAGCATCTATTCATGCCCGAAATTAAACAATTAATTATGGGTGATGGATTATATTATGTCCAAGAAAATACTACACGTAGCTATTATGGTGGTTCTGATTCAGGCTTTGTTCGTCAAGCTCTATATGGTGGAGTAGGTTATATTCTGATCTGTTTCTTATTTACTGCCTATTTTATCAAACGTATTGCTGATAACTGGTTTGCAGGTAGTTGGAAATTTATTTTATCTACTTTATTTGTATTAAGTATTTTAAATGTAAAAGCAGATACTTATGCCTATCCAGGGATTATGTTTGTATTTTTAATGTTTATTTCTTTATTTGGTAGTAAAGGAAAAAATATCATAGTTGAGAGAAAATAATGTTTAGTATTGTTGTTCCATCTTATAACCGTAATGCACAGATTCCGAGCTTATTAGAAAGCTTAGAATTGCAGACTATGCATAATTTTGAAGTAATTATCGTAGACGACTGTTCACCAGAAGTGGTCAAAGTAGATAATTCTTATTCATTTCCTATAATGGTGTTGCGTAATGTAAAAAATTCAGGTCCATCACAAAGCCGTAATTATGGTGCTGCACGAGCTCATTATGATTGGTTATTATTTTTAGATGATGATGACCGCTTTGCAGCAGAAAAATGTGAAATATTAGCTGAACGTATTACGCAAAATCCTGATGCTAATTTTGTGTATCACCCTGCAGAATGCGTAATGGTGAATGAAAATTTCACTTATTTCACAAAACCTTTCTCAGATACATCGTTAATTACTTTAGATAATCTATTGAGAGCGAATAAAGTGGGTGGAATGCCAATGATGGCAATTCAAAAATCACTTTATGAGCAAGTGAATGGGCTTTCTACAGATTTATTAGCTTTAGAAGACTATGAATTCCTATTGAAATTAGTGCAACATGATAATTTCAGTCCTTTGTATGTTGAACGTCCTCTTACTTGTTGTTTTTTCTATAGTAAAGTGGCAAGTGTATCTAAAAATGTAAATAATACTGAATCGGCAATTGAAAGCATTGAACAACGATATGTGACAACATCACAACAACAAAAGAACTTTAAAATCAATGGATTCAATATGCTTGCTTTCCCATATTTGATGTCATTATCACGTAAAGCAGCAGTCTATTATTTTAAAATCTTCTTAGAAACGTTAAATATTAAACAACTGGCGGTTGCCATTGTTTCCTTATTATCTCCGAAATTAGCAATTAACTTAAAACGGTTTATTTAGAAATGAAATTTTCAGTGTTAATGTCTTTGTATATCAAAGAAAATCCTAGATTTTTATCAGAATGTTTAGAAAGTCTGGTTGCCCAAACTTATCCTGCTGATGAAATAGTTTTAGTATTTGATGGTCCAATTACGCCAGAATTGGAATCAGAAGTGAATCGATTCAAAGATAAACTTCCATTAAATATTGTGCCATTACCGCAAAATTTAGGTTTAGGTAAAGCACTTAATGAAGGTATCAAACATTGTCGTAATGAATGGATATTTCGCATGGATACTGATGATATCTGTTATCCTGAACGTTTTGCAAAACAGGTGGCTTATATTGAACAACATCCTGATGTGGTGATGTTCAGTACTCAAATTGCAGAATTTGATCAAGATCCGACACAGATTATCAGTGTGCGTAATGTTCCAACTTCTTATGAAGAAATTGTTGAATTTAATAAAGTTCGTTCCCCATTTAATCATATGACGGTCGCTTATCGTAAATCTTTACTGGAAGAAGTTGGAGGCTATCAGCACCATTTATTCTTAGAAGACTATAATTTATGGAATCGCATTATTGCTACGGGGAAAAGGGTAGGTAATTTACCTGAGGTTTTACTTTATGCACGTACCAATGGCGACGCGATGATTGGTCGTCGTCGTGGACTAATTTATGCAAAAAGTGAATGGAAATTATATAAGCTTAAACGGTCATTAAAAATTCAAAGTACCGTGCCTGGGTTTATAACCTTCTTAATGCGAACATTGCCAAGATTAATGCCTGTTGGGTTATTAAAAATAATCTATAAATTGATGAGAAAATAAAATTAATATTAGGGTTTATGAATGAAATTAACAGTTAAATTAACAGCTTTAGTTGCCTGTCTATTATTGGCAGGCTGTTCTTCCAATTCAAATAAAAGTGTATTCAATTCTTCCGAAGATTTGAGTCCATTATCAGCGTCTGCTACTTATCATAATCCAAGAAGTTTGACTAATTTTACTGATTATGTGAATTTCTTAAAGCGTAAAGCAGCAGGTCAAGGTGTTTCTATAGCTACATTAAGTGCACAGAAAAATATTCATTATATTCAAAGTGCGGTAGATTTAGACAAAAAACAAGCAGGTAACGCTGCTAGACGCAAAAATCAACCTCCCTTACCGCCGAATCCGAATGGGGTGACAGAGTATATCACTAAACATCTAACACAAGCTAAAGTGGATAAAGCGGAAGAGAATTATTGGGATATTCGAAATCCATTACAGCAAGCGAGCCAACGCTTTGGTGTACAACAAGAATTTATTTTAGCCTTGTGGGGAATGGAGAGTAGTTTTGGCTATTATCAAGGTAGCTTTGATGTGTTATCTGTTTTAGCAACTTTAGCTTTTGATGGACGTCGTGAAGATTTATTCAGTAAAGAATTTATTAATGCGATGAAAATGCTTGATCGTGGGCATCTCACTCGTTATCAAATGTTAGGTTCTTGGGCAGGCGCCATGGGACAAACACAATTTATGCCGACTTCTTATTTAAATTATGCTGCTGATGGTGATAATGATGGCAAAGCAGATATTTGGTCAAATGAAAATGATGTGTTTGCTTCTATTGCCAATTATCTTCATACCGTAGGTTGGAATGATAAATTGCCTTGGGGTGTTGAAGTCGATTTAGCTCAATATATTGACCTTTCTGTTGCTGGCACAGAAAAGAATAAAGCTCGTTCATTGGATGAGTGGCAAGCCTTAGGAATAAGTTTAAAGAATGGTTATGAAGCGAATAAATGGAATGCACTAACATCTACTGATTTATGGCTTGTTCGCCCAGATAAAGAGGTCGGAAGAGCATTTTTAGTATCGAATAATTTTCGTACTATTTTAAATTGGAACCGTTCAAATTACTACGCTTTAAGTGTTGGAATGTTTGCAGATCGTATTAAGCAGAATGTTGGTTTTTAGTTTTTTCAAGCATAAAATAAGCGTTTTAAGCTCCGTTAGTGAGTGATAAAAGAAAAATGAAAGCTATAAAGTGCGGTCAAAATTTTTAATATTTTAACCGCACTTTATTATTTTAAGGTTTGAATAAATTCTGCAAGATCTTGCATTTGTGCTTCATTCAAACGGCTTTTGATATTATTTCCTGCACCTTCGATTTTACCAGCTTTACGATCTTGCAATGCAACTATGATTTCTTCAGCACTGAGTTGCTTAATCACTTTAGATTGATCAAATGCAGATTTTTCGGCATTGGAACCATGACATGTTGCACAATTCATTTTATAAAGCCGTTTACCTTTGTCGATATCAGCATAGGCATTAAAAGCTAAGGTGAAAAGTGCGGTTGAAAATAGGAAAATTTTGGTAGAGTTTTTCATGATTTTTAACCTTGATTAAAGAGCTTTTGTAATTCGTCTTTAGGCACTAATCCTTCATATTTTGAAAGTAATTTTCCATTTTCATCAATAATAAAGGAAGTAGGAGTGCCTTTAACAGCATAGCGTTCCGCGGTGATTTTCATCTGATCTCGAACAATTGGAATGTTGAGATTACGTTTTTCAATCACTTTCGTGAGATCTATTTTTTCTCCATCCACATTAATAGCTAAAAGTTGGATATGATGAGGATTGTCATGGAGTAATGCTTCCATTTCCTTTAATTCATTTACACATACACCACAAGTACTCGACCAAAACACCATAATCAATTTATTGCCTTGTAAAGCAGATAACTTGGTCTCTTTACCTTGCATATCATAAGTGGCAATATCAGGTGCAGTAGAGCCAATTTGGGCATGTTGTTCATTACATGCGGTGCAAGCTAAAATCATTGCAGTAAATAAGCAATGAGAGAGTCGGGCTTTAAATATCATTTTTTTCTTCTCTTAAAAATTTACCATGTTGTAAATAAATCACTCGGTGAGTGAGTTTTCCTAAATCGGGGTTATGAGTCACCATAACTATGGTGCGGCCTTGTTTATTGAGTGATTGTAGTAATTCTAATACAATTTGCTCATTTTTTTCATCTAAGTTACCTGTCGGCTCATCAGCAAAAATTACCGGAGGTTGATTTACTAAAGCTCGTGCAATACATACACGTTGTTGCTCACCACCTGATAATTGACTAGGCAAGTGATGAATTCGATGTTCTAAGCCTACTTGTGCCAATACTTCTTTAGCCGCATCTTCATCTACAACACTATGATAATGCTGAGCTAGCATCACATTTTCTAATGCGGTTAAATAAGGAATTAAGTGAAATTGTTGGAAAATTAGTCCAATTTTTTCAGCTCGGAATCGTTGGCGTCCAACTTCATCCAGTTGTGCTGCATCTATACCATCTAAAATTACTTTACCTTCAGAAGCTGTATCTAAACCAGTTAAAATATTCATTAACGTTGTTTTGCCAGAACCTGATGCGCCCATAATTGAGATAAATTCACCTTCAGCAATTTGAATATTAATATCTTCTAGAGCGGTCACTTGACCAAATTTTTTATATAAATGTTGCGTTTCAATTACATTATTTGTCATATTATTCACCTTTTAAAACATTAGCCATTTCAACATTTAATGCACGATGTGTCGGTATGATGACGGCAATAAACGCGACTAAAAGTGAGAGGGCAATGGTAATTGGGATCACAGGGAGGCGCATATCAATATGGGCCTTAAATACAGTTATGCCTAAGATTTGTGCGAGAATATAACCAATAACTAACCCTGTCACAATAGCTGCAATAGCGATAATCAATATTTCTGTAGCAATTTGTTTAGTGATATCTTTACCTTTGGCTCCGAGAGCTTTTTGTAGCGCGAATTCTTTAGCCCGTTCACCCACAATAGCGATGAGAGTCGTATTTACACATAATGTTGCTAATACTAAGATTACTAATGAAATTAACCCCATTAACCCTTTAATTTTATTAAGAATTTGTCCTTCAGATGCGGATACTTTTAAAATAGGGCGGATATCTAAATCAGGATATTTTTGCTGTAGATTTTGTGCAAATTGAGCTACTTGTCCTTGGTCATTTTTGACAATAAATAGTGCATTGCTTGCCATTCCATCTTTTTCTAACCAGTCCTGTGCAAATTCTAAACTGACAATCAACATATTGTCAGTGATATCGCCTGATTCAACAATGCCCTTGATTTTGAATTGTTTTTTTTCTACTGAATTTTTACTGAGCGTAATATTATCGCCAACTTTAATATTTAATCGTTCAGCTAATGTTTTACCAATCATTGCATTTCGATCATCGAAGTTAACATTAATTGCTTGCCCTGTAATTTGCCAGTATGGAGCAAGTTTTTGCATATCTTCAAACCATACTCCCATCATAACAATTTTCTCTAAATCACTACGGACAACGCCATAAAGATAAGGACTCGCTGCATTAATCAAACCTTCAGGAGCATGGTGGAGAATAGCTTTGATTTGAGATTCTTTAATCACTCCACTGGCATTAGGACCAACATAAAAATTGGCACCGAAAGTACGTAGCTCTTGGCTCATTTTAGTATTGATATCAAAATATACGGCTGCCATAGCAGTAACGATGCTAGCACCTACAGTCAGTGCTGCAAAGATAATTAAAACTCGCTGTAAGCGTAAACGTAAAGCTTTAAAGATTAAATGCCAAAACATACTGCGGTTATTTTTTATAAATTTTTGTTTATTGTCTGCCATAAAGTACCTCGACAGGATATAAACGGGCAATACGATGAGCAGGGAACCAAGTACCAATTAAGGCAATAAGAATAGCCAACACCAGAACACAAGGGATGACAATCCAAGCAAAGCTAAGTGGCACACCAAATAAGGCATCACCAATAAATCGAGCTAATCCCCAGCCTGCAATACAACCCAATATTCCGCCAATTAAGCCACTTAAAATTGCTTCACAGTAAAAAAGAAGTACGATTTGCCATTGGTAAGCACCTAAAGCTTTCATTAAACCTATTTCTTTACTGCGTTCAATAATCGTTGTTGTCATTAATGAGGCAATTCCCATTGCGGCAGCTATTAGTGCTGCAACAGTTACTACAGCCAGTAATAATTGAATTTTTCCAATAACGACACCTTCAGAAGCGGCGACTTGCCAAATAGGATGAACAACCACGCCTGAGATAGCCTCTTCTAATTGATGTGAAATAGAAGAAACATAAGCTGTACAATACCAGCGATCATATTCAGCAGCATCTAATGCATCTACATTAGTACGCGCTTTACGTGAAAGATCGTTTTCAGGAACAGTTAATGCGGAAACTTTAATTGATTGCACTTTTCCAGGTAAATCGACTAATTGTTGTACCGCACTAAGTGGAAGAACTAACTGTTGCTCTTCATTACCTCCAGTAGAAAGAATGCCTTTGATTTCCACTTGTAAAGTATTTTCTTTTTGTTCACCTTGGTAATTTAATGACACACGATCACCAATTTTCCAATTTTGAGTTTTTGCTAATTGTGTGCCTACTAGAGCGGGTATAAACTCAGCAAATTGGTTATGGCTATCATCTACCCATTCACCTTTGATTGACCAATAGGGGCTAATAATTTTTTGCCCTGTGTGATAATCTTCTTCATCAGGAATGGCAATGTAATGATCAAAGAAAGTGCCTAAAATACTAATTTTATCTTTTCCATTTGCCATCACATCGGCATTAATCTGCGGTGCAAAACCGACAATATTATTACGCCAGAAAATATCTTTCACATTAGGTAATTCTTTTTCATCAATAAAATCTTGGCTAGAAAGTGAAGTATTACCATTTGACATTTCAGGGAGAATAGCACTACTTGTGGGTTCAATCAGAATATTGGCACCATAAGATTTTAATTCTTTAGCCATTTTATCGCCAATATCAATTGACACTGCAAGTAATGCAGAAACTAATCCAGACGCCAAGAAGATAGTAATAATGGCTAATAATTTTCGTTTGAGGTTGTGTTTCCAAGATTGAAATAACATTCTTATTAGCATTATTTATCCTCTTGCATATATTTTTCAGGGGTATTTCTAAAACGTTCTAAATTTTCTTCTGTAGAAAAGAAATAGGTTTTATCTTCATAGCTGTATTTAAATTCAGTTTTTTTATTAGTTAATTTAGAACCATCCACAGGGTCAACAACGGGAATTTCCACAATAGTTGTAAATAGATTAATGCCTTCAAGTAGCCCCGCTTTGCTAATCACAATATCTGTATCAGTTTGATGCCAATCAGCAATTGGCACAGGGTTACAACCGCCTTCTTTACCTATTGAGGGGGTAAAAATGCGAACACCACAACCAACACAAACAACTTGATTATCTTGCATAACATAGCCTTGATCACCACATAATAAACAAGCATCAAATACAGGAGCAAAACTAAGTTTATCTGGTTGACGATTTATTAATAAAAAGCGTATAGCTTTACCATCATCAGCAATCCATACAAATCGATGCAAACGTCCATCTTTTACCTGTTCAATGGGAATATGCACATTTTTTTCTGAGTCTAAGCTAACTTTAATAGCTTCTGAAAGTTGTGGGGGACGAGAGGCTATATTATCCCAATAAAGTTGAGTACTCACCATAATTAGAATACTCACGATTCCCCATAGCAAGGTCTTTTTAGTATGTTGGAATGAAGCCATTTTTTTACGTTTTTCAATCGGCTGCATTTCATTATTCATTCTCAAACGACGTTGATGATGTACTTTCCAACCAAATAAAATGAGAACAATAAAGAGCAGTAATGCATAAATATAATTAAAAAAGTGATATAAATTGCCTGATTTGGCTACAAAGCTTAAGCGCAATTTTGTCAGTTCAATAACTTGTAATTTCATTAAACCTAAAATGAGGTTTCCAATTACAGGTATTAAGATAATTATTGCTGAAGCAATGAGGAATACACTTGAAAGTGCGGTTAGTTTTTTATCTTTTTTGCATTGTTGAATTAAAATATAAAACCAGCATGCGAGAAAAAAGCAAAATATAGCACCAAGAATAATTGAACTGAGGTGAAGGATAAAGTCCGTATTAATCACATCTGTATTAGTGATGCCTTTGATACTGGGATCCTTTGCCCAAATATAACTTGCTAGAATGAGTAAAATGCAATGCCAAAGGCTATTGAGTTGTTGGGATTTAAATAATTGGCATATACAAAAGAGTAGAACTGAAATTAGCACTATAATGTTAATAGTTAATGTTATCGTTTGATTATTCGGTAAAATAGTCGCTAATATAATTCCTAAAAATATGGCAATTAAACTTAAATTAATAAGTTTTTTTATTTTAAGAGTGGGAAATATAGACCAACTACAACTAAGCAGTAAAGCTGTTGGTAACAGTGTTTGTAGTAAAAAAGTAAAGAAGTACGTCATAAGCCGTTCCACATCAATAGCATAGTAATTTTAAATGTAGAATTTAAATTCTGGCACCTAATGTGCGGTATTATTTTAGAAAATTTTTTAAATGAAAATGACTTTCTAAAATTGGAAACGCAAGTATGGCAAAATTCCATACTTGCGTGAGTTAATATTAATTAGATAAATAATCTAATCAATGTATTTTATTTAGCAATGCCAGTGAATTTAAATTCATAGCTTACATCGAATGGTTTCCACCAACGACCAACACCAGTTTCGCTATCTGTATGACGGTGCATACCTGCTTTTGGTGGCGGATCAATGTGATAAGTTAATTTATAGTTACCTGCCCCCATCATTTTAACATTAGCACCATAGTGAGGACCATCACCAGCCACCATTGGCATGAAAGTACCTTCTTGTTTTTGGTTTGTATCTGTATTGACTAAAGTATAGTTAATCGTTAGGTAAGGCATCCATTCACCTTCACCAAAGCCATTTTTATTGCCTTTCACTGCATGAATATCAGCTTCTAAGTGAATATCAGAATCTTTAGCTGATAATCCCATACCACGAGGTTCCATATCCACAGGTTGTAAATATACTGCAGCAATTTCCATTTCATTCATGGTTTGAGCTTCACCAATTGGATATTCTTGGAAAGCTAATGCTGATGTAGACGCGAAAACACCTGCTAATAGCGCAGTGGCTAAAAATGTTTTTTTCATCATAGGATTTTTCCTTTCTATTGATTGAATTTTTCTTACTTTTAGTGCTAAAAATAAGTACAAATCCCCCCAGCTTAACCGCGGTTTCAGCTTTCTTACAATATATGTAAGTCGCTCGGGCGGTTCAGTTGGGGAGCCGAATGACCGAGCGATTAAGGCTTAATTATGATGATTGCTTTTTACTTTGATATTTCATATAGAATAATGCAAAGAGGGCAGCAATCACTAAAATAATCTGTGGTGTTAAGGTTTCTACATAAGGATAGATACCTAACCAAGAAATCTCAGGTAATCCTGATATTAGTGTCGGTTCAAATAATTTTCCTTCAATTAATTCAAGAATACTTTTACCAGCAAAAACAAATGCCATCAGATACATAAAACCACCTGTAAATAGGAAGAATGGTTTTAATGGTAATTTAACAACAGTATAACGCATAATAAAGTAACAGATGGCAAGGATAATGACACCAACTAAGAAACCTGCTAATAAGTAAAAATAACTACTTGAACTTGAAGCATCACCAATCAGTGCATAATAGAATAGTACTGTTTCAGCACCTTCTCGATATACAGCCAAGAAACTGGTGAACCATAGACCAATGACAGAGCCTGTTGTTAAAGCGGTAGATAATTTGCCTTCTAGATAGCGTTTCCAGTTTTGGGCTTCTACTTTAGATAATAGCCAATAACTCATACCGAAAAGCATAAATACCGCAATAATCATTGTAAAGCCTTCTAGTAATTCTCGATTTGCACCAGAATTTTCAAAAATCATCTGGAATAACCAAGCAGTAATTAAACTGGCTGCTAAGGCGACATAGACAGATTGGCGAATAGTCGGTAATTTATCTTGATGATTATTTTTTACTAAATAGGCGACAATTGCAGCAACAATTAATAAAGCTTCTAGGCCTTCCCGTACAATAATCAATAAACTATAGAGGAACATTCCCCAATCACTTTGGTTATTGCCCTGTAACATAGTGACTGCTTTGCTTAGATCATTGCTTAAACCAGAAGCTTGTTCTTGTAATTGTTCAGTACTTGCATTGGCTTTCATTAGTCCTACTAAACGAGTAAAGTAACCCTCTAATTGTGTTTTAAAATTAGAGTCACGAGAACCCACTTTGTTCTCCATACCTGTGCTCTCAAAGATATCAAAATAAGTATCTTGGATATCTAATATGGCTTTTTTAGCCGCACCACTACTATAAGTTTTGATCGCTTGTTGGATACGTTGATTAATTTCATTGCTCACAGCGGCCCAATCTTGCTCAGATGTTGTATCTTGAACATTTTTAGCATCTGATGACTGTACTATTTGGCTGTCACGAGTTGTTGGTAATTGAGGGAGTTGTTCTTCTATAGACTGAAGCAATGTGGTTGCTTGATAGGCGATTGTCTCTAATTGATTAGGCTGTTCACTTAAACGAATAAGATCATAAAATTGTTGATTAATATCCGCAGAAATACTGGCTGATCTATTTTGTCTAATAGACATTTCCATTTCAGAATTTTTAAAGCCATCATATTGCGCTTTTTGGAAAAGTGTTTTAGCCGTAGCCAGATCATTTTTTTGATAACTGCTAATTGCATCAGCAATCAGATCATCAATAGTTTTAAAACTTTGTTGCCAATAAGGAGCAATTTCTTGATTATCATAAGCACCATGTTGACCTTCAGCATTTAATTGATGACCAGCATTCAAAGCGGGTAATACTTCATCAAGATCAGCTTTCAAACCATTTATTTTTGTCTGAACCTCATCTAGTGATTTACCTTCACCAATCATTTTCCGAATTTCTCCGAAAGTCGCTTCCATTTGATAACTTTTTTGTGCAGAGAAATTGATGCGAATTGGACCTTCTAGATTTTCAAAAACTTCAAAATAAGCCATTTGAACCTCAGTTCTGGCTTCATCAATATTTTGTTGCTGATATAAATTGGCTGTTTTATCTAGACGCCCTTTAATATCATCAACAAAACTGTTGAAATTGTCAGCAAAGGCTGTATTGATAAAGAAAGAAAATAGTAGAAGAATTAAAGAACGGTAGAAATTCATATACCATATACCTTAAATTGAATAAGATTGATTATCATCTCTGTGCATTATGCACCTATTATTGTATAAATCAAGATAGAGTTTCTATTAATGTGATATAAAACAAAAAATAGCTAAAAAATATTATTTTATTGATTAGAATATAAATAATTAAATGAATTAAATTAGATATTTAGCATAATTATGTGGGCTAGATCACAAAATAAGAAACTGATAATTGAAGGGGTAATAAATATTGATTATGCTAACCAGCAATAAAAATAAGTGCTATAGCAATAGCCTAATATTTTGCTTTCCGAGTAGTGCCTTTCCTAAGGCACTTTTTTTTGTCTAAAATAGGATGAATTTATTAAACAATAAAAAACCGCACTTAAAAAGTGCGGTTTTATTTTAGAAAATTTTATTAAGCCATTAGCATTGAGTGGCTTGAATCGCTGTTAGTGCGATGGTATATACGATGTCGTCAACTAATGCACCACGAGAAAGGTCATTAACAGGCTTACGCATACCTTGCAACATTGGACCAATTGAAACCAAATCAGCTGAACGCTGAACAGCTTTATATGTCGTATTACCTGTATTTAAGTCTGGGAATACAAACACTGTCGCTTTTCCTGCAACTTTGGAGTTTGGTGCTTTAGAACGTGCTACATCTTCCATAACAGCTGCATCGTATTGTAATGGACCATCTATCAATAGATCTGGTCGTTTTTCTTGTGCTATACGAGTTGCTTCTTTGACTTTTTCTACGTCTGCACCTGAGCCAGATGTACCAGTAGAATAAGAAATCATTGCTACACGAGGTTCAATACCAAATGATTTAGCAGATTCGGCAGATTGAATAGCAATTTCTGCTAATTGTTCTGCATTTGGATCTGGATTTACTGCACAGTCACCATAAACTAAGACTTGATCAGGTAGCAACATAAAGAAAATAGAAGAGATAATTGAACTACCAGGAGCTGTTTTAATGATTTGCATTGGTGGGCGAATTGTATTTGCAGTAGTATGTACTGCACCAGAGACCAAGCCATCAACTTCATTTGCTTCTAACATCATTGTGCCTAAAACGACGGTATCTTCTAATTGCTCACGAGCTGCTTCTTCAGTCATTCCTTTGGCTTTACGCAATTCAACTAGACGAGCTACGTAGTTTTCACGTACTTCGTTAGGATTGATAACAGTGATTCCTTTACCTAATTGTACTCCTTGCGATTCAGCAACGCGACGCACTGAAGCTGGATCGGCTAAAAGTACACATTCAGCAATACCACGTTCAGCACAAAGTACAGCAGCTTTAATGGTGCGAGGCTCATCTCCTTCAGGGAGAACAATACGTTTCTTAGCTGCTCGGGCTAATTCTGTTAATTGATAACGGAAGGCTGGTGGCGATAGACGATGAGCACGTGCTGAAGCTGAAGCTAATGAATGGATAAAATCTCCATCAAAATGTTCACTTGTATATTGTTGGATATTCTCAATACGTTCCTTATCATCAACAGGTACTTCAAGATCAAAATTTTGTAAGCTTAATGCAGTTTGCCATGTGTTACCTTCAATACGGAATACTGGTAACTTAGTATTTTCAAATACTGGATTACATAATTTTTTGACTTGAGAATCTAGTTTATAACCACCCGTTAATAAGATACCGCCTAGTTCGATACCTGAGGTTGCAGCGAGCGCTGCCGCAGTTAATACTTCCGGACGATCCGCAGAAACAACTAAGAGACTACCTGCCTTAAAGTGTTCTAACATATTAGGCAATGTTCTTGCACAGAAAGTAATTGAACGAATACGGCGGTTCATATCTCCTTCGTTAAGAATGGATGCGCCTAAGTGTTTCACTAAGTCAATTGCACGACTAGCAATGAGTTCTGGCGCCCATGGGATTATTGCTAGAATTTTAATTGGACTATTTTCAAATAAATTATAGACTTCCTTCACTTTATTTTGGCTGTGTTGGAATGAATCAAAAATTTCAGTTAAATCAGGGCGAGTGCGACCAGTTTCATCAACAGGAGCATTAAATTTGTTAATCACAACACCTAATAAGTTAGGGTTGTTTTTACCGCCGAACGCAGCAGTTGCTGTTTCAATACGCTCTTTTAATTGTGTTGGGGTGGTTGCACCAGGTGAAGCAACTAAAATAATTTCAGCATCTAATGCTTGAGCAATTTCGTAATTTACCGTATTGGCATAAGTATTTTTACGAGTTGGCACTAAACCTTCAACAATAACAATATCATTGTTTTTATTAACTTTTTGATATTGAGCGACAATTTTTTCCAATAGAACATCAGTCTGGTTTTGACCAATTAAAATTTCAGCTTCACTAAGCATGACCGGTTCACTTGTTTCAATGGTCGCACTGTTACGAACGATTGAAGTTGTACGGTCAAGAGTATCTTCACCAGAGCGAGGTTGTGAAATAGGTTTCATAAAACCAATTTTTGTTCCTTTTTGTTCTAAAGAACGAATAAGACCAAGGCTAACGCTAGTTAGTCCTACGCCTGCACTGATTGGAACAAGAATAATAGTACGTGACATAATAAACCTTAGAATGTTAATTGTTGAAAAAAGAAACTGCCGATTTATTCGGCAGTTTATTATTTAATTAATCTTTAATACAAAGACGTGCGGTATCTTGAGCGATAACCAATTCTTCGTTTGTTGGGATTACCATGGCTTGGAATGCAGAATCATCTGTTGTGATTATGCCTTCATGACCGAAACGAGCGGCTAAGTTACGTTCATTATCAAGTTTGATACCAAATAATTTTAAGTGTGCTAAAGCTAATTCACGCACATGAGCAGAATTTTCACCAATACCACCAGTGAATGCAATAGCATCTAAGTGATCATCACCTAAAACAGCCATATAAGCACCAATATATTTTGCTAAACGATAGCTATAAACTTCTAATGCACGTTTTGCTTCAGGTTTAGAAGCATCATCATAATTATCTTCAGCATAACGACAGTCACTGGTTACTTCAGTTAAGCCTAAAAGCCCTGATTTTTTCACGAGGACTTCTTCGGCTTGCTCAATTGTCATACCTAAGTTTTTGCATAGGAAGAACACTACTGCTGGATCGATATCACCAGAACGAGTACCCATTACTAAGCCTTCTAATGGAGTTAAACCCATTGATGTATCAATACATTTTCCATGACGAACAACAGAGACAGAACCACCGTTACCTAAGTGACAAATAATAGCATTGACTTGGTCTACTGGTTTGTTAACACGTTTAGCAACTTCTGAGGTGATAAATAGATGACTTGTACCATGTGCACCATAACGACGAATGCCGTGTTCTTTATATAAGCTATAAGGAATAGCATATAAATAGGCTTCTTCAGGCATAGTTTGGTGGAATGCTGTATCAAAAACCACTACATTTTTATCTTTTAAATGAGGGAAAATTTTGAATGCTTCTTTAATACCAATTAAGTGAGCTGGGTTATGAAGTGGAGCAAATTGAATAGCATCTTCAATACCTTTCACTACTTCATCTGTTACAACAACAGAAGAAGTGAATTTTTCACCGCCGTGTACAATACGGTGACCGATTGCAACGATACCTTCTTTTAAAGTCGGGTCTAATGGGAAAATATGATTTACGATGAAGTTTAATGCTTCACTATGAGCAGCACCTTTACCTAAGTCAGCATTGCCTTTTTCACCATGGAGTTTCCATTTTATACGAGCATCATCTAGGAAAAATGCTTCAGCAAGACCAGACAATTTTTCTTCACCAGTTTTAGGATCTAACACAGAGAATTTTAATGAAGAACTACCGCAGTTAAGGATAAGAACTAATTTTTGAGACATAAATAACCTATCATATTGTGGGTTTCAGATTTAAAAGGATATTCACTCATAGAAGAACGAACACTCATATATCTTAAATGATAATAGTGAGTAGGATACACTTTTTGAAGCATAAAATAAATTATGAAGCGCCTAAAAAAACGATTTAAGTCAAAATAATTCAATTTTTAATTAATTATTATACAATAGACGAACGAGTTATTTTGTTAAGGATAAATATGATATGGGCTTTTTTTCTACGTTATCTAAAGGACAGACTTATTTGAAAACTTGGCCATTAGTGCCTAAATTATCAATTATTTTTCCTGAAAATCGGATTATTAAAGCCACTCAATTTGCACAAAAGGTGATGCCATTCGTTGCCGTGTTCTCTATTGTTTGGCAACAGTTTTATGCAAAACATGATCATTTTTCATTAGCGATAGCTGTAATATCTGCAATCGTGGCTTTGTGTATTCCTATACAAGGCTTATATTGGCTAGGTAAACGTGCTGTAACTAAGCTTCCTTCACAAAGTGCGGTCAAATTTTTTGAAATTTCTAATCAATTTAATAAAGAAAATATGACAACGTCACAAATAACCTCTCCAACTTATCAAGATTTAGCCAATTTATTAGCTAAAATTGATAAATCCAAAAATACAGCATTTTGGGATACACTTTAGCATTGATAGATGCTTTAACCATAAATGGCTGTTTAGCTTAAGATAGAACAATGGTATAGTATACATTTGGTGGTCATTTTATGACTGGGTAGATAAAATTTAACTTACGCAAACGTTTTCTTTTTTGTAAAATTCGGTAGAATAACACAGAAAAAATAGACGTATTGTTTTTTAGAGAATTATTAATGATTGATTATATTATCATCGGTATTATCCTTTTTTCGATCGTCGTGAGCCTATTACGTGGCTTTGTCCGAGAAGTAATGTCACTTGCCAGCTGGGTAGTTGCATTTATTATCGCAAGTCAGTTTTATCCTTATTTGGCAAATTTATTAACTCAAATTGAATCAGAATATATCCGTAATGGAGCGGCCATTGGTATTTTGTTTATTCTGAGCTTAATTGTGGGAGCCGTTGTCAATTATGTGGTAGGGCAACTTGTTGATAAAACAGGATTAAGTGGCACAGATCGCGTATTAGGTGCGTGTTTTGGTTTTTTACGTGGCGTATTAATTGTCGCAGCATTGTTATTTTTCGTTGATACCTTCACCAATTTTGATCAAAGTGAGTTATGGAAAGAATCGAAAATGATTCCACATTTTGGCTTTATTGTTGAGTGGTTCTTCGAACAGTTGCAAGCAAACTCAAGTTTCTTAAACTCAACCCTAGGTAAATAAGAGGATAGCACTAATGTGTGGTATTGTTGGAATAGTAAGTCAAACCCCTGTTAATGAAAAAATTTATGCTGCATTGATCTTATTGCAGCATAGAGGACAAGATGCAGCGGGGATTGTTACTGTAGATGATGAAAATCGTTTTCGTTTACGCAAATCAAATGGTTTGGTCAGCGATGTATTTCAACAAGTCCATATGTTACGTTTGCAAGGTCATGCAGGAATTGGTCATGTTCGTTATCCTACAGCAGGAGGCTCAAGTGTTTCGGAAGCGCAACCATTTTACGTGAATTCTCCTTATGGTTTAACGCTTGTCCATAATGGCAATCTGACAAATGCTTCGGAATTAAAAGAAAAGCTTTTTCATATTGCTCGTCGTCATGTGAATACTAATTCTGATTCTGAACTACTATTAAACATCTTAGCTAATCACCTTGATGATACCAAAAAGTATCAACTAGAACCTCAAGATATTTTTAATGCAATACGAGCAACTAATCATGATATTCGAGGTGCTTATGCTTGTATTGCGATGATTATTGATCATGGTATGGTTGCTTTTCGTGACCCTAATGGTATTCGTCCTTTAGTGTTAGGAAAACATGAGGAAAATGGCGTAACAGAATATATGTTTGCATCTGAAACAGTAGCCTTGGATGTAGCAGGATTTGAATTTGTAAGAGATGTAAAACCTGGTGAAGCAATTTATGTAACCTTTGATGGTAAACTTTATTCGGAACAATGTGCTGAACATGCCAAATTAAATCCATGTATTTTTGAATATGTTTATTTTGCACGTCCAGACTCAATAATAGATGGCGTTTCTGTTTATGCGGCTCGTGTACATATGGGAGAGCGTTTAGGTCATAAGATTGCTCGTGAATGGAAGGATGAGGTGGATAATATTGATGTAGTTATTCCTATTCCTGAAACATCAACAGACATTGCTCTACAAATTGCTAATGTATTGAATAAACCTTATCGTCAGGGATTTGTGAAAAACCGTTATGTCGGCCGTACTTTTATTATGCCTGGACAAGCACAGCGAATAAGCTCTGTTCGTCGTAAGTTAAATACGATTGCTTCCGAATTTAAAGGTAAAAATGTTTTATTAGTAGATGATTCTATAGTTCGGGGAACAACCTCTGAACAAATTGTTAATATGGCACGTGCAGCAGGTGCGAAAAAAATCTATTTTGCTTCTGCAGCACCAGAAATTCGTTATCCAAATGTGTATGGTATTGATATGCCAAGCAAGCACGAGTTGATTGCTTATGGTCGTTCTGTTGAGGAAGTAGCAAAACTCATCAATGTGGATAAGCTTGTTTTCCAAAATTTAGATGATTTAGTGAAATCAGTTCAACAAGAAAATCCTAATATTAAAGCTTTTGATTGTTCTGTCTTTACAGGACAATATATTACAGGGGATATTAATGATGAATACCTTGATAATATTGATAAACAACGTAATGATAAAGCAAAGAAAAAACGTGAAACTAATGCCGCATACTTAGAGATTCATAACGAAAATTAAATTTTATCTATTAAATGCATTTTCGAAAGCGATCATATGATTAGATATGATCGTTTTTTTTATAAAATGAATTTTTGTTAAAATCTCATTATAGCTTCTGTTTGATAAGATAGAATCACCTAACGTTGAATTAAATAACGCAATGTTGTGCCATCTTGTTCAACGCTTAATAATGTATAGCCATGATTTTTACTGTCAACAGGGATATTATTAATAGATTGAGCACAATCGCTGAGTAGTTCTAGAATTTCACCTTGTTTTAATTCAGGCATCGTTTCTAACATGGCAATTGCAGGATAGGGGCAAGGTTCGCCTAAGGTATCCAATGTATAATCTGGTGTGATATCTTTCGGATCTTTATCTAATTTTTGAATGATAGTGAATGCCATTGTGTTTTCCTTATTTATTTAAATTTAACAGCTGATTTAAGCTAAGTTTGTTTTAGTGATAATTTTAGCCTTTGCTTTGGCTAAAAAATATTTTTCCCACCACACTACAGCAATAAGGCAAATTATTAATAGTCCATAATTAATCAATAACCCACCTATTGAGCCAAAAGTTTTTAATAAATTGAGTTTTTCATAATTTAATACGAGTACAGGTGCGAGATTATCCCAAAGGTAGGCAAGCAGGGTAGAACCTGCCACATTTCCCACGCCAACCCACATAAAGTGAACTTGCCCCTCCATTGAACGATACATCCAGCCAGTTTCACATCCTCCTGCTAATACAATACCAAAACCGAACAATAAACCGCCAATGATTGCATTGGGTCCAGCCCACATAATTTTGGCAGGTACGCCGAGCTGAATATAACTAAATACCCCAATAGTTCCAGCAAGAATGCCAAAGATAATGGCTTTTGCCATATAAGAACGACCAGTGACCCATAAATCACGGAATGCGGAGGTAAAACAAATTTGTGCTCGCTCAATTAACAAGCCGAAAGCGAGTCCACAAAGCATTGCAAAACCGAGTTTTATAGAAGATTGCATGACATACAGTGAAATAAGTAAATAGGCAAAAAAGATTAGCATTCCAATCCAGAAACGCCGTGTCGCCTGTTTAGGATCTTTCTCCTTTAACTCTGCGGCTCCTTTTTTTAGGATAAGCTTGACACGAAACATTGGTAATAATGTCACTTTTACACCCAAATAAGTACCAACTGCGGTAGCAAGAGTGAAGAACCAGGCATGAACGGAAAATTGAGGAATTCCTGTAAATAATGATGCAAGGTTACATCCCATTGCTAAACGAGCGCCAAAGCCAGCTAATGCGCCGCCAATTAATGCTTGTATAATACGTCGCTTATGAGGTTGGTTACGCCATTTTATATTATTTGCCCAAAGTGCAGCAGAAATACAACCAGCAAACATGCCGAGTATCATAACCCCATCGACACGAGTAAACACCGTTCCTTGCATACCAATGATTTTATAGTAGCTCCATTCAGAAACATTGACTCCAAGTAATTGTAAAAGATGACCTCCCCAACGTGTAAATTCACCTGTAACTGCCCAATAAGTACCAGTAATACCAAAATAATAGGCAGAAATTAATCCCGCAGCGGTAACCGCAACGATAGGATTCCAATATTTGATTAAATAATTTTGTTTGAATTGTTGCAAAATCTCTTTCATAAAAATATCCAATAAGAAGAAATTGCAAGAATGGTATAAAATGGGAAGATGTCATGGGACAGTGATTCACTCATTTTCCTATACACAAAACTTGCGATATAACTAAATGAATGTCGAAAATTGACGAGGTGTATTTTACGTAATACTTAGCAGAAAGAAAAGACTTAAAATAAGATAAAAATAATGCCTGATAGCCAGACATTATTTTTAAGCAGCCGGTAATTTAATTTCTCGAATCGCCATATTAAGTCCATCAATCATGAGAAGTCGCCCACATAAATTTTTTCCGATTTTTAACCGCACTTTTATGGCTTCCAATGCTTGTAGTGAGCCTACAACACCAACAATAGGAGAGAGTACGCCAGCTTCTACACAGCTGAGGGCATTGGCTCCAAATAATTGACTCAATGAATGATAAGTTGGAGTATTCGGCTCATAAGTAAATACTGAAATCTGCCCTTCCATGCGAATTGCCGCACCTGAAACTAAGGGAACTTTAGCTTGCTGGCAACAAGTGTCTAGTTGATTTCTCGTATCTACATTATCGGTACAGTCTAAAACCACATCAAAGTGCGGTATGATTTCAGATAATTTTTCTTCAGATAATAATCCATTAATAGTGCTAATTTCTACATGAGGATTAATTGATTGTAAAGCGATCTTCGCTGATTCTACCTTAGGCATATCAATACGTTCATCCGTATGAAGCACCTGGCGTTGCAAATTAGAAAGTGACACGGTATCAAAATCTAATAAGGTCAAATGGCCAACACCCGCAGCAGTAAGATATTGGCTGGCGGAACAACCTAATCCTCCTAAACCTACAATTAGCATATTGCTATCTTTTAAGCGTTCTTGCCCATCAAAATCAATGGATTTTAATACCAGTTGTCGATTGTAACGAAGCTCTTCAGCGTGAGTAAGTTCAGTCATAATAATTAACCTAATAAATGATTGAAAGGTTCAATAGTCACTGTTTCACCTGCTTCAACATTGCCACGTTCACGTTCAAGCACAATAAAACAATTACTTTTTACAAATGAACCAAAAACATGTGAACCTTGTAATCCGATCGCTTGTACTTCAATTTGCCCTTGAGTATTAACATGATAGAAGCCACGTTGAAAATCTAAACGACCAGGTGATTTTTTCAGTTTGTTCACTGAGATTGCCATAAACTGTTGAGGCCGTTTATAGTTTTGAATTCCGCTCAATTTGGCAATAACAGGTTGCACCAATTGATAAAAAGTGACTAATGCAGAAACTGGGTTACCAGGTAAACCGCAAAACCAAGCATGAGGCAATTTACCAAAAGCAAAAGGTTTTCCAGGTTTAATCGCTAATTTCCAAAAGTTAATTTGTCCTACTTTTTCTAAAACGGTTTTAGTAAAATCAGCTTCCCCAACTGAAACCCCACCACTAGTGATGACAAGATCCGCTTGTTGTTGTGCTTCAATAAAGGCTTTTTCAAATTGTTCTTCATTGTCAGGCAGAATGCCAAAGTCTAAAATTTCGCAATTTAATTGCTCGAGCATAAGTTTTACTGCAAAACGATTGGTATCATAGATTTGACCTTCGCCAAGTGGTTTGCCAACGGGAACTAATTCATCACCCGTAGAAAGTACAGCAACTTTTAAACGAGGGAATACTTTGACTTCTGGAATACCAAGGGAGGCTAATAATGGTAATGAAACCGTATTTAACACCGCACCGATATTTAAAACCACATCTCCTTTTTTTACATCCTCGCCTATACGGCGAATATTTTGTCCTAATTTAGGTAATTGAGAAACCGTGATTGAACCATCTTCGTTAACAATGACTTCTTCTTGCATAATCACTGCATCTGCACCCGCTGGAATCATTGCGCCCGTCATAATTCGAATGGCACTTTGAGCTGTCCATTCACCTTCGAATGGAATACCTGCAAATGACTTGCCTGATATGCTGAGGGTAAGTGATTTTTCTAAATCGGCTAAACGTACTGCATAGCCATCCATTGCTGAATTATCAAATGAAGGGACATTGATAGGAGAAATTATCTGTTGAGCACAAATCCGATTTTGAGCTTGTGCTAAAGATAGTGTTTCAGTATTTTCAAGGGATGGTGATGGAATTGTAGTCATTAATTTATCTAAAGCTTGTTCAAGCGAAATTAAAGCATTCATTTGGGTTAAATCCTTTTTTTCAAAAAAATTATTGATAAGTATATAGAAATATTTAAAAAATTGCTAAAAACTTGTGATAGCTCAATGTTTATTCCTAAAAAATATTTTAATATTTTAAAACATAAATAGAAGGGGAAGGATCTTATGAGTGCTTTTTTTGTAACAGGAACGGATACAAATGTTGGGAAAACAACAGTAAGCCGTGCAATTATTCAGGCTATGCAAAATGTGGGCATTCAAACCGTTGGATATAAACCCCTTGCATGTGGGCAAGATGAACCTGTGTATATTGATGCTCAGGATGAGCCACAAGATGATTATGGTAAACGAGATAATCATGATGTTTTAGTATTAATGAATTCTACTCATGAAAAAGTGAGTTATGAAGATATTAATAGCTACACATTTGAGCATACTATGCCAATGTTAACAGAAGATACGAAACGTATTAATATTGAGAAAATTAATGCTGATCTAACACGCTTATCTTCACAATATCAATCAATTTTAGTAGAGGGTACTTTTGGTTGGCTTACACCGATCAATAAACACTATACTTTTGCAGATTGGGCAGTAAAACAAAATATGCCAGTAGTATTAGTTGTCGGGATTAAAGAGGGTTGTATTAATCATGCTTTACTGACAGTGCAATCTATTGAGGCAATGGGTTTGCCGTTGTTAGGTTGGGTTGCGAATCGAATTAACCCAATGTTGGGTCATTATGCGGAGATTATTGATGACTTAAGTCATCGGATTAATGCACCATTATTAGGTAAAATTCCTTATCTTCATAAACCTGAAACTCAAGAATTAGGACATTATATTACAGATATTGAAAGATTGACGTATATGAAAACGGAATTATTGAAATAAATAAAAGGCTTAAGTAAAAAATAATACTTAAGCCTTTCTTTTGCTATGCTTTCCAAATCACATGAAATTCCCGATCTTGCTCTCGATGAGAAATGAGAAATTTTGCAAAAATATCATCCATTTCATCTTGTTCATTCACTAAGCCGATCCATACTTCAGCGTATTCATCAGGATCAATTAAAACACCAATTTCTTCATCCCAGTTGTCCGCAGTTTCAACAAATTCTACAGCTCCTCGCTCTTCAAATTGTAAATTAAATAACATGATATCAGCAGGATCTAAATTCTCAGGTGCCATTTCAAGAAAAATATCATAAGCTATATCAATAGCAGCATCTGGCTGTAATTTCGAAATTTGTTTTGTCATTATCCTTTTCCAATTAAACGCTAGTCTTTAATTGGCACATCATAGCTTAATTTTAGTCAAATAAAAAGCATTCATATTCTGCATATAAAAGCCACTGACCTGGAATTTTAATGACTTCTGATACTTATTGATAGGAAATAATTTTTCAAAAACTGACCGCACATTGTCACAAATGTGTTGTTAAGAAGCTGTAAATATTCATAGCAGAATGAAAAATATTTTGATAGAATCCAAAGGAAAAACACCAATCTTATTATTCTTGTTTTTCATTAACCCTTTTTTCAATTTTTTTGGAAACATCTAATGGAAAATCAATCATTTCTTCAACGT
The DNA here is from genome assembly GCF_000940515.1 of Mannheimia massilioguelmaensis. Taxonomy (NCBI): domain Bacteria; kingdom Pseudomonadati; phylum Pseudomonadota; class Gammaproteobacteria; order Pasteurellales; family Pasteurellaceae; genus Mannheimia; species Mannheimia massilioguelmaensis. The sequence continues at coordinate 280,404 of NZ_CDQL01000008.1, forward strand.
TTTTTTAAATTAAATCAACATAAAACTACCACAAAAACAGAAATCATTGCAGGAATTACTACTTTTTTCACAATGGTTTATATCGTATTTGTTAATCCTTCAGTGCTTGGTGATGCTGGTATGGATAAACAAGTTGTATTTGTGACCACATGTTTAATTGCTGCCTTTGGTACCATTGCAATGGGGATATTTAGTAATTTACCTATTGCTTTAGCTCCAGCGATGGGATTGAATGCTTTTTTCGCTTATGTTGTCGTAGGTAAATTAGGCTATTCTTGGGAAGTCGGGATGGGCGCCATTTTTTTGGGTTCAATTGGCTTATTTGTCTTAACCTTATTTCAAATTCGCTATTGGCTAATTTCTTCTATCCCTCTTGCATTACGTGTTGGTATAGGTGCAGGAATTGGCTTTTTTATTGCGTTAATTGGTTTTAAAAATATGGGATTAGTGGTAGCCAATCCTGCAACGCTCGTTGCGTTAGGTAATTTACATGATCCTAAAGTACTTATGGGAATTTTAGGTTTCTTTATTATTGTGGTATTAGCCGCTCGTAATATTTTCTCTGGTGTATTGGTCTCTATTGTTGTGATTACTGCTTTGGCATTACAGTTTGATGAAAATGTAGTATATCGTGGTTTAGTTTCTATGCCACCAAGCTTAGATGCTGTAGTAGGAAAAGTAGATATTGTTGGTGCGTTAGATACTGCGTTATTAGGGATTATTTTTTCATTTTTATTAGTGAATCTTTTTGACTCATCAGGCACTATGCTTGGGGTAACAGAAAAAGCAGGCATTACTGATGAAAAAGGACGCTTTCCTAAAATGAAACAAGCCTTATATGTGGATAGTGTCAGTGCTGTTATTGGTTCATCAATAGGTACATCTGCCATTAGTACTTATGTGGAAAGTGGCTCAGGGGTTTCAGTTGGTGGACGGACAGGTTTAACTGCGGTAGTCGTTGGTGTATTATTTTTATTAACCATTTTTCTTTCACCATTAGCAGGGCTCGTTCCAGCTTATGCAACGGCGGGAGCATTAGTATATGTTGGTATTTTAATGGCATCAAGTTTGATTAAAGTCCAATGGCAAGATCTAACTGAAGCTGCACCCGCATTTATTACTGCTGCGATGATGCCATTTACTTATTCTATTACGGAAGGTATTGCATTTGGTTTCATTAGTTATTGTGTGATGAAAATTGGTACGGGACGGTGGAAAGATGTGAATGCACCAGTATGGGTGGTTTCACTTTTATTCTTACTGAAATTTATTTGGATTGGATAATCCTAAGGCTTTAATATGCAAAAACTTTTATTTATTTTAAATGAATCACCTTATGGTACAGAAAAAGCATTTAACGCATTACGTTTTGCAATCAATTTGATTGAAGAACACCCGAAAGAAGTCGAAGTGAAAGTGTTCTGTTTCTCTGATTCTGTATTATCAGGTTTGGCAGGACAAGCTCCAAATGATGGGCCAAATGTGCAACAAACTTTAGAAGTGTTAACAGGTTTAGGTACGGAAGTGAAGCTTTGCACAAGTTGTACAAAAGCACGAGGTATCACTCATTTGCCATTAGTAAAAGGTGTGGTATTAGGGACTTTAGATGATGTATCTGAATGGACCTTATGGGCAGATAAAGTGATTAATTTTTAAGTCTGTGTTTTGATTAAGCCATGTTCAGGAGTAGTCGCGGGGGATTGTGTTATTTCTCTCACAATCTCTGCCGCCTGTGGCTTCTTCAAAAAATAAATCGATAACCGACTAAACATAAGTTCTCCTGTTTCTGTTGCGTTATGGTTTTTTTGTTGTTGATGTGGCAGGTTGTGGGAATTAAAATTCTCACGTTCAAGGGTGAAATATGAATTTAAATTCTCTTTTTCTGCTTGTTTAAAAAATAAGTGAATTAAATTAGGCTTTACACAGGCTGAAATTGCTAGTAAATGCGGTATCTCTCGTGAAATGTGGGGTAAATATGAGCGTGGTATGGCATTATCAAGATGTGAAGCCTTGTTCTCATTCGCTTCATTAGGGGGAGATATTGGTTATTTGTGCAAGCCCGAAAGTGTTTTACCCCCGGCCAAATAAACCCTATTAGACGATTACCGTGAAAGTAACAACCAAGGTAAAGAGACAATTGAGAAAACCGCAAAAGCGTTGGCTTCACGCAGTCACTTGCGACTCGTGAAGTAGCGTAGAACGACATAAGATGTGATAGAAATAAGGAAGAGAAATAAAATGGTAACAACACAAGCAACACAACCTGTAATACCCGCATTTACTATTCACGCTGGTATTATTCATGAAATTCAAAAAACTCAACATAAAAAGAATGGGCAGCTAATTAAACGTTCACAATTACATACTAACAACGTTCCTCTAAAGCACTTTGTAGAATATGCAGAAGATGTGTTAAATCGGTATGGAAGTAATCGTTCGGTAAGCGGAGGCTTTACTACAAAAGACACGTTGTCAAAAGACCTAGTTGGGCATCAATTTGCATTACAATCCGCAATAGACTATGTAGCTTTAAGTCAAGATATTGTCACGAGTCTATATAATATTATTCAGAATACTTCATCGGCAACAGGTGAGCATATTCCAATGATCTTTTATCGTGATGACAGCAAAGACAAAGAATATTTGCTTCTGTCTTTAATTAGCTTAAATCAATCGATTAATATTGATAAGGGAGAGTTTGTTGATACGACGAACATTGATAAAGATGCACTAAAAGTGGGTGTTCGTGTTGATTTAAAAGCGATGAAATACCATTTTGAGCATCAAACGGAGGCTATAACTGAACCTTATATTCAATGGATTGAACGGAAGAAAAATAAGTTACCAGACTACATTCAAAACTTTATTCCCGTAAGTGAAAGAATCAACGATAAAGTAGCCACAACTCAGTTTATTGATGCATTTAACAGCTTTAGTAAACAAACTTTTGAGAACGAAGATGTTCGTTTTGAAATTCAGAAAAAAGTCTATGATTATCTAGATGAGTGTCATAAACAAGGTAAGTCAGTTCATATTGAAGATGATATAGATCCAATCATTGAAGCTGAAATGAAAGCGAAAGGATTAGAAGATAAGCCAACATTTAGTGATTATCGAACCACAGCACAAATTCAGCTGGACTCTAGCTTTTCGCCAAATAAAGATGTCGTAAACAATTCAAAAACGTTTAAATTTTCTAGCAAAACAAGCGAACTATCTATCCGTGGTCGTAGCAAAGATTTAGGTAGAAGAGTTAAATTGGTTAGCGAAAGTAATAAAAAATATATTAAAATAGAACTTGATGAAAGCGATTACCATCGTTTTAAAGAACAATATCCTAACGCAGAAGAATCTGAGCAATGAACATATTAACTGATTTTTTCACACTAGTGACGTCGCTAGAGTGTCGAGAGCCATCGACACTCGTCGGTGTGTGTGTAATAAAAAATCAAGCTGATCTTGCTCAGTGTCAGGCTCTACTAGATGCTAATTACGAAATTGTGTTTGAAGATGGGTTACAAGAGGGCGAACGACGTTTTACCTACTCGCCTTCAACTACTGAAGGATATGCCAGTTATGACGATTTTTTTACCAATAGTAATTGGATTACAGCTGAACCTAAATTGGATAAAATTTTGTGGCATCAATGGGCAAAAAGTCAAAATAATAAAATCAATCACATTGATGAAAATAATATTTTAACGACGGTGCGTTTAGCATTAAAGCTAAAGGATATTTTTTATTCTCATCAAAATGTAGTTGTATTTTTTAGTAAGAACTCATCTGAATTATCCTTGGCTCCGCATAAAATAGATAAATTTATTGAGTTATTGTTCTCATTTAGCCAAGAACAACGTGATGCGATTAATGAACTGTGTTATTGGTTTGGGAATGACAAAGATAGTGAACATTTTCATTCAAAGAAAAGTGCGTTTTCAACAGCATTGACAGCTTTTCTTATTGACAAAGAAGGGCGTATTCAACACGATATCTGCGACCTATTATTGGATATCGTAAAAATTAAAGATAATGCCATAGCACAACACGATCTGTATTTAGCAGATTTTTCGTTTGGTAAATTTGTCAAAAAAATTGAAGAAAATACGTCTAAATTTACAGCTAGAATTAATGATGCACTAGGGAAATCAGTAACGCAAGTCTTGGGGATCCCTGTTGCAACGGCTGTTTTTAATTTGACAAAAATAGATTTGCATTGGGGAAGTGCGATTTCTTTAATGGTTTATACATTGCTATGTGCTGTAGTACTTTGTACTCAACATTCTAATCTTTTACATATTGAAAAAGAATTTAAAGTATTTGAAAAAGAATTGCCACCACAGCTAAAAAACAATGTTTGGGAAACAAATAAAGAGACCATATCATCCCAACTCGAGAATCAAAAAAAGTTAACGATATTTTTATGGTTAATTATTCTCTGTGCATTTTGGTACACTTCGTTCTTGATCGGTTGTCTAATCGCCCAAACAGATTGGATTTTTCTTAAATCAGTTTAAACGGCAAAAATCCCTATCACATATAAACTCTTATTAACTTTTAAACCAATTTATCAAAAGTTAATAGGAGTTTTTTATGTGTAAAAGTGCGGTTAGATTTTTAAGAATTTTTCAAATTAATAGGATTTTTGCTAAAATGAATATTATATTTAGCTAAAATATTTATTCATATGACGAAAGAATTTTTTCCACTCAATCCTATTTCAACACCTTTAAACTCTATTGTTTTAATTGAGGCTTCTGCGGGTACGGGTAAAACCTTTACGATGGTTTCGCTATATCTGCGTTTGTTACTGCAAATAGGGGAAAATTGTTTTAATAAGCCTTTATCGGTGGATGAAATTTTAGTTGTCACCTTTACAGAAGCTGCAACGCAAGAGTTGCGTGAACGTATTCGTAATCGAATTCATTTAGCTAAACAACAGTTTGAACAATATTCAGAGAATCAAGACAAAGCTATATTTATTAAAACTGATAATGAATTTATTGTAGATGTTGTTGAACAGTTAGATTTAAAAGCAACAATTCAGCGTTTAAAGATTGCCGAGCAAAATATGGATTTAGCTGCAATTTATACTATTCATGGTTTTTGCCGTCGAATGTTAATGCAATATGCGTTTAATTCTGGTATTCACTTTAACCTTGAATTAGTCACTGATGAATCAGAGTTGTTAATTCGTCTTACTAATGAACTGTGGAGAGAGCATTTTTATCCTTTATCTTTTGAAGCAACTAATTACATTTATCATCATTTAGGGACGCCAGCAGAACTATTAAAGAAAATTCAGAAATTTGTCACTAATGATGAAATAGGTATTGATGTAGTCGATCCTAAGTTATTAGCTTTAAATTTTGAGGATTTTATTCATCAATATATTGAAAAGGATATTCATGAATTAAATGCATTAAAAGCCACTTGGTTAGCACATGAAGAAGAAATTATTCGATTAATTGATGAAGCAAAAGATAAAAAATTGATTAAAGGTGCTTCTTTTAAATCTAATCATTTACCTGGGCGTTTTCAAACTATTCGAGAATGGGCAAATAATCCTACGGATCTATCTATACCCGAAGCACTGTCTAAATATTTTACTCAATCAGCTATGGATAGTTATCTTACTAAAGATCAACCTGTTTCACATGCTGTGTTTGAATTAGCAGATAATGTGGTTATTAAATATCAAAATCATCCATTATATGTTCAGGTGTTTTATTATCATTATATTCAATGGATTAAAACCCAACTTAAAGATTATAAACTTAATCATCAAGAGAAGAGTTTTGACGATTTATTGCGTTTATTAAAAGAAGCATTGACTTCAACTCATGGAGAAAAATTAGCTCAACTTATTAGACAGCAATATCCTTTTGCTATGATCGATGAATTTCAGGATACGGATAGCCAGCAATATAAAATTTTCTCAACAATTTATATTACGCCTCAAAATGCTAATACGGGTTTTGTGATGATTGGCGATCCTAAACAGGCGATTTATCAATTTCGTGGTGCGGATATTTTCACTTATCTTAAAGCCGCAGAACAAGCTAAACAACGTTTTACTTTAAATAAAAATTATCGTTCAGAAGAAAATCTTCTTCATTCAGTTAATCAAATTTTTGATTTTACTAATACACAACCTTTCTTATATCAAAATATTGATTTCTTACCTGTAGGTGCAGGTAAACCACAAGGGCGTTTTGAAGTAAATGGAAATACAGAAGCTCCGTTAGGTTTTTATTTAGGTGATAATCCTTCTAATGAACAACTTGCAGAGGTTTGTGCAAAAACTATTTCTCAATGGCTCATGGGCGCGTTACAAAATAAAACGGGGTTTCGTACAGATAAGGGACTAGAAGCTCTTAGACCTAAAGATATTGCAGTTTTAGTCCGTAACGGTTATGAAGCTGGATTAGTCAAAAATGCACTGCAAGCATTTAATATTTCCTCGGTATATTTATCTGATCGAAGTAATGTATTTGATTGTGATGAAGCAAAAGAATTGCTATTGATTTTAGAAGCTTGTTTAAATCCGTTTAGTGAACGCAACGTATTAAATGCTATTGCCACCTCGGTATTTTGTTTAACAAGTGCAGAAATTCAGCATTTAAAACAAAATGAAAATGATTGGGAACAATGGATTAATCGTTTTTTGAATTATCAACGAACATGGCGTTATCAAGGTGTTTTAGCAATGTTGCACCAATTATTCTTAGCTGAGCAAATTCCACAAAAATTGATTAATATGGCTAATGGTGAACGTCGTGTAACCGATTTGCTTCATTTAGCTGAATTATTACAAGAGGCTACAGCATTAAATGAAAGTGACTCAGCATTATTACGTTGGTTTGAACGTCAGATTCGTGGTGAAAATTGTCAAGATGAACAGGCGCTTCGTTTAGAAAGTGAGCAAGATTTAGTAAAAATTGTCACTATCCATAAATCAAAGGGGCTTGAATATTCTATAGTATGGTTACCTTTTATTGGCGCTAAAGCAAAAGGGAATAATAGCAGCATTGTGACTTATTATAATGAAGAAAAGCAAGCCGTACTATGGGATATGGAAAAACAACACAATGATGCGGTTATTAAAGAAAGTTATGCTGAAGAAATGCGCTTACTCTATGTAGCATTAACGAGAGCAAAATATCATTTATCGATAGGTTTAGCTAACGAGTTTTCTGCTCAGTGGAATGCATTGTTATATGCCTTATCAGAAGGCGAAATTGGTTTAGAAGCGCCTAAACAAAAATATCGTGCAACTGACTTATTAGATCATTTAGTAGAAAAAGTGAATCAAGAAAATATTGCACGCTATAACATAGATGAAGTGCAAGGCGAAATGTATTCACCAGAGAAGTCAAGCAAACAATATCAAGCTAAAATTTTCCATGGCAATATTGAACGAGATTGGGGAGTAAATAGTTTCAGCTCATTAAAACGTATGAATGACTTATCTCATGCCAAAAATAAACCTGCTGAATTATTAACTCTTGAAAGTGCGGTAGGATTTTCAGAAATTTTAGATAGTGCAAAAGATGTCGATTCAGAACTCTCTATGGATTTTATCGAAAATAGAGTGGAGTTAAATGACAACGTCACAGATTATCCTGTAGGCTATTCACCCTTTGATTTTCCACGTGGTATGGCGGTGGGAACGGCGCTGCATTATTTCTTCGAAAAGCAAGATTTTAGCAAACTACTAGATGATGTTTTAATTGATAGATTATTAGAAATGGTGCAATTAGAGAAATCCTGGAAAGAACCTCTTATGCAATGGATGAATCAACTGTTAACCACGCCATTATTAGAGGCTAAAAGTTTTAGTTTATCTAATCTCAATCTAAAGGATTGTGTAAAAGAAATGCAATTTTATTTAAAAATTGAAAATACTTTAGATGTAAAAGCGTTTAATCAGCTAATTGCACAATATCATTCCATTCAATCAGAATATTATGAGTTTGAGCAAATTAAAGGAATGTTAAAAGGATTTATCGATTTAGCATTTCGCCATAATGGCCAATATTATGTGCTTGACTATAAATCCAATTTTTTGGGTAATCATTTGAATTGTTACGCAAAAGAACATTTATCTCATGCGATAAAACAAGAACATTATGATTTGCAGTATTTATTGTACAGTGTGGCAATGCATCGTTATTTAAAACAACGTTTGCCAAACTATAATTATGATCGAGATTTTGGTGGTGTATTGTATTGTTTTGTTCGTGGCATGAATGGCAAAAATGTAGATTATGGAGTGTATTTTGATAAACCTCTGCGTGCACTGATTGAAGGCTTAGATAAGCTATTTTAAGGTTATTCTATGTTAGATATTTTATTTCAATTAAAACAGAACAAGATTATTAGCCAAGGAGATTATTACTTTGCCAAGATGATTGCAGATAAACAAAATGCAAGCTCCGAGGTAGAAAAAAATCTTGCGATATTATTAGCGGCACTTTGTAATTATAGTCATCAACAAGGAAATACTTGTTTATTTTTAGATGAGACTCTAAAACAGAATTTATTTAATTTACATCAATCAGAATTTAAGGATATTTTACATCAAATTGATGATAAGATTGAGCATTTATCTGTATCTGAATGGCAAACTAAATTACAACGTCACAATGCTTTCACTTCAGAGCCATTAACCTCTATTGCACCTTTAGTCTTTCAATTCAATGCATTATATTTCTATCGAGTTTGGCAAGATGAATATCGAGTTGCAGAGTATCTCAAAAGTGCGGTCATAAATAGCAAAATTTTATCGAATAAATTGGCAAATAATGAAGTTAGGTCGATTATTCAAGAAAATGCTGATTCTAATCAAGGGCAAAAAATTGCTATCGCGACCGCTCTTCGTCAGCAATTCTGTTTGATTTCAGGTGGTCCAGGCACAGGGAAAACTTATACTGTGGCACGTTTGCTGGTGGCACTTCAATCTTTAAACCAAGGAACATTATTAATTAAATTGGCTGCACCTACAGGAAAGGCGGCTGCTCGTTTAACAGAAAGTATTGAAAATGCCTTAGGAAGTATGGCGCTCCCCGAACAATTACGAAATAGTATTCCCACAGAGGCGATGACTATTCATCGTTTATTAGGTGGACGTCATTTTAAATACCATGCACAAAATCCCTTACCTGTAGATTTATTAATTGTGGATGAAGCATCGATGGTGGATCTCTCCTTGATGTCTAGTTTATTGCAAGCGTTACCTAAACAAGGCAGACTGATTTTATTAGGTGATAAAGATCAATTAGCTTCTGTAGAGGCGGGAGCAATTTTGGGGGAATTAGGTCAATTTATAAATCAAGGTTATAGCTCAGAGCATATTCAATATTTAAATGCTGTGACAGATGCTCAATTAGTCGATAACCATACTGAGGGCAATGAGATTAGGGATTATTTATGTTATTTAACGGAGAGTCGTCGTTTCACCAATAAATCTGCTATTGGGATTTTAGCGAATTCAGTCAATCAACGTAAAGCAGCAGAAAGTCTCACATTGTTTGAACAGTACGAACAAATTGAATTTATCAATTTAGAACATGATTCAGAACATAAACGTAAACTATCGGTTTTCAATGTTATGAATAAAGCTATAGAAGAATATGCTTTGTATTTACGGGAAATTGAAACTCGATCAGCAAAATTAACAGAATTGACAGAAGCTGATATAGAAAAAATTTTTGCACAGTTCAGAAAAGTACGTTTCTTAGCGGCTTTACGTATGGGGGATTTAGGCATTGAATCATTAAACGAAATGATTGCTGAACAATTGCGTCGGAAAGGCTTAGTAAACTTTAAATATAGCCGTGAGTGGTATCAAGGTAAACCAGTAATGATTGTACAAAATGATGCGAATGTCGGGTTATATAATGGAGATATTGGCTTATTTATTCATGGTAAAGTTTGGTTTGAATTAGGTGAGGGGAAATACAAACACATATTGCCAAGCCGTGTACCTAGCCATGAACCTGCTTATGTAATGACTGTACATAAATCTCAAGGGTCTGAATTTGCTCATACCTATCTTATTTTACCTATGGAATTTAACCCAGTACTAACAAAAGAATTAATTTATACGGCTATTACACGAGCCAAGGAGCAGTTTACTGTATTTGCTAGTAAAAATATTTGGCAAATAGCAGTAAAAAATCAAGTAAAAAGACAAAGCGGATTAAGTTATTTACTCGCTAAATAACAAAAAAACGCTTTGTTGATTGAAATGATTAAGCCATTTCTTCCAAATTTAATTGGCTTAAGAATTTAATAAAGGCTTTAACTTTTGCCGCTAAATGACGACGATGAGGATAAACTGCATGTAAATCTAATCGTTGTTGTTTATATTCTGGCAATACTTCAATTAATTCGCCTGATTTAAGTTCTTTTTCAACTAAGAAACGAGGAGAATTGATGATGCCTAAATCATCTTTTGCCATTTGGACTAAAGTTAATCCATTATTACAAATCATTCTTGAACGCATTTTGATACGTTGAACTTTGCCATTGTGAGCAAATTCCCAATAAATTTGGTTTCCTATGGCTTTGTAAAGTAAGCAATGATGATGTTCTAAATCTTCTGGCTGTTTGGGAATACCATATTCCGCAAGATATTTAGGGGAGGCAACAAAATGCATAGTGGTTGTGGCAAGCTTTTTGGCTACTAATGTGCTATCCTGTAGTGCACCTATGCGTAATGCAATATCATATCCTTCTGACATTAAATCGACACGGCGATCACTGAATTCTACTTCAACATGTAAATTTGGGTTTGCTTTAATAAAACTAGGTAAAACTGGTGCGATAAAACGAAGTCCAAAATCCATTGGAATAGAAACAACAATATTTCCTTGTAAAGAGGAAGAAAGATCACTGATACTTGAATCAGCCTCTTCTAACTCAATTAAAATAGGATGGCAGCGTTGATAATAAACTAAACCTGCTTCAGTAGGTGCAATCTTTCGGGTAGTCCGTTGTAATAGGCGGGTTTTTAACTGTTCTTCTAATTGGGCAACCAATTTACTTGCCATGGCTACTGAAATATTTTCTAATGCGGCTGCTTGAGTAAAACTTTGTGTTTCAATGACTCGACAGAAGACAGAAATTGCATTGAGTTTATCCATTTATTTCACCTTTTATAAAAAAGTTGTTGACCTAGCTATAGAGAGTTGGGCAATATAGCGGCGATATTTGAAATATGTCCAGTAAAACTGATAAATCTCAGCCATACCAATTTTAAAAGCGGGTATCATACTGGATAGATTTCAAATATAAAGCTAATTTACAAAATTAAACAGAATTTTACACCAAACAAAAAAATCAGGTAAGAGAAATGACAAAATCCTTGGTTATTGTGGAATCGCCAGCCAAAGCGAAAACCATTAATAAATATTTAGGTAACAATTATGTAGTGAAATCTAGCGTGGGACATATCCGTGATTTACCCACTGCTGGTACGGCTACAGGTGAAAAAAATAAGCCAGTTTCAACCAAAGGATTAAGCACAGAACAAAAACAAGCGATTAAAGCGGAAAAAGAACAAAAAGCCTTGGTAAAACGTATGGGGATTGACCCTTACCATGGTTGGAAAGCAAATTATCAAATTTTACCAGGAAAGGAAAAAGTTGTTGCTGAACTCAAATCGTTAGCTAAAAAAGCGGATCATATTTATCTTGCAACCGACTTGGATAGAGAAGGAGAAGCAATTGCTTGGCATTTACGTGAAGTAATAGGTGGTGATGATGATCGTTTTAGTCGAGTAGTGTTTAATGAGATTACTAAAAATGCCATTAAACAAGCCTTTGAAAAACCTGAACATTTAAATTTGGATCGTGTTAATGCTCAACAAACACGTCGTTTCTTAGACCGCGTTGTGGGTTTTATGGTATCCCCATTGCTATGGAAAAAAGTAGCTCGAGGTTTATCCGCAGGTCGAGTACAGTCTGTTGCAGTAAAACTCATTGTTGAACGTGAACGTGAAATCAAAGCTTTCCAACCAGAAGAATATTGGGAAGTGGCAGTAGTTACTAAAACGGCTGATAAAGCACAGATTCGTTTAGATGTTACTGATTATAAAGGCAAGAAATTTGCACCTAAGAATGAGAAAGATGCTAAAAGTGCGGTAGATTTTTTAGAAAAATCGGACTATTTAGTTTCAGATTTAGAAACTAAGCCGACTACATCAAAACCAAGAGCGCCTTTTATCACATCAACATTACAACAAACAGCCAGTACCCGTTTAGGCTTTAGTGTGAAGAAAACAATGATGTTAGCTCAACGTTTGTATGAGGCAGGCTATATTACTTATATGCGTACGGATTCAACTAATTTAAGCCAAGATGCATTAAATATGACTCGAGCGTACATCGAGGAAAAATTTGGTTCTAAATATCTTCCTGTAAAGCCTAATTTTTATTCAAGTAAAGATAATGCCCAAGAAGCTCATGAAGCTATTCGTCCATCGGATGTGAATGTGCATGCAGATCATTTACATGGAATGGAAAAAGATGCTGTACGTTTATATGATTTGATTTGGCGTCAATTACTGGCTTGTCAAATGACAGCGGCACAATATGATAGCTCTACATTAACAGTCACGGCTGGCGATTATACGCTTAAAGCAAAAGGTCGTATTTTACGTTTTGATGGTTGGACAAAAGTATTACCACAAACCACTAAATCACCTGAAGACCAAGAATTACCAGCGGTTGAATTACACCACAAATTAACGTTAAAAGAAGTGCAACCTTCTCAACATTTTACTAAACCACCATCACGTTTTACCGAAGCAGCATTAGTAAAAGAGTTAGAAAAACGTGGTATTGGTCGTCCTTCAACTTATGCAACCATTATTTCAACGATTCAAGATCGCGGTTATGTTTATACCGAAAATCGTCGTTTCTATGCTGAAAAAATGGGGGAAATTGTTACAGATCGTCTAAATCAATCATTCAGTGAATTAATGAGTTATGATTTCACTGCAAGTTTAGAAGATATGTTAGACCAAATCGCTAATGGTCAAAAAAATTGGAAAACAGAATTAAACCAATTCTTTAAAGATTTTTCTAGTCAATTAACTACCGCAGAATTAGATGAGCTTGAAGGAGGAATGAAACCTAATAGTTTGGTGATGACAGATATTAAATGTCCAACTTGTAATCGTCCGATGGCAATTCGTACAGCAAGCACTGGTGTATTTTTAGGTTGTTCAGGTTATGCATTGCCACCTAAAGAGCGTTGTAAAACCACAATTAATTTAATTCCTGAAGCTGAATTATTAAATGTATTAGATGAAGCGTCAGAAACTAAAGCATTAATGGAACGTAAGCGTTGCCCTAAATGTGGTACAGCTATGGATAGTTATATAATTGATCCTGCTCGTAAAATTCATATTTGTGGTAACAATCCAAATTGTGATGGTTATGTCATTGAACAAGGTTCATTCAAAATTAAAGGTTATGATGGTCCAATTGTTGAATGTGACAAATGCGGTGCGGATATGCACTTAAAACTTGGTCGTTTTGGTAAATATATGGCTTGTACAAATTGTGATAATACCAGAAAAATCTTGAAAAATGGTGAAGTTGCCCCGCCAAAAGAAGAGCCAACACATTTCCCAGAATTAAAATGTGAAAAATCAGATGCTTATTTTGTATTACGAGATGGTGCGAGCGGTGTATTTATGTCAGCTCATAACTTCCCTAAATCTCGAGAAACAAGAGCGCCTAAAGTGGCTGAATTAGTGAAATTTAAAGAACGTTTACCTGAGAAGTTGCGTTATTTAGCTGAAGCACCACAAAAAGATCCAGAAGGTAATGAGACAATTATTCGTTTCAGTCGTAAAGAAAAACGTCAATATGTCACCTCTGAAAAAGCTGGTAAAGCAACAAAATGGATTGTAGATTATTTAGATGGGAAATGGATACCACGCAACAAATAATTCATTTTTAATGACAATACTTTTCTTACTAAAGAGTAACTTAATATGCGATTATTTAAGTTACTCTTTTTATTTTCCCATTAATTTTGTGATCTCCGTTGGATTTTCAATATTTGATTGTTGATAATCAATTACATTTTATCAACAATAAGAGCCGTTTAGGAAATAAGGCATACTAAGTCTTATTGAGTAGTAACGTTGTCTGAAAAGACTAAAAGCCACATTAGAGGTAATTTATGGAAGTCGGTGTTGTAAAATGGTTTAATAATGCAAAAGGATTTGGTTTTATTAACGCAGAAGGTAGTGATGTCGATATTTTTGCGCATTATTCAGTAATTGAGATGGATGGTTATCGTTCGTTAAAAGCAGGTCAAAAAGTTAATTTTGAGGTTATTCACGGCGAAAAAGGTTCACACGCTACCAAAATTATTCCTATTGTAGAATAATTTCACTAAACACTCTTTATTTGTCATTTTATTTGAAAAGGCTGGGCTAATCACCAGCCTTTTTATCTTATTGATCAGAAAAAAGTGCGGTTAAAATTTTAAAAATTCTAACCGCACTTTTTATTTCTACAAGACCTATATTAATATTTAGGTGTGTAATAACCCGCCATTGAACTGTAAATCGCATTTTCATTTTGAATAACACTATATTTTGCATTCAAGATGGAAACTTGAGAAGAACGTTCAGTATTGATTGCAGATAGCCAATCTTTTAAATCTGAAACGCCTGCGTCATAACGATTTTTATAATATTGAGCAATACGTTTATCATAGTCATAACGTTTTTGTAAATTGCTGAAATTTTGTTGTGATTGAGTATAAGCAAAGTAGTGAGTGTCAATTTCATTCAATGCAGTAGTAATACTTTGTTCATAGTTAATACGAGCTGTCTCATAAGCCGCTTCAGAGATTTTGACATTCCATTTTACACGATTCCAATCTAAGAATGGGAGGCTAATACCTACCGTTCCTACAGCAATTGGATTATCTAATGCATTACTAATTTTATTACCACTTGAAGAAAGGCCTGCACCTAAAGTAATTTCAGGGAACCAACTTTTTTGTGTCGATTTAGCATCTTTAAATGCACTATTTAAACGATATAAATAGCCTCGTACATCAGGTCGGTTACCAATAGTTGAAATAGGTACATTTAAGTTTACCCCAGCGAGTTTCACATTAAGAATATGGGGTAAATTCAGATTTAATGCTTCATTTGGTTTTATGTTTAGTAAATTACGCAGCGTTTGTTCTGCGGTCTTTTGTGTTGTTTGATAATTAATTAAATTGTTACGAGCTGTAAGTAATGCTTGTTGAGATTGATCGGTACTCGCACGATCTTCAACACCTTGAGTTAAACGGTTTTGCATAATAGTGTTGATTTGCGAATAATATTTAATGGTGTCATTTGTTGCCGCAATAGCATCATTTAGGTAAGCAAGCTGGTAATAAGTGACAACCACAGCATTGATTAATGAAAGGCGAGTAGCTTCCATATCTTGTTGAGTTGCTTGATATGCCCATTCCCCAGCTGATGCTGCATCAGCTAAACGACGCCATAAATCTAGAGTGTAATTTACACTTAATGAGGCACCGTGGCTGATTGTTGATGCATTATTTGCTACAGTTTGTGTGGAGTGATGTGTTGCACGACTTGCTGAAGAGCTTGTAGAACCACTAAATGTTGGAACTAAATTTGCACCTAATAAATTTGCTTTATAAAGTGCAGCATTAACAGAAATCGCTGCTTTAGCTAAATCTTTATTATTTAATAAGGCTTGTTCAACGAGTCGGTTGAGTTGTGTATCATTATACAACGTCCACCAATTATCTTTGATATTGAATTGTTTTGTAACTTCTTCATATTGTTTAAAATCATCTTGCGATGCTTTGTATGAATCATCAATGTTTGCACAACTGACTAGAGTTGTGGAGAACAAAACTGTTAAGGCTAATTGAGTAAGTTTTAACATTAATATTTCCTTTTATTGGAAAAAGTGCGGTAGATATTTTGAAAAAATTTCACTGCATGCTTGCTATTATTTATGTGAATGAACGTTCGTTCAGTATGTGGCGATATTGTAACAGAAAAATTTATTTTTTCTAATTTTTTCTACGATCTATTCACGAGTTAAAGCGGTAATTGGATTTAGTTCTGCTGCGTTTTTAGCTGGCATATAACCGAATATAACGCCAATTAAGGTTGAACAGAGTACTGCCGCTACAATGGAGAATGTAGAGAAGGACATAGTAAAGTCATGCATAAATACATTAAAAACTTCACCAATAATGAGCGAAAGTAAAATCCCTGAAAGCCCGCCAATCATACAAATAAGCACAGCTTCAATTAGAAATTGTTGAAGTATATTGTTTTTTCGTGCGCCAATTGCCATACGTATTCCAATTTCTTTCGTCCGTTCTGTAACAGAAACAAGCATGATATTCATTACTCCAATTCCTCCTACAATCAATGAAATAAACGCAATTGAGGAGATCAACAATTTCATTGTGCCTGTTGTGCTTTCAATGGTTTGCTTGATGGTGTCATTATTCATTATAAAAAAGTCTTTTTTGCCATGGCGTACTAACAAATATTCCGTTAAACTTTTTTCAGCTACTGTTGTATTCACATTATCTGCGACTTTTACGGTAATTGAGCCGATCTTAACCCCTCCTGTAACTTTATTCATCACTGTTGTATAAGGCGCATAAAGCGTTAATGAGCTACTTGCTGCACCCATTTGACGATCTGAAACTACACCAATGATGCGAAATGGACGTTTTGAAAATATCACAATTTTATCAATAGGGTCATCATTTGGAAAAAGTGCTTTTTTAGCACTTTGATCTAATAGTGCGACTTGTGCGCTTTCGATAATGTCTTTTGTCTGAATTGTTCGTCCTTGTAATAGTTTCATTCCTTCTACATTAAAATATTGTTCACCAATGCCACGTAAGTTAGTTGAAGTAAAGGCTTGATTTCCATAAATTAATAAGCCACTTGCAGCACTATTAGGTGTAACACTTTGCACATAACTTTGTTTAGCAAGGGCGTTAGCATCATTAACTGTTAGGTTTTGCATCTGTTCTGCACGGCGATCGCCAAATCCAGTTCCATTAAAAATGGTCATGGTATTTGTGCCTAATCCATTAATATTAGAAAGAATTTTTTGTTGTGATCCATTCCCTAATGCCACCACAGAAACTACGGAAGTAATCCCGATAATAATCCCTAGCATAGTTAATAAAGAACGTAATTTATGAGCAATAATTGCACTAACTGACATTTTAAATGCTTCAATTAATTGGTCTTTACTAAAGGTAAAGCGAGGAGAGGGAATAATTGGTTTGGAATCAGATTCAACTACAGATGCTTTTTGTGTATCGCTAATAATTTCACCATCTTTGATTTCAATAATGCGATTAGCAGTAGCTGCGATTTCACGGTCGTGAGTAACCATAATGATGGTATGACCTTCACTATGTAATTGACGAAGAATTGTCATCACATTTTGACCACTTTGAGAATCTAATGCTCCTGTAGGTTCATCGGCAAGAATAATTTCTCCGCCATTCATAAGTGCACGAGCAATACTGACCCGTTGTTGTTGTCCTCCAGACAATTCACTCGGTTTATTGTATGCTTTGTCACTTAAGCCTAATTTGTTCAACAGTTGTTGTGCATAAGCGAGACGCTCTGATTGAGGTTTTCCTGCATAAATTGCCGGTAATGCTACATTTTCAGCTGCGGTTAAAGAGGCTAGTAGGTTATAGCGCTGAAAGATGAAACCAAATTTCTGGCTCCGTAAATCAGCGAGTTGATCTGAGCTTAATTCATTGGTTTCTTTTCCATCAATTTTGTATGAGCCGTTACTTGCGGTATCCAGGCAACCTATAATATTCATTAAAGTTGATTTTCCTGAACCTGATTGACCGATAATTGCTACGAAGTCACCTTTTTCAATATTGATAGAAATATTTTTCAGAACATGGACTTGGTTTTTGCCTTCACCAAAATAACGATTAAGCTTATTTATTTCAATAATATTCATTAAATTTACACCGCACTTTTAAAATAAACGAGGTCCACGGTTACTGTTTCCAACTTTTTCACCTTCAGCGACTTGTGACAAGATCACTTTATCACCTTCATTTAGCCCTGACTTGATTTCAGTATGATAATCATCCTGTATGCCAATTATAACTTCGCATTCTTCAGGTTGATTTTGTGCGGTTAAGCGTGTCACGAAATATTTTTCTTCTCGTTTTTTCAATGCCATATTAGAGACGGTTAATACATTTTTAACACTGGCAATCTTAATTTTATTTTCCGTAGTCATACCAATTCGCAAGATACGATTAGGATTGTCAACTTCCATATTAGCATAGTAATAAATAGCCGCAGTGGAACTAGAAGATGAGGAAGAGGTTGTTGTACTACTGGTTGATTTAGCATCTGTATTTGTAGTGGTCGCAGGATCTACAGAGGCTATTATGGCGTTATAAACTGTTGAGCGATCTGAAAGAATAGTAAAGGATACTTCTTGTCCTGATTTAACCTGAGTAATATCGCCCTCTGAAATTTCGGGTTTTATTAACATTTTATTCAAGTTTGCAACAGTGACAATCGTTGGAGTGGTTTGATTCGCATTAACAGTTTGGCCTTCAGAGATTGGAGTTGAAATTACGGTTCCATCAATCGGTGAAGTAATTTTAGTATAACCAACATTAGTTTCCGCTGTATTAACTTCAATTTCAGCTTGTTTGATTGATTCTTCTAAAGCATCCATTTCCGCTTTGGCAATATCTAAAGTACTTTTTGCTGTATTTAAAGTATCAAGAGAAGTAGCTTGTTGTTTATATAATTTAGATAAACGGTTATAACTGGATAAGGCAACTTCAAAGGTGGTTTTTTTTGCTTTTAATTGAGCTTGATAACTTGCTAATGCTGCTTTTTTAGTATTCAGATTATTGGTTTGAGTCGTTGAATCAATGTTAGCAATTAAGTCACCTTTTTTTACATCTTGACCTAAAGTGACATAAAGTTTTGTGATTTTTCCTGAAACTTGGGCACCAACATCGACTTTATTTGAACTTTCAATTGATCCAGAGGCAACAACAGTTTTTTCAATATTACTGCGCTGAACATTTTCCGTTAAATAGGTAGGGGCTTTTTTGCCAGTATTTATAAAATAGTAGCTCCCACTTGCTACCATTATCGCCAATAAGCTAATTGCTAAATATTTTTTGTTCATAACTTCCAATGCCCATAAATCAAAGAGAAAGTGTAATACATGTTTATTGAGTCTTGATGAATATCAACATTATCAAACTGAATAGTCTACATTGGGTTTCATCATTAAAATTCTTAATGGTGTTGAATATTTTATCATCAAATGCGAAATTACCAATGTGAAAATCAAAATGAGATGACTTCTATTAGAAATAATTTTACTAATTAAGTTCATTATAACCTAATGAAATAGAAAAATGAGAAGTTCATTTTATATAAGTAAAACTTATGATACTAACCCTGAGAGCTTTTGTTATCTTATTAAACAGTGTAAAATAATCAGAATTTTTTAATTAAAACAAGATGAGTGAAAGATAAATGGATAATAACGAAATTCTTACAGATGAAACTCGCCCGACAAACTTCATCCGTCAAATTATTGATGAAGATCTTGCTTCAGGTAAACATAATAATGTCTATACACGTTTTCCTCCAGAACCTAATGGCTATTTGCACATTGGACATGCTAAATCAATTTGTTTAAATTTTGGTATTGCAAAAGATTACCAAGGTAAATGTAACTTACGTTTTGATGATACAAACCCAGTAAAAGAAGATGTTGAATATGTTGATTCAATCAAACAAGACGTAGAATGGTTAGGTTTTAAATGGGAAGGCGAACCGCATTATGCATCAGATTATTTTGATCAACTCTATGGTTATGCCATTGAGTTAATTGAAAAAGGTTTAGCATATGTAGATGAGCTCTCGCCAGAACAAATGCGTGAATATCGTGGAACTTTAACTGAACCTGGTAAAAATAGCCCATATCGTGATCGTAGTGTAGAAGAAAATTTAGCTTTATTTGAAAAAATGAAAAATGGTGAATTCGAAGAGGGTAAAGCAGCATTACGTGCGAAAATTGATATGGCATCGCCATTTATGGTAATGCGTGACCCTGTCATTTATCGCATTAAATTTGCTACTCATCACCAAACTGGAGATAAATGGTACATTTATCCAATGTATGATTTTACGCACTGTATTTCAGATGCGATCGAACGAATTACTCATTCATTATGTACATTAGAATTTCAAGATAATCGCCGTTTATATGATTGGGTGTTAGAACATATTTCAATTGAACGTCCATTGCCACATCAATATGAATTTTCACGTTTAAATTTAGAAGGTACCTTAACTTCAAAACGTAAATTATTGAAATTAGTCACAGATGGTGTGGTTGATGGTTGGAATGATCCTCGTATGCCAACTATTTCGGGTTTACGTCGTCGTGGTTATACACCAGCATCATTACGTGAATTCTGTCGTCGTATTGGGGTAACAAAACAGGATAATGTAGTAGAGTATTCGGCTTTAGAAAGCTGTATTCGTGATGATTTGAATACTAATGCTCCACGTGCAATGGCAGTTTTAAATCCATTACGTATTGTAATTGAAAACTTTGGTGACAAAGAAATATTAACTGCACCAAATCATCCTAATTATCCTGAATTAGGAACACATGAAATGCCATTTACAAAAGAAATTTATATTGATCAAGCAGATTTCCGTGAAGAAGCTAATAAACAATATAAACGTTTAGTATTAGGCAAAGAAGTTCGTTTACGTCATGCTTATGTAATAAAAGCTGAACGTTGTGATAAAGATGATAATGGCAATATCACTACCGTATATTGTACTTATGATCCTGAAACATTAGGTAAAAACCCAGCGGATGGGCGTAAAGTAAAAGGGGTTATTCATTGGGTGTCAGCAACTGAAAATGTGCCAGCAGAATTCCGTGTTTATAATCGCCTCTTTAATCTCCCTAATCCAGGTGCTGAGGAAGATATTATTGCGGCAATTAACCCAGAGTCACTTGTTGTAAAACATGGTGTAGTGGAAACAAGTTTAGCCAATGCAGAACCTGAAAAAGCTTACCAATTTGAACGAGAAGGTTACTACTGTGCAGATAATAAAGATAGCAAACTAGGTAATTTGGTATTTAATTTAACCGTAAGCTTAAAAGAAGGTTTCTAATGAAAGCATTTATTTTAGTGATATTAGCAGCAACATTAATGACAGCTTGTGCAAATAAAGATATTTATTTTAATGGCTCAGAAGGTTCACATTCTGGTCTTAAATATGATCATCACACAGATAAAGTATCAGTAAATAATCAATAATTGACAATATCAATATTGAAAGTGCGGTTGGAATTTATAAAATTTTGACTGCACTTTCTTATTTACAATAAAGATATCATGATATTGATTAAAAATTTTATTGAGCTTGTTAGATAGCTGATAGCTTAGACATTCATTACCTTGAATAAAAAGAAACAATCATGCAATTAGAGCCTGAATTTTGGAAACATAAAACGCTGTTAGAGATGAATGATGCTGAATGGGAAGCATTATGTGATGGCTGTGGTAAATGTTGTTATCGTAAATTTATTGAAGGCCAGGGAAAGCGCGAAAGACTTTATTTTACCCGTATTGCTTGCAATTTATTAAACTGTGAAACAGGAAAGTGCCGAGATTATCAACATCGTTTTGAGATAGAAGAAGACTGTACTAAATTAACAAAAGATAATTTACCTGATTTTGGTTGGTTACCTAAAACCTGTGCTTATCGTTTACTTTATGAAAATAAACCTTTAAATGCTTGGCATCCTTTAATTTCAGGGAGTTATGATTCTGTTATTAAGGCGAAAGTGTTAATTCAGAATGGGATTAATGAAGATAATGTTATCGATTGGTTTGAATTTATTATTGATGAGCAATAAAAAGTGCGGTATTTAACCGCACTTTTTATTTAATCTTGAATATTGTCGTGATCTTGTTTTTGTTGTTTTTTACTTTTATAAATTTTCCAACCCACAAATAAAAGCACTAAGGCAAGAATACTATAGATACCCATTTGGCCTTTTTTGATTTGTGCTTCAATCCACTCATGGTTATTACCACCATGAAACCCTAAATAAACCCAAATCGGCACAGAAATAATCGCTGCGGAAAAATCAAGAAGTGCAAAACGAGGATAGCTGACACGACGAGTAATACCTGATACAGTATAAATAGGTGCTCGTAAGCCTGGTAAGAATCGAGCGATAAATAATACACGACTACCATATTTATCAAATTTTTCACGTACCATTTTGAGGCGTTGTAGTGTCATAATTTTTCGAATAGGGCGAAAACGCAAAATTTTTACACCATAAATACGACCTAGCCAATACATTACACTATCACCAGCAAGGACGCCGATCATGCTTACTACGACCATAATATGTGGATCTGCATAACCTAAACCAGCAATAATCCCCCCAGATACTAAAGTGATGTCTTCTGGAATTGGGACACCAAATCCGCAAATGATTAAAACGAGCAGTACGGCTAAATAACCATAATTAATAAAAAAATCTATTAGTATATCCATATGGTATTATTCTCTAAGTATGTTATTTCTTCACTGAAAATTGCTATTATTGTGCCTTTTTTAGATAAAAATAGCCAGTCTAATTTAGTAATTTATTTATACTAATATTGTGATTTTATTTGATTTTTTAAATTGGATTACTTATAATCCACAGGCTCAAAAAAGTCTTTGAGCCAAATTATGAAAATTGCTGGGTCGCCTGCAATTTTTGAAAGATTAATTTTTAATTTAAGAGAACATTAAAATGGCATTTAAATTTAACGCTGAAGTTCGTTCTACGCAAGGTAAGGGTGCGAGCCGCCGCCTTCGTAATAATGGTCAATTTCCTGCGATCGTTTATGGTGGTAAAGAAGCACCTGTTTCAATCGTATTAAATCACGATGAAGTAAACAATGCTCAAGCACAAGATGAATTCTATTCTGACGTCATTACACTAGTTATTGATGGTAAAGAAGTGGCAGTAAAAGTGCAAGCGATGCAACGCCACCCATTCAAACCAAAACTAGTTCACATTGACTTTAAACGTGTTTAATTAGTTTGTTTATAGAAAAACACCAATAATCTAAATTATTGGTGTTTTTTTATGCTTAATGCTGTCTTCAAATAAAATTTTATCAAAACCGACCGCACTTGAAGAAAAACTATAAGTAAGATACAAAATCTGCGGTATTGACGATTTTAGGCTCACGAGCTTCTTTTTCGCCAGCGGTTCCGATCATAAGTAGTGATACAATTTTATCATCTTTTTGACAATTTAAAGCTTGGCGTAATTCTGTTCCATCAACCCAAGGTCCCGTTAGCCAAACATTATCAAAACCTTGTGCATTTGCAGCAAGTTGTATGGCATAAGCTGAACATCCAGCCGTTAACATTTGCTCCCAACCAGGCACTTTATCAATATTTTTATCAATTTTAGCCACAACGGCAATCATCATTGGAGCAATAGAGGCAATTTTTTCTGCTTTTTGTAAGCGTTTTTCATCTAGCTTTAACTCAACTACGGCCGCTTTTAATAACTCTGCTAATTTAGCTAGTTTTGGTTTTTCAATCACAATAAAACGATAAGGTTGTAATTTACCATGGTCTGGCACATGAGTTGCTGCTTGAAAAATTATTTCTAATTGTTGTTTATTGGGAACTGGGTTTGATAATTTTTTATCTGAACGGCGAGTTGTTAATAAAGTTAAGGCATCCATATATAATCCTTGTATTTAAATTGTAGTATTTTTTAGTATTCTACCGCAAATCTTTGCTTAGAATAGTCATAAACTTAAATAAATTTATATGGAGTTCGCAATAATACTTTATGCCGACTTTATTCAACGGTAAACTAATGGCACGATTGGTGATAAATTTTGTCCAAATAAAGAGGCGTAAGGAGATTTATGCAAAGTATTTGTAAACTTTTTAAATGGTGTTGGAAAGGCTTAACTTTTATTCGTGACTGTGTTATGAATTTGTTTTTCCTTTTTTTTATCTTTTTATTCATGTCAATAATTAGTCTCACCAGTGCATTAAAAGAAAAACCCGTATTAGAAGGTGAACAAGGCGCATTATTGATCAATTTATATGGTTATCTGGCTGATGAACGTGGTGATCATTTAAATTGGCAAAGTGCATATCAAGAAATTAATGGTGAAAAAGTTCCTCACCAATATTCTACCTTTGATGTATTTTATGCTATTGAAAGTGCGGCACAAGATGAGCGAATTAAAGGTTTAGTGTTAGATTTAAATCATCTTGAGGGTGCAGATATTCCTGCTTTAACTTATCT
This sequence comes from Mannheimia massilioguelmaensis, assembly GCF_000940515.1. Taxonomy (NCBI): domain Bacteria; kingdom Pseudomonadati; phylum Pseudomonadota; class Gammaproteobacteria; order Pasteurellales; family Pasteurellaceae; genus Mannheimia; species Mannheimia massilioguelmaensis. The sequence goes on from NZ_CDQL01000008.1 coordinate 304,823, forward strand.
TGGAAAAGCTATTCAGGATTTTCAATCTACAGGCAAATCAGTGATTGCATATGCAGATAATTATACTCAAGCCCAATATTTATTGGCCAGTTATGCGGATGAAATTTATTTAAATAAGATAGGTGAAGTCGGTATTGAAGGATTATCAGCACAAAATCTTTATTTTAAATCTATGTTAGAAAAATTAGAGGTTACGCCACATATTTTTCGTGTCGGTACCTATAAGTCTGCTGTAGAACCGTTTTTACGTGACAATATGTCAGAAGAAGCAAGAGATAACCTAAAGCAATGGCTTTACCCAATGTGGTCAAATTATCAAGATATCATTGCACAAAATCGTCAAATTGATAAAGGAATGGTATTGCCTAAAGCATCACAATACCTCACTGAGTTAAAGAAACTCAATGGAAATAATACAGATTATGCCAAACAACGTAAATTAATAACAGAAACCGTGACTCGTTTAGATTTATCTAAAAAATTAATTGCACTTTTTGGCGAAAATAAAGAAAAACAACCTAAAATGGTTGAATTTGAGACTTATCTTGCATCATTACCAGACCGTATGAATGGTGAAAGTGAGGGATTGATATCCTCAGAAAATAAAATTGCAGTCGTTAATGTTGAAGGGACTATTATCGATGGAGATTCAACAGAACAAGGTGTGGGTGGTGATACTATCGCAAAATTATTACGCCAAGCTTATGATGATGAATCAATAAAAGCTGTAGTATTACGTGTCAATAGCCCTGGCGGGAGTGCATTTGCTTCCGAAATTATTCGACAAGAAACTGAAAATCTGCAAGCTATAGGAAAACCAGTTGTTGTATCAATGGGAAATATGGCAGCTTCAGGTGGATATTGGATTTCAAGTACGGCAGATTACATTGTTGCAGATAAGAATACTTTGACTGGCTCGATTGGCATTTTTGCAATGTTTCCTACATTAGAAAAAACTATAAAGAAAGCGGGTATATCAGCTGACGGATTAGCCACTTCTGAGCTAGTATCTCCTAGTGGCTTTACAGCATTAACTTCCGAGTTAAATGAAAGTTTACAATTGCAAATTGAACATGGTTATGATCGATTCCTTTCTGTGGTTAGCCAAGGCCGTCATTTGTCAAAAGAAGAAGTAGACAAAATTGCACAAGGTCGTGTTTGGTTAGGTCAAGATGCTTATAATAATAAGTTAGTTGATGAAATAGGAGACTTTGATACAGCTGTTGCTCAAGTAGAGAAACTACTAAATGATAAATTGCCAGAGGATAAGAAAGGCGCGGATTACAGTATTGAATGGTTAAGTGATGATCGTGGTTTATTTGGTAGCTTAATGAGAGATTTTAAACGAGGAGCAGAATCATTCTTTAGTTCTTCATTCTATTCTATGCTAGGATTACCAAAGCAACTGAATCAGCTTCAAAATCAACTTAGTATATGGACTCAATTTAATGATCCTAAAGGACAATATCTTTATTGTTTAAATTGTAGTCAAGTTAAATAATCCTGGAATTGTAAAAGCAAATCATTTGATCTGCACCCTAAAAGTTGGGATAAACAACCGACTTATTAAGGTGCAGATTTTTTTATGATTCAATAGCAAGAATTTTTCTCTAATCGTATTTTTTGAATTATTTATTCTTAAGTCTTGAAATGTTTTTATGTATAGTGTAATTTATTTATTACAATTAAATGTAATAAAATATTTAGACTAGGAAGAAAATATGAAAGATAGCATTCACAATATTCATATCGTTGATGAGAAAATATTGATTACCCCCGCAGAATTAAAACAAAAATTACCTTTAACCAATAAATTACGTACACAAATCGAAACGCATCGCCGTGAAATTGCTGATATTGTACATAAAAAAGATAGACGTTTATTAGTCGTGATTGGGCCTTGTTCAATTCATGATCCTATTGCCGCTATTGATTATGCCAAAAGATTAAAAGCATTATCAGATGAGTTAAAAGATCAACTTTATATTGTGATGCGTGTTTATTTTGAAAAACCTCGTACAACGGTAGGATGGAAAGGGCTAATAAATGATCCTCGTATTGATGGATCTTTCCATGTAGAAGAAGGGCTGCATATTGCTCGTCAACTGCTATTAGATTTGGCTAACTTAGGTTTGCCATTGGCGACAGAAGCTTTAGATCCTATGACGCCTCAATATATGGCAGATTTATTTAGTTGGTCTGCAATTGGTGCACGGACTACAGAATCTCAAACTCACCGCGAGTTAGCTTCGGGTTTATCTATGGCAGTTGGCTTTAAGAATGGCACCGATGGTAGTTTATCTACCGCTATTAATGCGTTAAAAGCAGCCTCAATGGGACATAGCTTTATAGGAATCAACCAACATGGTCAAGTAAACTTATTACATACTGAAGGTAATCCTGATGGACATGTGATTTTACGGGGTGGTAAAACACCAAATTATTATCAAGAATTTGTTGAGCAATGCGAACAGGAGCTATTAAAAGCAGGCTTGAAAGCTTCAATTATGATTGATTGTAGCCATGGTAACTCTAATAAAGATTATAAGCGTCAACCAATGGTAGCAGAGAATGCCATTCATCAAATTGTACATGGCAATAGTTCTATTATCGGACTAATGATTGAAAGCCATATTAATGCGGGTAATCAAAGTTCTGAACAACCCATTTCTGAAATGAAATATGGAGTATCAATTACCGATGCTTGTATTAATTGGGAAACTACCGATAGATTATTACGTCAAATTGCTCAAGATTTAAAAAATAAATAATCTTTCTAATATCAATTGTGTGAATATTAGCCATTTTTAATATAATGATGAAAATTTTATGATTAGAGGATATCAGTGTGGAAGCCTTAAAAGAAATTAGAAATGAGATTGATGCATTAGATCGAGAACTCTTAAATATTTTTGCCAAACGCTTAGCATTAGTAAAAAAAGTGGGTGAAATTAAACATCAACATGGTTTACCAATTTATGTACCTGAGCGTGAAACAGATATGTTGAGAGCACGTCGTATAGAAGCGGAAAAAATAGGTGTGCCTGCAGATTTAATAGAAGATGTATTACGTCGTTTAATGCGTGAATCTTACGTTAACGAAAATAATTATGGCTTTAAAACAGTTAATCCTGATATCAAAAAGATTGTTATTGTGGGTGGTAAAGGGAAATTAGGTGGACTTTGGGGCAGATTTCTTATTGCTTCAGGTTATCATGTAGAAGCATTAGGGAGTCAAGATTGGGATCGTGCAGAAGCCATTTTTGCAGATGCTGATGTCGTGATTGTTTGTGTACCTATTGCAAAAACCTTAGATACAATTGAACGTCTAAAACCTTATTTGAAGGATAATATGTTATTAACTGATTTAACCTCTGTTAAACGTCAGCCCTTAGAAAAAATGTTAGAAGTACATCAAGGAGCAGTAGTAGGGTTACATCCTATGTTTGGTCCAGATGTAGCAAGTCTGGCAAAACAAGTTGTAGTTCGTTGTGATGGACGTTTTCCTGAACGTTATGAATGGCTGTTAGAACAAATTCAAATATGGGGAGCAAAAGTCTATCAAGTAGATGCGGTTGAACATGATCATAGTATGACATATATTCAAGCGTTACGTCACTTTGTGACCTTTACTAGCGGGCTACATTTATCTCGTCAACCAGTAAAATTAGCGAGTTTATTAGCATTGTCATCACCTATTTATCGTTTAGAACTGGCTATGATCGGGCGTTTATTTGCGCAAGATGGTGAATTATATGCAGATATTATCATGGATAAACCTGAAAATCTTGCTGTAATAAAAAGTTTACAGAAAAGTTATACGGATAGTCTGGCATTTTTTGAAAATGCTGATAAAGATGGTTTTATCAAAACATTTAATGAAATAAAACAATGGTTTGGAGATTACTCAGAGCAATTTATGAGAGAAAGCCGACAATTATTACAACAAGCAAATGACCATAGACAGCATGATTAGATAACTGATTGCATAGCGTAAATTTTCCAAAAATATACCGCACTTTTATCTTATATTGCATAATTAAAGATGAGTTATTTTGTTTTCATTAAAAAAATAAGTAGAATATATCCTTTTATTTTCTAAGGAGAGTATATGGGTTCAAGTTTAAATGTTGCAATTGCCGCAGAGTTTGATTTATGTGAAAAAGTGGCTGAGTTTTTAGAACAAAGCTCACTGAATATTGAAAAACTTTCCATTGTAGAAATTTATCCATTTTCAGAAGAACAAGGCGTACGTTTCAATAATAAAGCTGTAGCACAATTAACGACAGATAAAGTGGAATGGTCTGACTTTAATTATTTATTTTTTGCGGGTGATTTCAACCATGCGTCATTATTAGCTCAAGCAGCAGAGACAGGATGTGTTGTAATTGATATGAAAGGCATTTGTTCACCTTTATCTGATGTCCCTGTTGTAGTTCCTACAGTGAATAATGAGCAGTTGGTGGAGCTACGTCAACGTAATATTGTTTCATTGCCAGATCCTCAAGTGAGTCAGCTAGCTCTAGCTTTACGAGATATTACTAATGAATCAACTATTCATCAATTAATGGTAAGCTCTTTGCAGCCAGCGTCATATGTTAATGCAGAAACGGTTAGTAGTTTAGTTGGGCAAACTGCACAATTGCTCAATGGTATTCCATTAAATGATGAGCAACAACGTTTAGCCTTTGATGTATTTCCTGCGGCTCCTGTAAATTTAACTGCACAATTACAAAAAGTTTTTTCTCAATTAGATAATGTGGTATTTCACCAAATCCAAGTGCCTGTATTTTATGGCTTAGCACAAATGGTAAGTATAAAATCAGAATATGAATTGAATATTGATAATTTACTTAACCAATGGAATTCTCATGATTTTATTCAATATCATAATGAAAAAATGATTACACCAGTGATTAATGGTGAAATGGAAAGTAACGAGCAGATTATTCAATTACATATCAGTAATGCTGAAAGTATTGATAATGGCGTACAATTTTGGTTAGTGGCAGATGAACAGCGTTTTACCTTGGCGTTTTTAGCGGTGAAACTCGTTGAATTAATCTATGAACAAGGCTATTAATCTATTCTAGAAAAAGAGAAGGCTCATATTATTGAGCCTTTTCGTTTAGTTATAGGATTTTTTTTACTGATTTACGAACCACTAATTCAGGGTGAATTTCAATAGTTTCACGTTTTGCTTCTTTATTACTAATTCGTTCAAAAAGTAATTTTAATGCTCTTTCACCTAAACGTGCTTTGGACTGGTGAATTGTCGTAAGTGGTGGGGCAAAAAATCTTGATGAATGAACATTATCATAACCGATCACAGAAATATCATCAGGCACTCGCAAACCTTTATCTGCAATCGCTGAAATCGCACCTAATGCCATAATATCATTACAACAGAAAACTGCCGTTGGTTTATTTTCCATAGTAAGTAATTTATTCATGCATTCATAGCCATCTTCAGGTTCAAAAGAGCCTTCAAATAACCAATCTGGATTCATTGTTACATTCGCTTCAGACAGAGCTTTCATAAAACCTTGATAACGCTGTTTAGCCGTTACTTTTTTCAATTCTGCACTTAAATAGCCAATTTTTTTATGTCCATTTTCTACTAAATGCTTACCCGCTAAATAACCACCTTCAAAACTATTATCTAGAATTAAATCTGTATCTGGGTTTACAGGGCCCCAGTCCATAACCACCATTGGCATATAACTAAAATCTTTTAATGCATGGCGACTATCATCTAAGTATTCAGAACACATTACTAAAACACCATCAACACGTTTTTTCGCTAGCATTTCTAAATGATTTTTCACTTTATCTGGATCATTTTGTGTATTACATAAAAATAGAGAATAGCCTTGGCGATAACATTGTTCCTCAACGGCATGAATAATTTCTGCAAAATAAGGTGCTTCACTTGTTGTTACAACCATACCAATAGATTTTGTCGTATTTACTTTTAGACTCCTAGCAACCGCACTAGGAGAGTAATTAAGGGCTTTTATTGCATCTATTACAGCTTGTGTGGTTTCATCTGCGACATGACGAGTTTTATTAATCACATGGGAAACGGTTGTAGTGGAAACCCCAGCCATTTTTGCGACATCTTTGATTGTTGCCATATATTTATCTCCTAAAAATTTTATCTATTATAAAGATAGAATGGCATTAGGTTAATCTTTTATAGCTAATAATTACAAAAGTTTGCGGTTTGTCACATATTTTTAATTATAGAAGTATATAAATAGATTTATATCAAGTTTCTTGTTAGAATTAACTAGACAATAATTGATCTAGGAGTGAGAAATGAGCGACTTCGGTTATGCAATGGTAATGGTTGTACTTTCATTAGCTATTGTTGTGGGCTTATCTGTAGCTATTTTTTAATTAACTATAAAATATAAAACCGCACTATTAAAGTGCGGTTTTTTTATGAAAAATTTTATTTTGAATTATCTTCAGGCAACGGGATATTTTTGCGTAAAATATCATCTTCACTAAGGGTTTTTAAACGAGCAATTGCATTACGATAAGAAATTTCCAGGGTTTCTCGACTTGTTGCTAATACACCTTGATCCACTAAATATCCATCATTAACATCATAAATCCAGCCATGCAGCGCTAATTTCTTACCTCGTTTCCAAGCATCTTGGACAATCGAGGCTCGTCCTAAATTATACACTTGTTCCGCCACATTTAGTTTTGTCAGCATATCCGCCCGTTTTTCAGGAGATAGATTACCTAATAAGTGGCTATGTTTAAAATAAATATCTCTAATATGTAATAACCAGTTATTAATTAACCCAAGGTCTTGTTTCGCCATAGCTGCTTTGATGCCGCCACAGTTAGTGTGCCCACAAATAATAATATGCTCAATATCCAAGACATCTACAGCATATTGGACAACAGACAAGCAGTTTAAGTCAGTATGAATAACTTGATTGGCAACATTTCGATGTACAAATAATTCTCCGGGTTCTAAATTTGTCAGTTTTTCTGCTGGAACTCGACTATCTGAGCAACCAATCCATAAATAATGTGGAGTTTGGTGTTCTGCTAATTCTTTGAAATAAGATGAATTTTCTTCTTTCATTCGTATTGCCCAACTATGATTGTTGGCAAAAAGTTGTTCAATTCTATTCATCTAATGATACTCCTAAAGTTCTCTAATCTTTCCTTTAAAAAGGAATTAGTATAGCGGAGTTAGCTATATCTTCAATATTTAATTTAGATTAATGATAGAAGAAAAGTGCGAAAAATTTTTGGAAAACTTACCGCACTTTATATTGAATCATTATCGGTGAATTTCATAGCAAGGCACATATGCCTCACCTGTCGGTAATTTCATACGATGCTGAAGAATAAAATCTTGCAACAATAGGTCAATATTTTCCATTAATTGATGATTTCCTTTTAATTGAAATTTACCATCAGATTGAATTTTATCTTGGGTTTCAGGTTTAATATTACCAGCAACAATACCTGAAAATGCTCGCCGTAAATTAGCAGCTAAATCAACTGATGGTTGTTCTAAATGTAAATTTAGATTTGCCATATTTTCATGGGTTGGAATGAAAGGATGTTGGAAATTACTATTAATTTTAAGTAACCAGTTAAAACTAAAACTATCAGAATGTTTACAGCGAAAATCTTTAATTTCACCCATCGCAGATTTCATATGACGAGCAACAGCAACAGGATCATCAATAATAATAGAGTAGAGTGATTGTGCTTCTTCACCTAATGTATCATGTACAAAACGATCAATGGTTGCAAAATATTCCGCACTTTCTTTCGGACCAGTCAGAATTAAGGGAAGTGGTTGGGCTTTATTTTCAGGGTTAAGTTTAATTCCTAAAATAAACATAAACTCTTCAAAAGTACCAGGTCCACCAGGAAAAATGATAATGCCATGGCCCATGCGAACAAAAGCTTCCAATCGTTTTTCAATATCAGGCATAATAATCAATTCGTTGACGATCGGATTAGGTGGTTCAGAAGCAATAATAGATGGCTCCGTGACCCCAATAAAACGGCTATTTTTATAGCGTTGATTGGCGTGCCCAATTGCAGCACCTTTCATCGGTGCTTCCATTACACCAGGCCCGCATCCTGTCATAATATTGAGCTCTCGTAATCCTAATTCTAAGCCCACTGCACGACAATAGTGATATTCTGTTTGATTCACAGAATGACCGCCCCAGCAAACCACAATATTAGGATCTTCTCCAATAGTTAACGCTTTTGCATTACGTAAAATAGAAAAAACTTGATTTGTAATCATATCGCTGTGTTGGCTTTCACCTAGACCTAATTTTTGCATAAGGCTATTTACAAATAAAATATCTCGTAACACAGCAAATAGGTTATGTTGAATATTACGAATAATCTTATCATCAACAAAAGCATTATCTGGTGAATTGATTAGTTTTAGGGCAACACCACGTTCTTTTTTCACTAAGCTTATTTCAAAATCAGGGTAATGATTTAATAAAGCACGGCTATCATCTGTAACTGCGCCTGAATTGAGTACTGCTAATGCACTGTTACGAAAAATTTGGTATAGATCACTTCGTGCATTATTGGTTAAGAGTTCTACTTCCATATGCGAAAGCTGATCCATACTTCCACGAGGATTAATATAATGTATTGTTGACATTTTTCCCCCTAAGTTACTGACGGGCTAAGCGTTGGTTATTGGGTACAGATTCAAAATTTGAGCGAAATGGATTAATATCTAACCCACCACGTCTTGTATAACGTGCATACACTGTCAATTTTTCAGGATGCGCAAATTTCATAATATCGCAGAAAATGCGTTCTACGCATTGTTCATGGAATTCATTATGTTGACGGAAAGAAACTAAATAACGGAGTAGTTTCTCACGATCAATTTGGTTACCAATATAATGAATTTGTATTGTTCCCCAATCTGGTTGATTGGTAATTAAACAATTCGATTTTAATAATTGACTCACTAAGGTTTCTTCTACTGAAATATTTTTAGTGCAATTTTCAAGTAGGTTAGCATTGAAATCATAGCTATTAATTTCAATATCTTGCTCATCAATATATTCACCATCAAGGTGCTGGATATGTTGTTTATTGTAATCACTAAGTTTATTTAATTGAACTGTTACTTCCCCTTGTGCACAATCAGTTAAGTCTTTTTGCATGATTGATTGGAGCTGTTCAAAAGATTCAAATTTTGTTTGATTAAAGCTATTTAAGTAGAGTTTAAAACTTTTAGATTCAATCAAATTAATTGAGCGATAGTCAATTTTCACATCAGCAATCGCTACTTGAGGTAACCCTTTAGGATTGAGCCATGAGATTTCATAAGCGGTCCAAATATCGGCACCAATGGTAAAAGGTTGATGTGCTGTAATTCCTAATCCATCACGATTTAGTGCTCTTGGTACAGGTTGCAATAAACTGCGGTCATAATTTGAAAAATATTCAGTTTTTTGGCCTAATTTTAGTTTCTTTAAACTGCTATCTTGATAATCCATTGTTTTTCCTAATTAATTATAAAAAATTCCATGAAATATTGGAGATTAAGCGGCAATGATCACATTTAAAATGGAATTGCTCAAAAAGAGGTTTTTCTAATGCCCAATCATGGTGACAAATAGGGCATTTACGTTGTTGCTCGGATTTTAAGGTTTCACCACCTACACGATATAAATAGTAATAAGTAGGAATACCCGTATGTTTTTCAATTTCTTTGGTTAGATAATAACCATGCTTAAATACATTACTATGGACATCTGAAATTTCATATAAAGATTGTTGCTCTAAGCTTGCACCATTCATTTGTAGCTGATCGCAAGCTTGCCAATTTTCCTGCCATTTAATCACATCCATACTCAAATGAGGGACATCTTTTAGCTGTTTATAAAGTGGAATAGGTGCTAAACCATCACCGCTATGCAATGGTGAGCAGACTTGCAAATAAGTCGTATATAATATTTGCCAATCGGGTTTATTTCCCTCAAAAGTCATATCTGAGTTTAAATCCTCACCGACAATTTGAAAATTATCAAAAATTAGACCGCGGTTTTCCGCTTGCTCCATACAACGATTAACTTCGCAATTATTATATTCAGGTAGCAAGCTTTGTTGTTCAGGACAAATGACTCTGGTAGCTAATCCTGTTTCATCTTCTTGATTAGCGAGGAATACTGGAATTTCACGACCAATAATTTGTCCGTTGTAACGCCATTGGTCAATAATTTGATTGATTAATGATATTTGTATAGATAGATTTTCAGATTGTGTGTTTCTGAAAAAAACTTCAATAAGATACATTTTATTTATTTTTAGTAATTAATCGCTTTTTTGTATAAAATAAACATCATAACCTATAACTAATTAGAGGTCTATTTTGACAGTTCATATTCAAGCGAAAAAACATCTACAACAACTTCAATTTGCATTGCAAACATTGGATTTATGGCAAGTAACTCCTCCAGATGAAAAAGCATTTATGAGTACTCAACCATTTGCTATTGATACCATGACTGCAAATGAATGGTTACAGTGGATTTTTATTCCAAGAATGTATGCTTTAATTGAAAATCAGACAGAATTACCAAGCCAAATATCTATTTCCCCTTATGTGGAAGAAGCTCTAAAAGAAACAGATAATTTAAGTTTGCTTTTAAGTCCGTTGATTGAAATGGAACAATTATTACAAAATCAATAATGATGTTAGAAATTTTATATCAAGATGATGTGATTGTCGCAGTGAATAAACCTGCGGGCATGTTAGTTCACCGTAGTTGGTTAGATAAACATGAAACGCAATTTGTAATGCAAACTTTGCGAGATCAAATCGGTAAATTAGTGTATCCCATTCATCGCTTAGATCGCCCTACATCGGGGGTTTTACTATTTGCTTTAAGTAGTGAAATTGCCAATTCCTTATGTTTACAATTTGAAAATAAGCAAGTAGAAAAAAGTTATTTAGCGGTGGTGAGAGGGTATTTAACTGGTGTAGAACAAATTAACTATCCATTGAAAATTCAGTTGGATAAAATTGCTGATAAATTTGCTCAAGAAGATAAAGAGCCACAAGAAGCTATAACTGATTATGCAAGCTTAAAAACCGTTGAAATGCCTTATTCAGTAGGACGATATCCAACTTCACGTTATTCTTTAGTACGGCTAATCCCTCATACAGGAAGAAAACATCAGTTACGTCGTCACATGAAACATATTTTTCATCCTATTTTAGGAGATACACAATATGGCGATTTACATCAAAATAGGGCATTAAGTGAACATATTGGCGTTAAACGTTTAATGTTACATGCAGAAACCTTAAAATTTATACATCCGAAAACACAGCAATCTATCTGTGTGAAAGCTGACTTAGATGAACAATGGATTAAGTTATTCGAGCAATTCGGTTGGTAAAAGTGCGGTTAAAAAATCAAAAATTTTAAAAGGATAGATAATGGAAATTGAGAATTCATTACTGAGTTTAACTCATGAACAACAGCAACAAGCAGTAGAAAAAATCCAAACGCTGATGCAACAAGGTATGAGCAGTGGAGAAGCAATTACTACGGTAGCAAGAGAATTAAGACAAGCTCATGCAGAACAAACAAAAAGTGCGGAAAAATAACCGCACTTTTTTCGTTAACGAGAATATTAGAAATTATTCATTCTCTTTATTCGGTTTGATAGCTAATAAATTACATTTTAATTTACTAATAACATGTTCAGCAGTATTTCCAAGCAAGGCTGCTGACAATCCTGTACGACCTACAGTGCCTAAAACTACTAATTCTGCACCAATTTTATCTGCAACCTCTGGGATCACTTCTTCTGGAAAGCCTTCTAATACATGCGTATGATCTTCATCAATACCATATTGTTGTCGCAATGCTTTCATATTGATAAGATGTTGCCCACGAATACTATTTGTGTACTCATTCGAATGAAATTCTGGTAAATCAATGGCCATATTAATTGGTGTCGGAGGATATGCACTGACTAAATGAATATTACCACGCTCTAAATTATCAGCTAAGTCGATACTTAGAGAGACGAGTTGTTGATTGAAATCATCGTGATACTCTTCATCTCCAGATACATTCACCGCAACCAAAATGCGACGTTGATGTTTCCAATCGCCATCACGTACCATTAAAATAGGTGTAGAGCATTTGCGTAACAATTGCCAATCAATAGGTGTAAATAGAATAGAGGCTAAACTTGCTTCTTCTTTAGTATATTTAACGACTAAATCGTAAGTGTTTTCTTCTAATTCTTGTACTAATGCCTCGGCTTCATTGCTATTCCAAACAACTTTAGGTTGAAATTCAATCATTGGATCTGCATATTTATTAATATATGGAAGCACATCTTGCTGCAAACGTTGAGTAATCACGCCTTTATGCATTTCTTCACGTTCCTCTGAGGACAGCAAAGCAGACATTTCGTAAGATAAATCATAAACAGGTAAGAAGACTGTAATTTTTACGGGGTTCTCACTATGTTGTTCTTTTACTAAACGCACAGCACGAGCAAGTGCATATTGTTTTTCATTTTCTGGATTTAGAATAACGAGTACATTATTGAACTTCATAATTATCTCCATTGTTTTCTGATTTCTTCTATAAGAATAGTTCAGTTTCTCACCAATAACAAGCAGTTGATTTTAAAAATATGAGTAAAACAACTTTGTAAAGGTGATTGCAAAAAATAAAAATCCAGTTCAGATTTGGTCTAAACTGGATTTCAAAATTAACTAGTTAATTTAATTTTTGTTCTATTTGTGCCTGATAATTCAATAAGTTGAGTCATATCATTAATAGTTATATATTTACCTTGCACAGAAACGATACCAAGTTTTTGAAAACGCCCTAATAATCGACTGATAGTTTCAACGGTCAAACCTAAATAGTTACCAATATCGCTACGAGTCATCGTTAAACGGAATTCTCTCGCTGAAAAACCTCTGGCAGCATAACGTTTAGAAAGATTATAAATAAAAGCAGCTAAGCGTTCTTCCGCATTCATCTTAGAAAGTAATAAAATCATTTCTTGATCAGATTTAATTTCACTACTCATCAAACGCATCATTTGCTGACGAAGCTTTGGCATTTTACCTGTTAAATCTTCTAAGATATCAAAGGGGATTTCACATACCATAGCCGTTTCAAGTGCTTGTGCAAAACTCGGATGACTCATACTGGTAATAGCATCAAACCCCACCAAATCACCAGGTAAATGGAATGAAGTAATTTGTTCTTCTCCCGTTTCGCTAATCGTATAAGTTTTAATCGTACCAGAACGAATTGCATAAAGAGAAGTAAGTTCATCACCAGCTTTAAATAATATTTGAGATTTTTGAATTGGCTTCTTACGTTCGATAATATTATCGAGCTGATCTAATTCATGCTCATTTAATGTGAAAGGAATACAAAGTTGACTAATACTACAATCTTGGCAGTGAATAGCACAGCCACCAGATTGAATGCGACGACCAGCCTTTGAAGCTTCTGCGGATAAAAGTTTCATGTGTTTCTCGATAAATATCTATATAATATATACAATCATGTAAAATTGATCTAACTCAATAAATGATACCATTATTTATTCAAATTAAGAATACTTAAAGTAAAGGACATTTAATGCCAGCTGAAAAACTTACTCGAAAACGCCTCATACAGATACTTATTATGTTATGTATCTTAATTGTCGCTTTTACATATAAGACTTGTACATATTCCAAAAATGATTCTAATGTCCAGATTATTCAGAAGTAGAATAGCGCTACAAAATACCACATTTATGAGGGTAGTACTAGTTTATTTTGACAATAAAAAACCGACAAAATTTATACTTTAATTCTTTACGAGTTACTTCAACTTTTAGAGTACAAATTTGCTGTCGGTTTTTCGTTTAGATTTATTTAGTTGCAGTGGCTAATTTTGCTAATTCCTGATCAATAAAGAATAAAGAACGACCTTCTTCACCAAGAATTTTAAATTTATCAAGAATGCTATTAAATAATTTTTCTTCCTCATGTTGTTCTGCTACATACCATTGTAAGAAATTGAAAGCAGAGTAATCTTTTTCTTCAAATGTTGCAGAAACTAATTCATTAATTTTACTTGTAATAAATAACTCATGTTGATAAGTTGCTTCCATTACTGCTTTTAATGATGTAAATTCATGGGGAGGCGCATCAATTGTATCAATAATAGCTAAGGCACCTGTTTCATTTAAGTAAGTGAATAATTTACGCATATGTTCCATCTCTTCAGCTGCATGATCTGATAAAAAAGCAGCAGCACCCACATAACCTTTTTGATCACACCAAGCACTCATTTGTAAATAAAGATTAGAAGAGTAGAATTCTAAATTCATTTGATCATTTAATAATTTAACTACATTTGCAGATAACATTTTTATTCCTCCTGCTATTTATTCTAAATCTAAATTAGCCAATTCTTTATCAATTAAATAAAGTGACCGACCTTCTTCACCAAGAATATTAAATTTATCAATTATGCCATTGAATAATTTTTCTTCTTCATGTTGCTCTGCTACATACCACTGTAAAAAGTTGAATGTAGAGTAGTCCTTATGTTCAGAAGTCACTTCGACTAATTCATTGATTTTTGAAGTCACTAACTTTTCATGTTTTAATGTAATTTCAAATATTTCACGTAAAGAATTAAATTCATGCTTAGGTGCTTCAATTTTACCTAATAAAGGTAGCCCACCAGTCTCACTCACATATGTGAATAATTTCTGCATATGTGCCATTTCTTCATCTGCATGACGTAATAAAAATGCTGCAGAACCTTCATAACCATGTTTTGAACACCATGCACTCATTTGTAAGTAGATGTTTGATGAATAAAATTCTAAATTAATTTGTTCATTTAACTTATCAGTAATAGCTTTTTTTAACATAGATATTTCCTTTTTAAAATGGATTAAAAATTAACCATAAATTTAAAATACATTCTATACATTTTTTTTATACTTGCAATTAATATTTTAACTTAAGTTATTAATTTTTATGATATTTTTAATGACAATCATTATTATTAAAAATATCCATAAGAATGATTATCAGCACTATAATTGATTGATAAGTAGTCGCATTTATAATGAGTCGATTTTTTAATTATGTGACGTTGTCATTTGTATTTTATAGTATATGAATAAAAAATATAATGAATAGGGAAGATAAAATAAAACAATATAGTGTAAATAGAGATGCTTTTATTGGTTATTTGCAAATTCAGAATCCATAAGAATATGGATGTATTAGTCATTATAATAGGCCAATATTTTTTTAAATCTAATTCCCAATAGGCTTCATACAGTTTTATTTTTTACGTAGCGTTATCACAATTAACCAATAACCATATCAAAAAGTACAACATTAAGTCATAAAATCTCATTCAATAAATTTCCATCCTTTAAAAAACAATCCTTGAAAATTTAGATCATTATTATTTACAGAGTAGTGTGAAGATTAGAGCGTTTGTTTGTGACATTATAATTTATTTATTTAACATAATATACATTATGCGAAGTTAGTTACAAAGTTAGGAAATACTACGTAATAAATAAATCACATAGTTATACACAGCATTAAAATACTATTTATTCAATACATGACTGGCTATTTGAATGTTTTAGTATCTATTTAAAATGCTTTTTCAACAGGCAAAAATTATTTGTAAAGAAATTTTCAAGATGTTCTAGTGATTATTTTGTACTGATTTATAAATAAAAAATAAGCCTCAAACTATTTTAGTTGAGGCTTTTTACATTATTATTTGATAACGCTACGCAAAATCTGAGATTTAAAACCTATAATTATCAGTAAAATGAATTTAAATGATTCTATATTTATCTCGTGATTTAGCTTAGCAGTTTCATTCCATATTCATATATGTTTTGTAGCAATGCTAATTTTTGAGGATTTTCGGAATATTCTTCAGCTAATCTTTGCAAGCTTTCAGTGAATTGCGTGGCTGACTTTTCTAATTTACGTTGACGATATTTTTGCCATTTTATTTGTTCGGCACGAGTTAATGTTTTATAAAAATGACGTGCTCTATAATGGAATAACAATTCTGCAATTCTTTTATCCTCAAATGATAATCCTGAATCGGCTAATTTTTCAGATGGGAGATCTCGCAATATTGCCATATTGTTTTTATCAGCGGTATTGAAAAAACCATTATATAATTCTGTTTCTACATTGTCTGATATTTCAAATTGACGTTCTTCAGTAAAGATTTCTAGCACTTTTTCGCGTATATCTAGTGAATTGCGTAATTTTGTAAGGTTTTCTAGACAATATGCTCGGTCAATACCTAAGCGTTGTGCATTTTCAGGTAATAAAGTTTTGGCAGGTGCAACGATGGGACATTTATTGATATGAATAAGTTTTAATGGAACTGGTAATACCCCATTTTCTTCCAATTCAGCTTTCTTTGTATATAAATTTTTCTGTAATTCTACCGCACTTTTACTAAGTAAATCATCAATATTAGCTGATAAATCACAGGCTATAACCGCATTTTGGTTAGTTGGATGCCATGCAATAGGTGCCATCCAAGCTGTATTTCCTCGATAGTTGCCAAGCATTCCAGATACATGAACAATAGGAGTCATCTCCCCTGTATTAATAAGCTTCTCTACTTCTTTTTTACCTCTGTTTTCAAAGAAAAATTGAAATAATTTAGGTTGTTTTTGCTTAATCAATTTTGCCATTGCTATTGTGGCATATACATCAGCCATTGCATCATGAGCATTTTCATGGGCAATATCATTTTCTTTGGTTAGGTTTTCTAATCTAAAATTTGGAATTCCCTCTTCATCTACGGGCCAATTAATGCCCTCTGGGCGTAATGCATAAGTGGCTCTCACTAGATCTAATAAATCCCAGCGAGAATTGCCATTTTTCCAACTATATTCATATGGATCAATAAAGTTACGATAAAAGGTATACCTAGTCATTTCATCATCGTAACGAATATTGTTATATCCCATGATGCAAGTATTAGGCTTGCTAAATTCAGCAAGAATTTTAGCCGCAAATTCAGGTTCACTAATCCCCTTTTCGTTACATTCTTGAGGTGTAATACCCGTCACCATAACGGCTTCAGGAGATGGTAGGTAATCATTAGTTTGTTTACAATAAAACATGACAGGGTCACTAATTATGTTAAAATCAGCATCTGTTCTGATACCTGCAAATTGAGCAGGACGATCTGAAGCTGGATTTACGCCAAAACTTTCATAATCATAAATAAAAAAGCTAAAGTCATTATTTGCCATAATTTTGCCTTTCTGTATCTGTATTGACTCCGTAAGTAATTTGTTGATTTAATTATATAAAAAAGGTGGACATTTGCCCACCTTTGCTTTTATATTTATTCATTAACTAAATAATTTTTCTGCATAAAGTAAGATAATTGCGCCCAATCCTAACAATATCCCTACCCCATTAATTTTACTGATTTTCTCTTTAAATATTAAAGCGCCAGTTAATGCACCTAAGCAAATAACACCTAAATCCATACCTGCAAAAACAATGGTAGGTGCATCACTAAAATATTGATGTGCTTTGATATAAAACAGAATGTTAAAGAAGTTTAAGCAACCTAATATTATTCCACCGATGAAACTTGGTACTGTCCATTTAGTTCGTTTTATCATGAGATAAACAAACATAATTACACAAGCTAACACAAAGGAAATAAACAATGTTGTTGGGAATGCACCGCCCATTTTTGCAATCATTTTAAATAAAATTCCGCTAGTGCCATAACCTACCCAAACTAGCAATAAAAACAGTATTCCTTTTCCTGAATTTTCAATATTATTAGGTTTCGATAACAGGCAGAATAATGCAATGAATGCGACAATAACCCCGATAATTCTTAACTGACTTAAATTTTCATTAAATAAAAATACAGCAGCGACAATTTGCAGAAATAACGCTAAGCGCTGCGCAGCATCTGCTCGAACAATGCCCGCATATTCTACGGCTTTAGACATAAAAATAAAAACAGTTGGCAATAAAATACCTAAAGTTAAAAATATAGGTTTAGCTTCACTTTCTACAAAAAACTCCGTAAAACCAAGTTCTTTAAAGTCAGGTTTTAGCAAAAAATAACAAAGGCTAATCGCAGCTATATAGTTAAAAGCGATAGCTTGCTCAATGACAATATTTTTTTTACGAGCAACTTTTAATAAAATGGATACAGAGACACTACAAAGAATAGCAAAAATAAGATTATGCATAAGCTTCCTTTTATGTTTTCTTAGTTGAGAATAATAAAAGTGCGGTCAAAAATTCCCATTTTTTAACCGCACTTTGTAACATGATAGAGAACTACTCTGTTGCACCAAATCCACGCAAACCAACAACATGAACATGCTCTTGGTTACCAGAGATTTTACGCACTAGTTTATAAGTTGTACCTTTTTCAGGACTGATATTTTCAGGAGCTGCAATAATTAATTGCATGTCTAAACGACCACATAATTCAAATAGGGTTGAAATAGATTTACCATCTAAACGAGCAGCCTCATCTAAGAATAACAAACGACAAGGCACAATATCTTTAGCACGAATACGACGGCTTTCTTCTTCCCAACTTTGTACAACCATTAATAAGATTGACATCCCTGTACCAATCGCTTCACCAGTTGATAATGCACCACTTTCAGCACGTAACCAACCATCAGCGCCACGATATACCTCTACTTCAAGCTCTAGGTAATTACGATAATCTAATAATTCTTCACCAATTGTTTGTGCTGTACGTTGCCCCATATCAATATGTGGATTTAAACGTTGGTAGAGTTTTGCAATAGCTTCAGAGAAGGTCATGCGATTATCGCTGAATAAATCTTGATATTCTTCCTGATTACCAGATAATGCATCTAATAACATGGCATGAGTATCACGAATATTTACCATTAATCGTACAGATTTAACTTGACCAAATGAAATATTTTGGAGGCCTTGATTCAACATACGAATACGATTTTGTTCACGTTGAATTGTCTTACGCATAATATTAGCAACACTTTCGGAACTAATTGCCAATTTTTGTTCACGATTAGTTAACTCATCAGTTAAGCGAGAAAGCTCAATTTCCATTTGTTCAATTGCATCAATTGGATCATCTGTTTTAATGATGTCTTGACGAATACGCTCACGTAAATGTTGATAAACGGCAATAAAGAATCGGACTTTATTTTCTGGTTTACGGCTATCTTCTGAAACACGCAAGGTATCACGTAAATATTCATTATCAGCCACAGCTGTTCTTAATGAACCTAAAGCTTTATCTGACATTGAACGTAATTCATCTGCAGATAAATAAGCAAATTCACGACGATTTAAGCGTTTTTCTACATCGCTATTACGAGATAAACGTAATACCACACACCAACTTACTTTGGCAGCAACGACTAATTGGCGTTGAGTTTTATAATCTCGTTCTGCTTTACGAATACGACGAGATAAGTTTTCTGCCTCACTTTCAATTAAAGTTAATTGTTTTTCAATATAGCTACGACGTTGGCGAGCAATTGATAATTGTTGATATAATTGCTCCTTACGATTACGAGCTCGCTCTTCTGAACCTTCATCAGCTCTTACACCTAAGTCTACAACTTCTTGCGTTAACTCTTTAAGCATCTGATTTTTAGTTTCAAACGAGCTTTGTAATTGAATATAAAGTTGATTAAATTGTGCAAATTGCGCTTGTTTTTGACGTAATTGCTCACGTTGTTGTTCGCGTTGCGCTTGTAACTGTTCTAAACGTGCACGTAATTGTTCATTTAAATCATTAGTTTCTACTTGAACCGCATTTTCATAATTAAAATGTGTTTTACGATGAACAACATCTGCTAAAGCAAACATTTTTTGTTGTGCCTGTTTTTGTGATGTTATAGCTTGATATAAATCGTCTTTTAATCGGTTATAATTTTCTGGATCACTTTGTAATGTATTAGCAATAGGCTCTAATTGCGATAACATAGTGCCATTTTGACGAATAAATTGTTCATCCTGCTCTGCAACATCCAATTGTTCACGACATTCTTGGATACGATCTAATAGACTATCATCTGCTAATAAAGCTAATTGCGGAATCAATTTATTCAATAATTGCATTCTCTCTTTTGCTTTATCTAAGCGAATGCGAATCTGTTGTTCCCCTGTGCTGAAGTTTGTTAATTGACGGTCAATATCATTACGTTCTTGATTAATCTCACGCATAACCTCTTCAGGATTGGTTTGGAATGCTAATGCTAGATGTAAACCAACAAATTGACTAAATTGTTGATGTAATCGTTGGCATTTTTGTACATCAAAAGCACGTTGTGCATAATCTTCAACCACTTCATCACGTTGTGTTTCTAGTTCTTCTAAATGTTTTTCACGTGCTGCACGACCAAATAATGGCACTTCAGGGAATTTAGAAAAACGTAGTTCACGCTCAGATACTTGAACGACTACACCATGCTCAAGTTCTTGAGCTGAAAATACATTATCATCAAATGCAGAGGGATCTCCTTCAATTAAATATAAATCATCAGGGCAATCATCTAATTGTGTTAATTGTTCTTTGACTACAGATAAATCACGAACAACAATAGCATGACGAGCTGGACCATATAATGCTGAGAAATATGGAGCATCTTCAATTGCAACATCATCATAAAGTTCTGATAATAATACACCGCCAAAACGTTCAGCTAATACATTTAAACGAGCATCTTCAGAACCATCTGGTTGGCTCAAACGAGAAATTTGTTCATCTAGTTGTTGACGTCTTTGTTCTAACTGATCACGTTGCATAGTCAATTCACGTTCTTTCTCTAGTTGAGATTGCATGAATTGCATAACATCTTGGCTATTCTCAAATTGTTCACCACTTTGATCTTGTAAACGTTCTAAAGCGGCTTGAGCTGTTAACCAAGCTGGTGCTTTATCAGCATTTTCATTATAAAGTGCGGTCAATTGTTCACGTTTTTGACGTAAGGTTGAGCGTGTTTCAACTTGTTCTGATAATTCAACGGTTAGATCTTCAACAAGAACCTCTTGCTCTGCATGAAATTCTTCTAGCGCTTCTGCAGAGGTTAAATTTAATTCTGCACGTTGATTAAACTCTTTTAATAAGCGTTCTGCATTTTGTTGTTGAGCATAACGTTGTTCTAATTCATATAATTTTGCACGTAATTGAGGTGTTTGTTGAGCGTGAATTTTTTGTGTTGGATATTCACGTAATAATTCTTTTGCACTCTCCCAAGCAGCTGAACGTGGTACTTCTCCTGCAATTTTACATACTAATTGATAAGCTTTATCAAATTGGGTTTTGGCGGCTTCAGAAATAGACATTTTATGTTCTAATTCAAGCACTTTATCTGTTAATGTCTCGGTTTGTGCTTTAAATTCATCATGATAAGCATCAATATTTTTCACTGATAGCTCTGCTAAACCACATAAAGCTTTCGCTTTTTCTAAAGCTTGGATAGCTTGTTGATATTGTAAGGCTCGAGTTTGTTGGGCATCTAGTGCTTGTTGATAGTCCGCCAATTGTGAACGAATTTGGTCAA
This sequence comes from Mannheimia massilioguelmaensis, assembly GCF_000940515.1. NCBI lineage: Bacteria > Pseudomonadati > Pseudomonadota > Gammaproteobacteria > Pasteurellales > Pasteurellaceae > Mannheimia > Mannheimia massilioguelmaensis. The sequence goes on from NZ_CDQL01000008.1 coordinate 326,462, forward strand.
CTTCATTTTCTAAATTTTCAAATTGAGCTTGGCTTTCTTCTAGCTGTTCATTCGCATTTTCCACTACGACTTTTTGTTCTTCTAGACGTTCTGTTAATTCAGAAACATCTTCTTGATAACGCTCAATACGCTCTTGATGACGTAATGCATTAAGAACTAAATTTAAGTGGTCTGATGCACTTTGGTGATCGACTTCTAATGTTTTTTCATTTTCACTTAATTCAGCAGCTTCACGACTTAAATCTATTAATTTATGTTGTGATAAATCTTGTTCAGATTTTGCAGAATACCATTCTTTACGGAAATTTAAGGCAGACTCAATATTACCCTGTCTTTCATTAGCATTACGCATATAATCTGAAGCAACATAATTAGTTGTCTCAGTGATTAAATGTTTGAATAAATCACGATCAGATTGTGTCATTTTAATGGCTTCAAGAGTCATGCGGTTTTCACGTAAAGCACTTTCCATGTCTTGGAAAGCCTTACGTACGCCTAAGTTTTCAGGCAATAAATATTCACGTAATGACTTAGTAATTGCACTTGAAATACCACCATATAATGAGGCTTCAATTAATTTATAGAATTTGCTTCGATCTGATGATGAACGTAGACGTCTAGGGATAATTCCCAATTCAAACATCATGCTGTGATAATCAGCAACAGAATGATATTGTTTAAATTGTGCCCCTATTTCATCCATTTTATCTTTTAGCTCAGTTAAATTCAGTACACGAGCTTGGCGTTCACCTAAAGCTTCGGTCAAAATATTCGTTGGATGAAATGACAGTTCTAATCCTTGAATAGAGAAAGTTTTGATATCAACTTTTTTATCACGGCCAGCAATTTGTTGTAGACGCACACCGACTAACACTCGTTGATGGCGAGAATTTACTGTATCAAGTACAGCATAACAAACCCCTGGACGTAATTTACCATGTAAACCACGATCACGAGAACCACTCGTGGCTCCTGCTTCTGTGGTATTACGAAAATGTAATAATGTTAAGTCAGGAATTAATGCAGTAACAAAACCAGCCATCGTGGTTGATTTACCAGCACCATTACCACCAGATAAAGTTGTCACTAATTCATCTAAATCAAACGTACGTGCGAAAAAACCATTCCAGTTAATTAAAGTTAATGAACGGAACTTGCCACGTTCGACAGTTGATTGAGCTAATACCGTAGTGGGAGCTGAAGTTTCTTCGATTTTTTCTTCCAGAAATTCATTTTCTAGTTCTAATTCTTCGGACATTATTCTTCGTCTCCTAACTCATCATTTAATTCATCTTCAAAATTTTCGTCAGATTTAACCGCACTTTGTTCTGTTTGTTGTAATGATTCTGGTGTTGCTGCTTCTCCATCACGAATTAAACGTAATTGTGCTTCACGAGCATCATCTCCTGCACGAACCTCAGCACCAAAACGAAATACTGATTCAGAAATAGTGAACTTGCCACTATTTTGTTCACCAACAGTATAAATCATACCTAAACGACGTAAACGGCTAATTGCGGCTCTTACTTTCTCTGCCAGTTTTTGCTTATCTAAATCAGAACCACTGGAACGTTGATTGACAGCTTTGAGTAATTTACTTTCATCTGCAAGATTTAATAATTCATCATAAACTTCTTGTACCGTGAAAATACCTTGCTGTGCTAAACGTTCTGGGCTTAGATATAAATAACACAACACTTTACCTACTAGCATTTCAAGTTCACTCAGTACTGAACGTGAAATCAATGTAGTTGCTTTAGGACGTAAATAGAAAAAACCTTCTGGGGCACGAATAAGTTCTACATTATAACGACGATAAAAACTATCTAATTCATTTTGAAAATCAGCTAAAAATGAATAATTATCTAAATGTTCTTGGCTAATATGTCTGCCTGAGCGTAATTGACTATCCACATCAGGGAATAATGGATTGGCAATTGCAGCTGCGAGCTTAGGTGAAATAAGTTCTTGAAGATTGTCTGTCATTTTTTCTTCTCTGTGTTTAGGTGGTAACACCTGCTAAACTTTATCAATGATGTTTTACACCATCGAATTTATTCTAGAAATTTTGCAAAAATTAACCGCACTTTTAACGGTATTCATCAATAGTATTCGCTTGGACTTCCGCACCACGATGATTAATCTCTTGCCATTCAGGATACTTACCCGATAAATCATCACTTGCCATACCAAGGCGTACGGCTTGGTCAACAATGATTCTTGCTACATCAAATTGACGAGCTAATGGATAACCGGCTAATTGATCATGTAATATTTTGCTTAAATTAATCGGACGATTATGTTCACGATACTCAATGAGTAAGTTTTGCATGTAATCTACTATTTGATCATGTAAATCTGAAAGTTGTTCGAATTCTAATTCTGCTGGTAATTCACCTAAGGCATCTTCTGCACGTAATGCTAATTCTTCATCACGTAAATCCACTAAGCGTTCAGCTTGTGCTATCCATAAATACCAAGGCATATCAAAGTAGTTACGAATTGAATTACGTAGGCGTTGTGAGAATACACGATTTTTATCCATATCAATAGCGGTACGAATAAACTTATGAACATGGCGGTCATAACCAATCCATAAGTCAATAGCTTGTTGTCCCCAGCTAATAATACGATCTAATTTTGCTTGTAAATCAGTAATGAGTTGTTCAATGAAATATAATTCATCATGACCAATTACACAGTCTTGAATACGTAATAATTGCTCTTGTAGCTTATCACCTGCCGCATTTAATGTATCTTGCAACTCACGTAGATTACCTGAGGTTTCATCTAATAAACGTTCACAACTAGCAATAGCCGCTTGCCAGTCTTTGGTTAATAGTTCAGCAATTTCATCTTTGATGTTTTGTTGATTTTCATCCATTACACGTTGTGATAAATCGATACTATCGAAAATTTCTGCAACAGAATATTTAAGGGGCGCAAAAACATTACGACGCCAATAGAACTCATCACTATTTGATTCTACTCCTTCTTCTGCCGCTTCTGATGCACGTTGAATTTCATCAGCTACAATGGCTAATTGCACAGAAAGACGTAAGGCAGAAAATTCACGTTGACGGATATAATAATCAGATACACCAACACCTAATGGAGTTAAGCGGTAAATTGATAATCCTTCGGTAAATTCGCTACTAAAACGATTAAGAAAACGTTGTTTCACCAATTCATTAATCGCATTGTTTGCACGTGTTGAAATGGTATCCTGAGACTGTTCGAACTCATTCGATACATGACGGAAAATATCTACTAAATCAGATTCAATCATTTCGCCATCAAAGCGTTCATTATTATAAATAGCAATAGCTAATAGAAACGCTAAGCGATCAGTGGACAAACTTAAAGAAAACTCTCGCTCTTTTGCCCAAGAAACTAATTCAGGAATTGTTTGTGATGTTTCAAGCATTAAGGTTTCTCACAACCAGTTTAAAATACATAAAAATTTTTTAAAGTATACAGTATTTTAACCATTCTTACAGCTTGAAATTATGACAAAAACTGAGTCATTTATCGTAAATAAATAATTTTTATTGGAAAATTCGTTATAAAGCCTTACTATACGCAGGTTTTTTGATATTTAACATGAATTTTAAGATAAAAAATGACTGAATTGACAACTAAACAAGAAAAAAAACAAACTTATAACTTCAATAAATTACAGAAGCGTTTAAGACGCAATGTAGGAAATGCTATCGCTGATTTTGGTATGATTGAAGATGGTGATAAAGTGATGGTATGTTTATCTGGTGGCAAAGACAGCTATACTTTGCTTGATATTTTATTGAATTTACGCCATAACGCCCCTGTTCACTTTGATATTGTGGCAGTAAATTTAGACCAAAAACAACCTGGTTTTCCTGAACATATTCTTCCTCAATATTTAAAAAGTATTGGTGTAGATTACAAAATTGTTGAAGAAAACACATACGGAATTGTTAAAGAAAAAATCCCTGAAGGTAAAACAACTTGCTCACTTTGTTCGCGTTTACGCCGTGGTATTTTATATCGTACAGCAACAGAACTCGGGGCAACTAAAATTGCCTTAGGTCATCACCGTGATGATATGTTGGCAACATTATTTTTAAATATGTTTTATGGCGGTAAATTAAAATCGATGCCACCTAAATTGATCTCAGATGATGGTAAACAAGTGGTGATTCGTCCATTGGCTTATTGCAAAGAAAAAGATATTGAAAAATATGCTATCGCTAAACAATTCCCTATTATTCCTTGTAATTTATGTGGTTCACAGCCCAATTTACAACGTCAAGTGGTTAAGGAAATGTTAAATACTTGGGATAGACAATATCCTGGTCGCCTAGAAACGATGTTTAGTGCGATGCAAAATATTACGTTGTCACATATGTGTGATCCAAAACTCTTTGATTTTAAAGGTATTAAACAGGGACAAGTTTTAGATGGTGTTGAGGGTGATATTGCTTTTGATAAAGAAGAACTGCCAATTTCACCTTTACTTGATGATAATGAAATAGAAATTGAAGAAGAACAACTTATTCAATTTAAAGAGGTCTGTTAATTGACTATAAAATAAAAGCCACATAATTGTGGCTTTATACTAAATTCTTCTAGTTTGCCAGTAGGCATCCTTCCAATAGGGATTATTCATTGAAGAATAAATCACACCACCTTTAGTTGAGGCGTGCAAAAATTTATTATCTTTTACATAAATTCCTACATGGTATCCATTAGGTCCACGTCCAGTTTTAAAGAATACAAGATCACCAGTTTGAATATTATCTAAATCTACTTCTCTACCATATTTAGCTTGTGCTGTGGTTGTTCTGGGTAATGCGATATTAAATCGATCCATGAAAGTAGTTTGCACAAATCCTGAACAATCTACGCCATTTCTTGATGTTCCACCTAAAACATAAGGCGCTCCAGCCCATTCTCTTTGTTGCTCACTTAATAATGTAATTACCATGATAGGATCATTTAATTGTCCTTTATAATTAATAGATGAGAAATTACTTGAACAAGCTGTTAATGTAGCAATAGAAAGTATTAAACAAAATTTTCTAAATGAAAAGCTCATAAAACTCTCCTGTATACAAATAAAGCTATCTATAATCCTCTTATAGATAGCTTTTATATTCATATTAGAAAAAATTAACTTTTCGGTTTGGTTTTTTCTACACGAGTACGTAATTTTTGACCTGGCTTAAATACCACAACACGACGTGCTGAAACAGGAACACTTTCGCCTGTTTTAGGGTTGCGTCCTGGACGAGATGATTTATTTCGTAATTCGAAATTACCAAAGCCAGAGAGCTTTACATCTTGACCTTGCTCTAAGGCAATGCGAATTTCTTCAAAAAAATCCTCTACTAAAGCTTTAGCATCTGATTTATTTAAACCATGTTTTTCAATTAGATTGTCTGCAAGTTCTATTTTAGTTAAAGTCATAAGTTTAATCTCTTAAGTAAGCATTAAAACGTTCTTTTAACTCGGATAATACAACAGAAATTACCGCATTAATATCATCTTCTTCCAAAGTTTTCTCAGTATCTTGAATAGTTAAACTAATTGCAAGGCTTTTATAGCCTTCAGGAACACCTTGACCTTGGTACACATCAAATAAATTAACTTGAATTAATTTATTACCTGCTGCTTCACGACATGCATCAATAATATCGCTTGCAGCTACATTTTCCTCAACAACTAATGCTAAGTCACGTTTATTTGAAGGAAATTTAGAAATTTCTTTTGCACTAGCAACATTGCGTTCAGCAACTTTAGATACCAATAATTCACAAGCAAATGCTTTACCATTGATTCCTAATTTTTGTGCAACTATTGGGTGAATTTGACCGATATAACCAATTTCTTCACCATCTAATACCATTGCAGCTGACTGACCTGGATGAAATGCAGGAAATTCTTTTGCTACAAATTTAACACGACTGCCAGCTTTTGTTAATGCTAAAAGGTTCTCAATGTTACCTTTTAAATCAAAGAAATCGGCTGGTGCTGTTTTAGTTGCCCAATGTTCATTTAAACGGGAACCTGTCATCACGGCTGCAAACATTAATTCTTGACGAATACCGAATTCTGATTTTGCATCAGGAATAAAACGTAACCCAGTTTCAAATAAACGAACACGGTTTTGCTGACGATTTTGATTATATACTACCGCACTTAATAAACCCGTCAATAATGAAACTCGCATTGCTGACATTTCACTTGAAATTGGATTAGGTAAAATCCAAGCTTCTTGGTCTGGATGTAGAATGGATTGTAATTTTGGATCAACAAAGCTATATGTAATTGCTTCATGGAAATCATTATCTACTAATGTTGATTTAATACGTGATAACTCAAGATCAGACTCACGATGTTCACGCATAGTTAAATGTGCTAAAGGTGCATTATTTGGAATGCTGTTATAACCATAAATACGAGCAATTTCTTCAATTAAGTCTTCTTCAATTTCAATATCAAAACGCCAACTTGCCGAAGTGACAGTCCACATATCATTTTCATAATGAACTGGCAAACCTAAGCGATGGAAAATTTCTGTCACTGTTTCAGTTTCAATATGATGCCCTAAAAGTGAATCTAATTTGCTACGGCGTAATATTACTTGATTTAATTTAGGTAAATGTGGTTCACTTACTGCCTCACAAATTTCACCTACTTCACCACCGCAAATTTCAACTAAAAGTGCGGTAGCTCTCTCCATTGCTTTATGTTGTAATGCAAAATCTACACCTCGCTCAAAGCGGTGAGACGCATCTGTATGTAAACCATATTGACGAGCACGGCCTGTAATGGCTAATGGTGCAAAAAATGCCGCTTCTAAAATAACATCTTTTGTTTCTGTGTTAACACCACTTGCTTGACCACCAAAAATACCAGCCATAGCAATTGGACCTTTTTGATCTGCAATAACTAAGGTATTGCTTTGTAATTTAGCCACTGAACCATCTAGTAACACTAATTCTTCATCATCTTTAGCTAAACGAACCTGAATAGGCTGAACCACTTTGTCCGCATCGAAAGCATGCATCGGTTGACCTAATTCAAGCAACACGTAATTGGTAATATCGACGATTGGATCAATAGAACGAATACCACAACGACGTAATTTCTCTTTCATCCATAGCGGTGTTGGTGCTTTTACATTGACATTTTTTACTGAGCGCAACAAATAACGAGGACAAGCATCTGGAGCAACAAGTTCAATAGCCACTTTCTCATTTGTTGTTACTGATACAGTGTCGATTTCAGGCTCAGTTATTGGCAATTGATTTACCACACCAATTTCACGAGCGATACCCGCAATACTTAAACAGTCTGCACGGTTTGGTGTTAAGCTAATTTCAATTTCTTTATCATCTAAACTAAGATATTCACGGAGGTTCATACCGACAGGTGCATCTGTTGGTAGTTCAATAATGCCGCTATGATCTTCTGAAATGCCTAATTCGCTATATGAGCAAAGCATTCCTTCTGAAGGTTGTCCGCGTAATTTAGTTTTCTTAATTTTAAAATTACCAGGTAATACTGCTCCATCAGTTGCACAGGCGACTTTTAGACCTTGGCGACAGTTTGGTGCACCACAAACTATATCTAATAGTCGTTCACTACCAACATTAATTTTTGTTACACGTAATTTATCTGCATCTGGATGTGGAGCACATTCAACCACTTCGCCTACAACAACGCCAGTAAAATCGCCAGCGACAGCTTCCACTCCATCTACTTCTAACCCAAGCATAGTGATTTGCTCACATAATTGCTCTGTATTGACAGCGGGATTTACCCACTCACGAACCCATTGTTCACTGAATTTCATTAATTCTATCCTTTATTTTATATTCTTTTATTCTGCTCAGTTAACGTAAACAATACGCTATTACACATTATTTATCTGAATTGTTTTAAGAATCGTAGGTCATTTTCAAAAAATGAACGTAAATCTGTTACGTTGTAGCGTAACATAGTTAAACGTTCAACTCCCATACCTACCGCAAATCCTGAATATTCATTTGGGTCAATACCTACATTACGTAATACATTAGGATGAACCATTCCGCAACCTAATACTTCTAACCATTTACCATTTTTACCCATAATATCAACTTCAGCAGAAGGCTCTGTAAATGGGAAGTAAGATGGGCGAAAACGTACTTGTAAATCTTCTTCAAAGAATGCACGTAAGAAATCATAAAGCACACCTTTTAATTCGGTGAAATTGACTTTTTTATCCACATACAACAATTCAATTTGATGGAACATCGGCGTATGAGTTTGGTCATAGTCATTACGATAAACTTTACCAGGCACAATAATTCGAATAGGTGGTTTTTGTTTTTCCATAGAACGAATTTGTACGCCAGATGTTTGTGTGCGAAGCAATAATTCAGGATTAAACCAGAATGTATCATGATCAGCACGTGCTGGATGATGTTTAGGAATATTTAATGCATCAAAATTATAGTAATCACTTTCGATTTCAGGGCCAGATTCAACAGAAAAACCTAATTCTGAAAAGAATTTTGTTACCCGCTCAATGGTTAAACTGACAGGATGTAAGCCACCCAATTCAACTTTATGTCCAGGCAAACTTACATCAATACGTTCTTTTTCTAATTGTGCATTTAATGCTGCTTTTTCAAATTCTTCTTTTTTAGCATTTAAAATTTCTAATACTGTTTGTTTAGCTTCATTAATTTTTGCACCTAGTGCTGGACGTTCTTCGGCAGCAACATCTCGCAAGCCTTGCATTAACTGAGTAAAATGCCCTTTTTTTCCAAAATATTCAACACGAAATGCTTCCAGAGCATCTAGCCCTTTATCATGTAACATTTCTAGTGCTGAACGAGCTTGTTCAGTAATTTCTTTTAGGTTTTGCATACCCATCCTCTATCTACTTGTCTAATTTGATAAAATACTCTTTATAATAATACTAACTTATTAAAAAATCACGTTATTATTATGTAAATAGAGAAAATTTTACTGGAAACAACCGCACTTTCTTCTATTGCTAAAAGAATTCAGCCATTCTATAAAGATAAAAAGGCAATCTCTATCGATTGCCCTTATTAAAAATTCTATGTCAAAAACTCGACAATATACTATCTATGCCTGAGTTTTATCTTTAATTACTGTAGTGGCTGCATTATTCATTACTGATTTAATTCCATTTTCAGCAGCTGCCTTAGATGAATAGTATTCACTACGACCAATTTCTTGGTGATTCTGAGCTTTTAAAATAAAATAAGGTTCACCTTTTTTATTTTCTTTTAACTCAAAGTTTTTTTCAGTTACGCCATTTTTTTGTACAGAAGCAATACCATTTTCTACTGCCGCACGAGATTTATAAAGCTCACTAGTTAGAATAACTTGGCTATTTGCCGCTTTTAAATTGAACATAAATTGTCCATCTTTAGCTAATTTTAATTCATACCAACCCAATGCCATTTTCTTTCTCCTATTGAAAAATCAAATAATTAAATATTAATTTGAGAAAAACTCTCAGAAACTAAGCATAATCTCTTATTAAATAAATTCAATATATTTTTTGATCTAATAGATATTTTTGTGTATATATATGCCATAATTTGTGATAGGAATCACAAATTATGGTCTAAACTGAAGCATTTGCATTCAGTTTAATTCAATAAAACACACAGAATAGCCATGAATTCATTCTCGTTGTTTACAATTCCTTTAAAATATGAGGTTTACTTAATGATAATTCATTTTGCGTGTAAGGATACACAGGAGTTATTTCAAGGTGCTCGTATCGTTCGTTTTATATCTTGTGAAAAGCAAGCGATGCGTAAGTTGCAACAACTAAATGCTGCTGCATCAATTAAGTTCTTAAATAAATTACCTAATAATAAACTAGATATTCTCGAAAATGATGAGGATGGGCAATACTCCATCAATATTAATGATGAATGGGTTTTAAATTTTACATGGAAACATAATGCTGCTGTAAATGTAAAATTGTTAGAACGTCATGGAGGTGGGAATGAGCAACGCTTATAATTCACCTGTTCTTTTTGCTCATCCAGGAGAAATTCTTTATGAGGAATGGCTGAAACCTTTAGGCATTACTCAATTTGAATTATCCAAAGCAATTTTACTTTCTCCCAGAAAGATCAGTGAGATATCTACGGGAAAATGTCCTATTACTGCTAATATAGCCTTACGTTTAGGTGCATTTTTTGGTACTGATGCAGAAAGTTGGCTAAATTTGCAAAGCCATTACGATATGCAGAAAACTAAGCAACTCATTGAAGCTGATCTTCAATATATTTTAGACTTTCAGTAGAAATCATGTCTATTCCCCCTCGTTATTTGAGGGGGAGTTTAAGGGATTCTATTTTTTCAATAACGGATTCTTTTAGAAAATAAACACCCGTATTAGGAAAAGATTCTATTTCGAATAATTCGCCATGATAAGTGAATTCTAATTGGAAAGCATGTAAATAAGTGCGGTCAGTTTTTAGCAAATTTCCACCATATAACTCGTCTCCCAAAATGGGACTTCCCAAGCTTTTCATCGCAACACGTAACTGGTGCGTTTTACCTGTTTGTGGTTTTAAAATGAATAATCTCAAATTAGCTTCACAACTAACAGATTCAAATCTTGTAATGGCTGGATTATTTTTACTCTGACAAAGTTTCCAAGCGCCTCTTCTCGCCTTCTCAAGATCACCAATAATCAATCCTTGTTTCTTTTTAGGTTTCTGTGTAGATAGTGCTAAATAAGTTTTACGAATTTGGTGTTTGGCAAATAGTTGTGATAATTCTGATGCAGCATATTCATTCAAAGCCAATATTAGTAATCCTGAGGTCACCTTATCTAAACGATGAACTAACCACAATTTAGGAACATTCAATTGTTTTACAAGCTTTTGAACTAATCCGACTTCTTCATTATCCTTATGAACTGATACTTCATTTGGTTTATCAATAATGATAAAGTCAGGATGTTTATGTATAATTTTAAATTCTTGCATAAAATTCTCGGAAGTATAGTTAATATGAATATTAATTTGGAACAGATTATAGCATATATTGTGCCAGTAATAATGTGGGCTTTAATTGTCTCTATTACCATCAGACAACTTGTCAAAAAACAATCATCAGCGGCTATGCTTTCTTGGTTAATGCTTATTTATCTTGTTCCTATAGTAGGCATTTTAGCTTATTTGATATTCGGCGAAATTAATTTAGGTAAACGTCGTAGCAATATTTCTAAGCAGTTACTCCCCAAATATATGCTATGGTTTGCAAATTTAAATAAACAAAAAAAATTACTTATTGACTCAAGCCAATCATCTATCGCCTACCCATTATTCGAATTAGCCCAACGACGTTTAGGTATTCCTTGTATTCAAGGGAATGAATTACATATCTTAGATACGCCAGAAAGCATTATCAAAAATATCATCAAGGATATTCAACAAGCCAAACAATCCATTAATATGGTGTTCTATATTTGGTCTAATGGTGGGCTGATTGATTTTGTCGAAACCGCACTTATTGAAGCCAAACAGCGCGGTGTAAATGTGCATATTTTATTAGATTCAGTAGGAAGCCGTGATTTTTTAAAAAGTGCGCATTGTAAGCAATTAATTGAGCAAGGCATTGAGATTGAAGAAGCTCTTCATGTGAATCTATGGCGAATATTTTTACGCAGAATTGATTTACGCCAGCATCGAAAAATTATTGTGATCGATAACCAAATTTCTTATACAGGAAGTATGAATATGGTTGATCCTGATTACTTTAAACAAGGCAGTAATGTTGGTAAATGGGTCGATATTATGGTGCGTATCGATGGGCCTGTTTCACCTGTTCTAAATGGCTTACATGCATGGGATTGGGAAATGGAAACTCAGCAAGAATTAGAAGTTCCCCTACCGTCTCAACAAAGATTGCCTATGGAAAATAACAATATCCATGCAGTTCAGGTTTTAGCTACAGGTCCTGGACTACCTGATGATTTAATGGTGCAATCTCTTGTGACTGCAATTTTTTCAGCAAACCAAAGTATCACTATTACAACACCATATTTTGTACCCTCACAAAATATTATTGATGCTTTAGAAATTGCAGCACTACGAGGGGTTAATGTATCACTCATTTTACCAATGGAAAATGATTCTTTAATGGTTAAATGGGCAAGTCGAAATTATTTTGATACATTATTAAAAGCTGGCGTTAAAATTTATACATTTACACAAGGACTCCTACATACAAAAAGTATCCTTATTGATAACCAGCTTGTTCTGGTAGGCACAGTAAATATGGATATGCGAAGTTTTCATTTAAATTTTGAAGTTACTCTTCTAATAGAAGATCAGGTCTTTGCAAATGAAATCTCACTACTCCACGAAAATTATATGAATGAATCAGAACTTATAGATGAAAATATATGGTTCAATCGATCAGTTATTACTAGAATTATTGAAAAATTATTTTTCTTATTTAGCCCCTTGTTATAATAAGAAAAATTAATCTAAAGAAGTAAAAAGGATATCTAATGAAAAAAGAACTTCGTCTCTATCTTATTCGCCATGGACGAACCCTTTGGAATGATCAAGGGCTGATGCAAGGTTGGGGTAATTCTGCTCTAACAGAACAAGGTATTCGTGGAGCAAAACTTACGGGCAAAGCATTAGCAAATGTGCCTTTTATTGCCGCCTATTCAAGCTGTTTACAACGCACAATTGATACTGCCAATCATATTTTGAGCCATCGAGATGTGCCATTATTTCAACATCAAGGTTTAAATGAACATTTTTTTGGTTCTTGGGAAGGTGTAAGTACAGAAACCATTCGACACACAGAAGAATTTCAGCAAATGCTCCATGATCCTGTGAATTATATGGCTCGTACTAATGGTGGTGAAACTTGGGAAGTTTTTACAAACCGTGTAATTAAAGCTATCCAAGATATTATTAAAATTCACAACGAAGGCAATATATTAATTGTATCTCATGGACATACAGTTCGTTTATTGATGGCATTATTTGCGGGTTCAACTTGGCAAAATCACCGAGAGGAAGGTCGTAGTGTTTCTATGTTAAATACCGCAATTAATATTGTCAGATATGTTCAACAAGATAATGAATCTGAAGGACAATTTATTATTGAAAAAATTAATGATGACGAACATCTAAAATAGTACTAAAAAAGTGCGGTTAAAAATTTCAGAAAATTTAACCGCACTTTTTATATAAAAATTAGAGCAATTCTAAAAAGCCTGTGACTGTAACAAAAGAACCAAAGATTAATACAATGTCATTTTTATTAGTTTCTGAAATTGCCTCTTTAATACCTGATTTAATAGAACTATTGCCTTTTCCATCAATAACAAGCTGATTTTTATCTGCTAGTTGTTGTAATTTAGCAAATAAATCTTGACCTGATTGCCCTCGAGGTCCTTCTAAGGTAACACAATGCCATCGATCAATAATAGATAATAAAGGTAATAATACCCCATCGGCATCTTTATCTTTTAACACACCACAAACTGCGGTAATCTTTTGAGAATTTTTTGATTTTATTTCAATTAATTTACTAGCAAGATAACGTGCAGCATGAGGGTTATGCCCAACATCAATAATAATTCTCGGTAACTCTTCTATTGGACGATTTATTAAACTTGCAATAGGTTGTAAATGTTCTACTTTAATAGTTTGAAAACGACCTGTTAACTCTACTTCTTGCAATGATTTTCGAATCATTTCTTCTGATATTACGAAAGGTAGATATTGTACTACAGCAAGAGCTGTCGCTGCATTTTGTATTGGAATAGAACAAATCGGTAAATTTTCGAAATGTCTATTTTGATTATGCCAATACCAACTATTATTTTCAGCGGAATAAAACCAGTCTCTATCTCGACAAGATAATTGGCAATGTAACTTTTCAGCATGCGCTAACATAGAATGGGGAATATCAGGCTCACCAATAATTACTGGCTTATTTTTCCGAAAAATACCAGCTTTTTCAAACCCAATTTGTTCTCTTGTTGAGCCTAAAAAATCCACATGATCAATATCAATACTGGTGATAACTGCGATATCACTATCTACAATATTAGTGGCATCTAAACGACCACCTAATCCAACTTCTAGAATGACTACATCTAAATTAGCTTGTTTAAATAAATACAATGCGGATAAAGTGCTAAATTCAAAATAAGTTAAAGATTCTTTTTTATGTTGTTCAATATAGGCAAATGATTGCGTGTGAGACTCATCAGGCAAATCTTGATTTTGAATACGAACACGTTCGTTATAGCGTAATAAATGTGGTGAAGAATAAACACCAACACGTAAGCCAGCATTAAGAAGAAGGGTTTCTAATAAGCGACAAGTGGTACCTTTACCATTTGTTCCACCTACGGTAATCACAAAAGGGGCGGGATTAAGAATATCCAATTCTTTTGCAACAGCAGTGATACGTTCTAAACCTAAATCAATAGATTTAAAATGACTATTTTCTAAATAAGAAAGCCACTCATCGAGTGATGAAGTGGCTTGTAAATTATGATTATTTTGCATTAGCTAATGCCTAACTATGTTTTGATTCGTTAATGTTTTATTCTGATACTAATTCAGCTTCAGAAACAAATGGTGATGGTTTATTCATTAATTTGCTTAATAAGCTTGCTAATGTATCACGCATCTCTGCACGTTTTACGATCATATCAATTGCACCATGTTCTAATAAGAACTCAGCACGTTGGAAACCTTCTGGTAATTTTTCACGAACGGTTTGCTCAATAACACGAGGACCAGCAAAACCAATTAATGCTTTTGGTTCAGCAATATTGATATCACCTAACATAGCAAAACTTGCAGATACACCACCTAATGTTGGATCCGTTAACACTGAAATAAACGGCACTCCTTGCTCACGCATTTTAGCTAAAACGGCACTGGTTTTTGCCATTTGCATCAATGAGAAAAGTGCTTCCTGCATACGAGCCCCACCACTAGCAGAGAAACAAATAAATGGGCAATTTTTTGCTATTGCTTCTTCCGCAGCTGCCACAAACTTAGCACCAACGACAGAACCCATAGACCCCCCCATAAATGCAAAGTTAGATGCTGCCGCAACAACAGGTAATCCATGTAATGTTCCCGTCAAAACGATAAGAGCATCTTTTTCACCAGTCTCTTTTTGAGCAGTAGTTAAACGATCTTTATATTTTTTTAAATCACGAAACTTAAGAATATCTTTAGGCTCTAACTCCGCCACTAATTCTTGTACACCTTCACTATCAAGTAGTGCTAATAAACGTTTGCGAGCATCAATTCGCATATGGTGCCCACATTTAGGACACACTTCTAAGTGACGAGTAAGTTCATCACGATATAAAACTTGTTCGCAAGATGTACATTTTGTCCAAACCCCTTCTGGTACGTTTGCTTTATGAGAATTAGAAATGGGGTTTTTACTAAAAATCTTATCAATCCAGCTCATTTTTAACCTTATTTATGATTAATTTAATTAGCAAAAATACGATATATCGCATTTTTTTATAAAACAGTAAAATTGTGTTTATTTAACCACAAATTTAACTTATTTTACACTATTTTATTTTACAACTGCTCTGACCTACCATAAATCATTTGCTAAAAATAATGGTCCTAATGGGCTCGTTGGCAAATTATAGTTTTCAGGATAGGTAACATGCACTAGATATAAACCCTCAGGTTTAGCTGTGGGTGCTGCGAGAGAACGATTTTTTTGTTCTAATAACCATTTCATCCATTCTACAGGCTGATGACCACAACCTACTTCCATTAAACTGCCAACAATATTGCGTACCATGTGATGCACAAAGGCATTAGCTTTAATATCGACAATAATAAAGTCACCTTTTCTAATCACGTGTAAATGATGAATATTACGCCAAGGTGTTTTAGATTGACATTGTGCGGCTCGGAATGAAGAAAAATCATTTTCCCCTAATAAAAATTGTCCAGCTTGTTGCATCAAATGATGATCAAGTTCAAGATGGGTATGCGTGACGCCATAAGGCAAAATAGCTGACCGTAATTTATTACAATATAAAATATAACGATAACGTCTTGCCGTGGCACTAAAACGAGCATGAAAATCATCTGGTACTTGTTTTGCCCATTTCACTGCAATGTCATCAGGTAAATTAGCATTGGTTCCGAAAGCCCAAGCTTTTTCTGGACGAATAGCATGAGTTTCAAAATGTACTACTTGACCTGTCCCATGAACGCCAGAATCAGTACGCCCCGCACAAAAAACTTCAATCTTTTCATTTGCCACAAAAGAAATGGCTTTTTCTAATTCTTCTTGCACAGAATGGACTTTTTCTTGGCGTTGCCAGCCAAAATAATTCTGCCCGCTATATTCAATCCCAAGTGCAATTTTCATTGTTGATTAAATCCATTAATATCTAAAAATTTTTATAAAGTTTACCGCACTTTTACTCAATGATCATCTCACCTTCAATTGGCAATTCGTTCAAACGATTAAACATACTTTTAACAACCTCATCTGAAACTTGATGAATATTTTTATAGAAAGTTTTTAAACGATAAATCTGCACTTGCATATGCTGTTTTTCAGCTTGCTTAATCATACGATAGATTTCATTGCGATTAATCCCCACATTACTCACGATGATTAAACAATCAAGTGCGGTATGTTTTTGACAAAATTTAAAGGCAGACTTAAGAGCATTACGCGCTTTTAGTTTTGCTTCTTGAAAACGTAATTCGCTCCAAACATAGTTGTTGCCTTCCATCAAAAATAGATCATTTTCAATATGAAAATATTTACTTTGTGGATACGATAATTCAAATTGGGCAATTTGTTGTTGAGCGAAAGTCGTTTTACCAGAACCAGAATGCCCACGAACAATAATCAGTTTTTGCATAATTAAAAACAAAAACGCAGAATATTGATTCTGCGTTGAGGATTATTTATTGATTAAAGTTAAAAATTCTTTTCGAGTTTCTCTATCTTGTAAGAATACACCACCAAATGCGGATGTTACCGTATAACTATTGGTATCTTCTACACCTCGACATTTTACACAGAAGTGGGTAGCTTTTATATATACAGCAACATCTTCCGTTTCTAAAATCGTTTGAAATGCTAATAAAATTTGTTCTGTTAACCGTTCTTGAACCTGCGGACGCTGTGCAAAAAATTTGACGACACGATTGATTTTAGATAAGCCAATTACCCATTTTTTCGGATAATACGCAACAGAAACTAAGCCATCAATAGTCACAAAATGATGCTCACAAGTACTGGTCAAAGTGATATCATTGACCAATACCATCTCGCTAACTTTCATGCGATTTTCAATATTAGTAATTTTAGGAAAATTAACATAATCCAAGCCACTAAAAATTTCATCTACAAACATTTTAGCTAAACGAACAGGTGTTTCTTCTAAGCTATCATCTGTTAAATCTAACCCGATTAATTGCATAACCTCTCGCATATGTTTTTCAATATGCGTACGACGTTCGTCTTTAGTTTGAGTAAGTGCAATCATCGGAGTTTCAATTCCTTTTTCGATTAATGCATTACGGACTTTCTCCGCCTCTGCTGAAATTATTGTCATTAACTCTCTCCGATAAATTCGTCGCGCTATTCTAGCAAATTATGAGACAATAAAAAACCAACATATTCACTTTCAGTAATGAAATTTTCATGACATTCGAATAAGTTAAAGCTAGGCTAAACTATACTTAATATTACATTTAATTTTGGTAAATCAGACAACTTAAGGTAAACTACTCTGCGTTTCTATTTTAAAAAAATTTAAAACAAAGTTTGAGGTTTAAAATGTCAAAAATCGCATCTGTGGCTGAAGTGCTACAAGGTAAAATTGCAGTTGGTGATACTGTAACCGTGCGTGGTTGGGTACGTACTCGTCGTGACTCTAAAGCTGGGCTTTCTTTTTTAG
Source organism: Mannheimia massilioguelmaensis (assembly GCF_000940515.1). Lineage (NCBI taxonomy): Bacteria > Pseudomonadati > Pseudomonadota > Gammaproteobacteria > Pasteurellales > Pasteurellaceae > Mannheimia > Mannheimia massilioguelmaensis. The sequence goes on from NZ_CDQL01000008.1 coordinate 344,442, forward strand.
CCGTTTATGATGGTTCTTGCTTTGATCCTATTCAAGCCATCGTCAATAATGATATCGAAAATTATGAATCGGAAGTTTTACGTTTAACTACAGGGTGTTCTGTTATTGTGACAGGTACTGTTACTGAATCTCCAGCGGCAGGTCAATCACTTGAATTACAAACAATTTCTGTAGAAGTTACTGGTTGGGTTGAAGATCCTGATACTTATCCAATGGCAGCAAAACGTCATAGTATCGAATATTTACGAGAAGTAGCTCATTTACGCCCACGTACTAATATTATCGGCGCTGTTGCTCGTGTTCGCCATTGTTTGGCACAAGCAATTCACCGCTTCTTTAATGAACAAGGTTTTTACTGGGTTGCCACGCCATTAATTACTGCTTCAGATACCGAAGGTGCTGGGGAAATGTTCCGCGTTTCTACTTTAGATTTAGAAAATCTACCTCGTACTGAAAGTGGTAAAGTTGATTTCAGCCAAGACTTCTTTGGCAAGGAATCATTCTTAACCGTATCTGGTCAGTTAAATGGTGAAACTTATGCTTGTGCATTAAGTAAAATCTATACCTTTGGACCTACTTTCCGTGCAGAAAACTCAAATACAACACGTCACCTTGCAGAATTCTGGATGGTTGAACCTGAAGTTGCATTCGCCACTTTAGCAGATAACGCAAAATTAGCAGAAGATATGTTGAAATACGTATTCAATGCAGTATTAAAAGAGCGTATGGACGATTTAAAATTCTTTGAGAAACACATTGATAAAGATGTTATTTCTCGTTTAGAAAGATTTGTTGCTTCTGATTTTGCTCAAATCGACTATACAGATGCCATTGACGTATTATTGAAATCAGGCAAAAAATTCGAATTCCCAGTATCTTGGGGCATTGACCTTTCTTCTGAACATGAACGCTATTTAGCAGAAGAACACTTCAAATCACCAGTAGTTGTTAAAAACTATCCAAAAGATATTAAAGCATTCTATATGCGTCTCAATGAAGATGGTAAAACTGTTGCGGCAATGGATGTTTTAGCGCCTGGAATTGGTGAAATTATTGGTGGCTCACAACGTGAAGAGCGTTTAGACGTATTAGATGCCCGAATGGCTGAAATGGGATTAAATCCAGAAGATTACTGGTGGTATCGTGATTTACGTAAATATGGTACTGTTCCACATTCTGGTTTTGGTCTAGGTTTTGAACGTTTAATCGTATATGTAACAGGTTTACAAAACATTCGTGAAGTTATTCCATTCCCTCGTACACCACGTAATGCGAGTTTCTAATTAACTAATAAAAAGGACTGAGTGCTGTGGAGTACAGAACCCAGTCCTTGAATTAAAAATCTAACTTTTAAAGCCCCATCATTTCAGGGCTTTTTAGTTTATAAAAATTGTTAAAATTTAACCGCACTTTTTAAGCTTGAGGCTGATAATCTACAAGCAAATAATGGCGAGCCACTTCTAAGAATTTAGCCACTTGTTGCTGTTGCCATTGCTCATCTTTACCTAACTCTTGTGCCATAATATGGGCTACTTTAGCCGCACTATCAATAGCTGCTCGAGAATCTAAAAATAGCATTCTGACACGACGTGATAATACATCTTCGACTGTTTGAGCCATCTCTTCACGTACAGCCCATATCACTTCTGCTACCGTATAAGGTTGGTTGGGATGAAGTTTTTCCGCCATTTCAGCATGGCTATTCATTAACTCTTTTAACGCTGGAATATCCGCTCCATACACATAAAGATGATCGTTTAGATTCACTTGTTCACGTGGAATATTTCCGTGAATAGATAGATTTACGGTAACACAAGGTTTAGCAACTAATTCTGAATGAACTTTTAATGCCTCATCAACAGTATCTTCTGACATTTGACGATAGGTTGTCCATTTACCACCTGTAATTGTCACTAAGCCACTTGTTGGATCAGTAATTACTTTATGGCTACGAGAAACTTCTTTTGTGCTTTGTCCTGCTTTTTCAGGCGCTGCTAGTGGTCGTAATCCTGCAAAAATAGACAACACATCATCTCGTGTTGGTTGTTTAGTAAGATACTGCCCTGCGGTATCCAAAATAAAAGTAATCTCTTGCTCTAGTGGAATAGGCTCGTAAGAAGGTTCTTCAATTAACGTATCTGTTGTTCCAACTACAATACGATCATGCCAAGGCACAGCAAATAATACTCGTCCATCAGAGGTTTTTGGAATCATCAAAGCATCATCACTTGGTAAGAATGATTTATCTAAAATTAAATGAATCCCTTGGCTTGGCACAACAAATTTTTTATTTATGCCATGATCCATAGAAAGAATATCGTTCATAAATACGCCAGTAGCATTAATAATGGCCGTTCCCAATATTTTATGTTCTTGCTGGCTTAATCCATCAATAAAGGTCACACCATCGATTTTACCTTGGCTATTTTTATGTAGCTCGGTGACTTTGGCATAATTTAAAACCGTTCCGCCTTGTTCTACAATTGTTTGAGCGAGGTTAATGGCTAAGCGTGCGTCATCAAACTGTCCATCTTTATAAACGACCCCATTTTTAAGATCTTTATCATTTAAGGTCGGTAAGCGATTTTTAGCTTCTTGCTTGCTAATCGCAATTGTTTTGCCGAGGCTTAATTTTCCAGCTAAATAATCATATATACCCAAACCGATTCGATACATCACACTATCTTTCAATGTGTAATTAGGAATAATAAAATTTTGATTTTTAAATAAATGACCCGCATTTTTAGCTAAGCGTCCTCGCTCACGTAATGCTTCTTTAACTAAAGCCACATCACCATTAGCGAGATAACGTACGCCACCGTGCACTAATTTAGTACTACGGCTTGAAGTCCCTTTAGCGAAATCATAAGCTTCTAACAATAAAGTTTTATATCCTCTTGAACTGGCATCTAATGCGATGCCTAATCCACTAGCACCACCACCAATAACAATGAAGTCCCATTTTTCAACTGAACTGATTTTTTCTAATTGTTCATTTCTTTTCATATTAGGTTCTCCTAAATAAGCTTCAAATAAAATATTCGTTTTCGAACATTTAACATTCGAAATAGTACATTATTATTTATTTTAATAAAAGAGAATAATTATTATTTATATTTATTAAGTGGGAAGATTAGAGGAATTTTCTTAAAAATGTGATCTGCTTCACGGTAAATCTTATCAAGAGCAAAAAATGACAAAAAGACCGCATTTTATCTGCGGCCTTTTAGTCTGTTCTTATTTTTTACAATTATTGGCAAATTCTTTTAAATAGTCATCAGGTAATGTATAAAAATCTGAAGATAGCTTAAACTGACTGTGATTGACTTTAATAAATTCTTCAAGGTTAAGTACTTGTGTCGTTTTCTCTTTGATATTGTAAATATAAAATTTCTGCTCATCCGTATAACAAAGTTTATCTCCCTCTTTATAGGTCGAAACCGCTCTTGCTATTAAATTAGGCTCTTGCAACATTGAACTTAAATACCCCGTAGGCACAATTTCTTGTTTGTCACAAACTAATCTATCTTGAAATACAGCATCGCCAGATTTTACCGAACAACCAGTAAGTTTAGTCATATAAATGGTATAAAACCAAAATGCAAAGAATGAAAAAACAATTAAAATGACAAAATATTTCACTATCTTTTTCATAGCATTCCCTAATTTTTTCTAAAAAATTACCGCACTTTATCAAAAAAGTGCGGTTCAATTATCTACAAAATTTAATCTATCGAATTATTTTTGCTCTAATTCAAGACCATCAAATAATTTTTGTACTGCTGTTTTATCCCTTAACTTCTCGGCTTTTTCTACCAATGTACGAGTCAGGTGTGGTGAAAAATAATTAATAAAATCATACATATAATTACGTAAAAAAGTACTATGTTTAAAGGCAATCTGCGTCATGCTCGATTTAAATAAATGACTTGCATCAATCTTTACTAAATCAGTATCTTCTGGAGTATGTGCCATAGAAGCAATAATGCCAACGCCTAGCCCTAAACGCACATAAGTTTTAATCACATCAGCATCTGTTGCCGTAAAAACAATATTTGGCAAAATACCAGCGCTACTAAAAGCATAATCTAAATCTGAAACCCCAGTAAAACCAAAGGTATAAGTTACTAATGGATATTTGCCTAATTCTTCAATAGTAAGATTTTTACATTTAGCTAATGGGTGACAGGGATTCACAACGATAGAACGATTCCACATATAACAAGGTAATAACACTACATCATCAAATAAATATTGAGCTTCTGTAGTAATAGCTAAATCCACTTCACCTGATAATAATGCATCATACAACTGATTTGGCGAGCCCTGGTGAACATGCAAACTGACATCAGGATATTGTTTAGAAAAACGTTCAATCACGCCTGGTAACATATAACGAGCTTGTGTATTTGTTGTTGCAATGCGCAAAACCCCGTGATTCGGCTGGGTATATTCATTTGCAACAGATTTAATTGCCTGCGTTTTGACTAACAATTCACGAGCAATAGCAACTATTTTATTGCCAGCTGGAGTGATCGCCTTAATATGCTTACCATTACGTTCGAAAATTTCCAAACCTAGTTCATCTTCAAGTAACCGTACTTGTTTACTAATTCCTGGTTGTGAAGTATAAAGCGCATTCGCAGCTTCAGTTACATTTAGATTTTGATTTACAATTTCTACAATATAGCGAAGTTGTTGAATTTTCATAAAATATTCCTTTTGATGCACCCTATTATGATATAAGTGAACTGTCTTAAATGTTAGAATACAGAGCTAAGTATTAAATTTATTAACCTATACCACTTTTGGAAAGATCAAAGTGCGGTCTGATTTTTAAAAATTTTATAGGCTACTTTTTATAACGTTTAGTCATTTCTGAATAACGTTTTACTGCTTTACGAATTTGTCCTGTTTTTGCTCGACGTTTAGGGTTCGTTACGTCGAGTTTAGTTTCTGTTTCAGCTGGTAATCCGACTAACTCACGAAGATAATTGACTTTTTCTAAGCTCATTTCTTCCCAACCGCCACGAGGTAAGCTTTTCATTAATTGGATATTACCATAGCGAATACGGATTAAGCGGCTTACTTGTATGCCTTGGCTTTCCCATAAACGGCGAACTTCACGATTACGACCTTCCATTAAGGTCACATCAAACCATTGATTTAATCCAACGCCGCCTACAGCTTTAATTGTTTTGAAATTTGCAGGTCCATCTTCTAATTGAACGCCTTTTCTTAAACGTTGGAGCATTGAGTCATCGACTTGACCAAATACTCGCACAGAATATTCACGTTCAACTTCTTGGCTTGGATGCATTAAACGATTGGCAAGTTCGCCATCTGTGGTAAATAGCAATAATCCAGATGTATTAATATCAAGACGTCCTACCGCAATCCAGCGAGAGCCAGTTAAGCGAGGCAAACGGTCAAAAACAGTTGCGCGACCTTCAGGGTCATGGCGTGTACACAACTCGCCTTCTGGTTTGTAATACATTAATACACGACAAACTTCTTTTTGTGCTACGGTTAAATTAATTAAATGTCCATCAATACGAATTTTTAGACCAGGGTGAACCGTCACACGATCGCCTAATGAGGCAATTTTACCATCAACGCTGACACGTCCTTCAGCAATAATAGTTTCTAGCTCTCGGCGAGAACCTTGCCCGGCACGAGCCAATACTTTTTGTAATTTTTCTCCCTCTACTGTAGCTGTTCGTTCTACAGGTTGATCAGGTTTAGGTTTACGCATTGGTAATGGCTTGCGTTCAATAGCTTTTCTTTCATTACGTCGCTCTGAATGAATATTGCGGCTAAAGGTATTCCCATTAGAATCTGTTCGGCGATTATCAGAAGATTCTTTTCTATCAAATGATGAACTACGACGATTATCATTTCTTTCATTTCTATTAAAAGAACGGCGTTCATCAGAGCGACCTTTACGTTCAAATGAAGGTTTTTCTCCTCTTTCTGAACGTTCACCACGCTCAAAGTGCGGTCTGTTTGCTAGATTTTTTTGCTGAGCGTTTTTATTGTGGAATTTTCCTGTTTGAAATTTCATAAGTTTCCTTGTCGCTTTCACAAGCGTCTTATTACTTGCAAATTTTGCTAGTAAGTTAAATTAATTAAATGGTTCGATTGAGCCACTTCCTTTACGCAATATAACAGGCGTATCTTCTGTTAAATCAACCACTGTTGTGGGTTCTTGTCCTAAATAGCCACCGTGAATAATTAAATCAATGTGATGCTCTAATCTTTCCCTAATTTCTTCTGGATCAGATTGTGCAATATGCTCTTCATTTGGCAACATAAGTGAACAAGATAAAATTGGTTCGCCAAGAGCTTTTAATAAATCTAAGGCAATTTGATTATCTGGGACACGAATACCGATCGTTTTACGCTTGGATGTCATTAAGCGACGAGGTAATTCTTTTGTCGCTGTTAAAATAAAGGTATAACGACCTGGTGTATTATTTTTGATAAGGCGATAAGCCGTATTACTCACATGAGCATAATTTGAAAGCTCGGATAAATCGCTACAAACTAAAGTAAAATTATGGCCTTCAGGTAGATGACGAATCTGCACAATTCTATCCATCGCATGTTTATCTCCAATCATGCAACCTAATGCATAACCTGAATCCGTTGGATATACAATCACACCACCATTGCGTAAAATTTCAACGGCTTGATTAATTAATCGTACTTGTGGATTATCTGGATGAATATAAAAGAATTGGCTCATAATACTGCCCCACATCAAATAAAATACGGCTAATTATAACGCAATTTTAAGATATGTTATAACATTTTGTACTAAGCGATTAGTTCTTGTTTAGTTATATAAAAATAATAAACCTTGCCAACACTAAATTACCTAAATTGCATACCAAAATTAATCAATATTTAATATAGACCAAACTGGCATGACATTTTCTGGTAACCATAGCGATTTTCCTAACTCTACCCAACTACAAGGAAAATGAAAGTCTGAACCCACAGATCCGAATAACTGATGCTCATTTGCCCACTTCGCTAATAATTGGCGTTGATCTGGTGTTTGCCCACAATTTGAAATTTCCATACCTTGTCCGCCCCAAGATTTAAAGTCAGCAATTAAGCGTTTGACCCAACGACTGGTCATCGTATAGCGTAATGGATGGGCAATAATTGATACTCCACCTGCTTGTTTAATCACATTAATTGCACTAGGAATATCTGTCCATTCTGATTTTACAAAACAAGATTTACCTTGCCCCAAATAACGTTTGAAAGCTTGGCTTTCATTGGCAACTTTGCCAATTTGTACGAGATATCTGGCATAATGCGCTCGAGTGACTTCACCAGACGCAAAAGTTTTTGCGCCTTCAAAAGCATTAGGTACACCGACTTTCGCCAGTTTTTCGCTAATAGTTAATGCTCGTTGATAACGTAACTCAGCCTGACGTGTCAAAAGTGCGGTCAATTCTGTAGAATTTTCATCAAATCCTAATCCGACGATATGAATACCTTTGTTTTCCCATGATGTAGAAATTTCTACCCCATTAATAAATTGCATACCTAACTTTTTAGCTTGAGTTTTAGCCTCTGATAAACCAGAAATCGTATCATGATCGGTAATTGCTAATACTTGAACTCCATGCTCATAGGCTCGTTGTACCACTTCACTTGGAGATAACACTCCATCAGAAGCCGTGCTATGACAATGCAAGTCATAAATTTTAGTTAACATTGTTTTCTCTTATAAATAAAAAATGCGGTAAATTCTACCGCACTTTAACTACGCTAGTTGATAGCTTCAACTAGCGTTCTAACTAAAGCGGGTCCGTGATAAATTAAACCTGAATAAACCTGTAATAATTCTGCACCAGCGGCAATTTTTTCTTTTGCATTTGGCACGCCATCAATACCACCACTACCAATAATAGGAATTTCACCCTTTAATTCTTGATATAAACGACGAATAATTTCAGTGCTTTTATTTTGCAATGGTTTACCACTTAATCCACCTATCTGTTCTGAATTTTCCATGCCAACAACCGTATCACGTGAAATTGTAGTATTTGTTGCAATCACACCATCCATTTTATGGCGACGTAATGTATCTGCAATTTGTACTAATTCTTCTTCCGTCTGATCAGGTGCAATTTTTACTGTAATTGGCACGTATTTATTATAAACATTAGCTAAATAAGCTTGGCGTTCTTTAATGGATTTCAATAAATCATCTAAAGCATCACCATATTGTAACTGACGCAATCCTGGTGTATTCGGAGATGAAATATTAATAGTAATATAATCTGCATAGTTATAGGCTTTATTTAAACAGAAAATATAATCATCTTTACCATGCTCAACAGGAGTAACTTTATTTTTACCAATATTGATACCAATCACCCCATCGAATTTTGCTTTTTTCACATTTTCAATAAGATAATCTATACCGTAATTATTAAAACCATTGCGATTAATAATCCCTTCGGCCTCAATAATACGAAATTGACGTGGTTTTTCATTACCATCTTGAGGTAAGGGCGTTACAGTTCCAACTTCCACAAAACCGAAACCCATTGCACCAAATCCATCAATCGCATCACCATTTTTATCGGCTCCCGCTGCCAAACCAATGGGATTTTTAAATTTAATGCCCATGACCGTTTTTTCACAACCTTGAGGACAAGCAAAAATTATGTGCATTAACTGATTAAGAAATGGATTATTTGCTAAATGAAGTGCTTTAATGGCTAAATCATGCGCATTTTCAGGCTCTAATGAAAAGATTCCCTTGCGAATTAATGGATATAACATATTTTCATCTCACTGGATTATTTTAATACAAAATAAAAAGTGCGGTAAATTTTACCGCACTTTTATTAAATTATTGAAGCGCTTTTTCTATTTTTTCGAACAAATCTTTAGATAGATTTTCGACTTCATTCAACCGTTCTAATGCACGTTTCATTAAGGTTTGGCGTTGGCTATCATAGCGAGCAAAACGAATTAATGGTTCAATTAAACGTGCCGCAACTTGAGGATTACTTTCATTTAATCTAATCAAGATATCCGTCAAAAAACGATATCCAGAGCCATCATTAGCATGGAATGCTCTAACATTTTGATTGACAAAACTGCTTACCAATGCACGTAAGCGATTCGGATTATTAAAGTTAAAACTTGGGTGTTCCATTAATTGTTGCACTAATAATAGGACATTTTCATCTGGACGAGTGGCTTGCAAGTTAAACCATTTATCCATCACTAAACCATCATGTTGCCATTTTTCTTCAAAATCTTTCATGATGTTATCACGGCAAGTCAGTTGTGCCCTTGTGGCAGCATTTAAGGCTGATAAAGTATCCGTCATATTATTAGCATATGTATAATGTTTATGGACTAATGTATTACCATAATCCGTAAAGGCTAAATATTGTAAGCAAAGATTACGCATACCACGTAATGCAATATCTTGCATATTAATTTGATATTCATCTAAATGAATTTCATGGTAAGTTTTTAACCATAACTCCTGTAAACCTTCTGCAATTGAACGTTGCATAAAATCACATACCACGGCAATACCTTCAGGATCAATGATTTTAAATAGCTCAGCAAATTCTGTTTCTTTTGGTAATGTTAGAATTAATGTAGTTAATTCAATGTTGCTTTGATAATTTTCTAAAACTTGCTTCAATGCATTGAGAAGTTCTGGTGAGAATGTCAATTCCATATTTTGTTGATAGGCAGTTAAGTTACGTCGTAACTCTTGTGCAAATAACATTTGCATTGCATCCCAACGAACAAATTCATTATGAGCAAATTTTAATAATGTAATTAATTGTTCTCTGCTGTAATCATAGTCTAATTTTACAGGTGCAGAAAAATCACATAATAAAGCAGGTACTGGTTTGCTAGTCACACCATGGAACTCAAACACTTGATCTTTAAGCACCACATCTAAAACATCACTCACTGCTTGCCCACCATTTAATAAAGTAAATGGCATGCCTTTGATATCATATAACGCAATTTTCAATGGAATATGTAAATTTGCTTTATCCATTTGATCTGCGGTTTGTGGTGTCATTTGTGATACAAATAATTTATAAATATGTTTTTTGTCGTCATAGCTATCAGTGATCGTTAATTCAGGAGTGCCTGATTGACTATACCAACGACTGAATAATTTCAAATCAACGCCAGATGCATCTTGCATTGCTTGCACAAAATCATCACAAGTTGCTGCTTTACCATCATTACGTTCAATATACAATTTCATGCCCTGTTGGAAACGTTTCTCACCTAATAACGTATGAATCATGCGAATCACTTCCGCACCTTTTTCATATACGGTCATAGTATAGAAGTTATTCATTTCTAATACTTTTTCAGGACGAATTGGGTGAGACATTGGACTCGCATCTTCTGCAAATTGTGCAGTACGTAATAACTTCACATTTTTAATGCGATTGATTGCACGAGAACCGACATCTGATGAAAACTCTTGATCACGGAAAACCGTTAAGCCTTCTTTTAAACTTAACTGGAACCAGTCACGACAAGTTACACGATTACCCGTCCAGTTATGGAAATATTCATGCCCGATCACCGATTCAATAGCTAAATAATCAGCATCTGTCGCTGTTTCTGGATTAGCTAAAACATATTTACTATTAAAGACGTTTAGACCTTTATTTTCCATTGCTCCCATGTTGAAGAAATCCACAGCAACAATCATATAAATATCGAGGTCATATTCTAAATCGAAACGTTCTTCATCCCATTTCATTGCAGTTTTAAGGCTTTGCATTGCCCAAGTGGCACGATTAAGATTTCCTCTGTCAACATAAAGCTCAAGTTTTACATTGCGACCACTTTTAGTTATGAAATGATCTTCTAATAAATCAAAATCACCTGCCACTAAAGCAAATAAATAACTTGGTTTCGGGAATGGATCCTGCCACTCGACCCAATGACGCTTATCGTCTAAATCACCACTGGCAATACGATTACCATTTGAAAGTAGGAATGGATATTTCGTTTTATCTGCCGTAATTTTTGTGGTGTAACGAGCCAATACATCAGGGCGGTCTAACATATATGTGATTTGACGAAAGCCTTCCGCTTCACATTGTGTACAAATGCCATCTCCAGATTGATATAACCCTTGTAGAGAGGTGTTTTCTGCTGGCACTAAATTGGTCACAATTTCTAATTCAAATTGATCTGGATTAGTATTAGATAAATCGAGGGTTAAGCTTTCACCATCTTGTTTATAAGATGTAAAATCTTCTCCATTTAACTTGATTGATACAAATTGAAAACTATGGCCATCTAAACACAATGTCGTTGATTCAGCATTCAAACGTGTAAATTGAGTTTTTGCAGTAACAACTGTCTTATGTGGGTCAAGTTGGAAATCAAGATAAATATCTGTAACAGTAAAGTCCGGATTTTTATAGTCTTTTCTATATTTTGCTTTAGCATGCATAAAGTAATCCATTTATTTGGGGCTAAAAATCAATATGTAGGATATGATTTTCTAGGCAAACTTGCAAAGTTTTTTTCAGTTTTTCAAGTTATATTATAGCATAATAATGAATTTAAAAGTTGCTCTAAAAAGCTATCGCAATCGTTTGCCCGGTGTGCTATTCTAATCCAGCTTATACTTATCATTTTTTAATGGATAACAAATTATTATGTCAAATGTAAAACCTCAAATTGCGATTGTCATGGGCTCGAAAAGTGACTGGGCAACTATGCAAGAAGCAACTGCTGTTCTTGACCAACTAAATGTAGCATATCATGTTGAAATTGTTTCCGCTCATCGTACGCCTGATAAATTATTTAGTTTTGCAGAAAGTGCGGTTGAAAACGGATATAAAGTTATTATTGCTGGAGCGGGAGGCGCTGCACATTTACCAGGTATGATTGCAGCCAAAACACTAGTGCCTGTATTAGGTGTTCCTGTAAAAAGCTCAATGCTAAGTGGTGTTGATAGCCTTTACTCTATCGTGCAAATGCCTAAAGGAATTCCAGTGGGGACTTTAGCTATTGGGCCTGCTGGAGCTGCCAATGCGGGGCTACTTGCGGCACAAATCCTTGGTTGCTGGGATACTGAATTATCAGCACGTTTACAAAAATTCAGAACTGAACAAACCCAGTCCGTATTAGAAAATCCAGATCCAAGAGTTTAACAAGTCCTAAATATAAGAGATTTAATATGCAAAAAAGTGCGCTCTACCCTACAGTTTATGTATTAGGTAATGGTCAATTAGGTCGTATGCTTCGCTATGCAGGAGCCCCACTAGATATTAATGTAGAACCTTTAGCGTTTAATGCTCCAGTATTTGATTTACCCTCAGATGCTATTATTACGGCAGAAATTGAACGTTGGGAAGAAACACCATTAACAACCATGCTTGCTCAGCATGATAAGTTTATCAATCGAGATGTATTTGGAAAAACTGCGGATCGTTTGACACAAAAATCTTTATTAGATGAATTAAATTTGCCTACTTCACCTTGGTGTGTAGTAAAAAATCCTAATCAATGGCCTGAAATTTTCACTAATATAGGTGAAAAAGTTGTCGTTAAACGCCGTATGGGCGGATACGATGGCCGTGGTCAATGGATTATAACGAAGGATAATAAAGAGCTAATTAGCGAAGATTTATTCGGTGAAGTGATTGCAGAGAAATTTATTCCCTTCGATTATGAAATTTCTTTAGTAGGTGCTAGATTTAGAAATGGTGAAACACTTTTTTATCCTGTGACACATAATCTACAACAAAATGGTATTTTGCGTTATAGCGTAACCGATATAAGTTTTCCACAACAATCACACCAACAAAAACAAGCAGAAAGCATGCTTAGCAAAATTATGGAAAACTTAAATTATGTCGGTGTGATGGCAATGGAATGTTTTGTGGTAGGTGAAAAATTATTAATTAATGAACTGGCTCCACGTGTTCATAATAGCGGTCACTGGTCACAATTAGGCTGTTCTATAAGCCAATTTGAATTACATTTAAGAGCATTATTAGATTTACCAACCCCTACCTTAATTCCTTTTGCACCGAGTGTTATGATTAATTTAATTGGCACGGCACATAATCCTCAATGGTTAAATACTCCTTTTAGTCAAATTCATTGGTATGGCAAAGAAGTTCGTGCTGGTCGTAAGGTTGGTCATATTAATATTGCACATCCTAATAAAGCACAGATTATTGAACAACTTAAAAAATTACGCTATGAATTACCAGAGGATTATCATTCTGGTTTAGACTGGGTGGCTGAAAAATTAAAATAAATCATTTTTTAACCGCACTTTTTGTGATTCATCTAAATAATAGTAGAAATCATAAAATTTTTTTAAATCAAAGGTTGCAAATTGTAGTTGTTGTAGTATAAAAATAACATGCAATTTAAAACACAACATTCAGAACAGAAGGAAATTTTATTATGATGTTTAAAAATATTACTGCTGCCCCCGATGATCCTATTTTAGGTTTAGCTGATTCATATAAAAAAGATCCACGTAGCCCAAAGGTAAATTTGGGTATTGGTGTTTACATGGATGGTAATGGTGTAACACCTATTATGAGTGCTGTAAAAAAAGCAGAAACACGGTTATTAGAAGCTGAAACCACTAAAAATTATTTAGCTATTCATGGTATTCCAGAATATGGTACCTATGTACGAGAATTACTTCTAGGTAAAGACTCTAAAATAATTAAAGAAAATCGTGCAATTACAGCCCAAAGCCTTGGTGGTACAGGTGCATTACGTGTGGCGGCGGAATTTATACGTCGTCAAACAAAAGCACAAAACGTATGGATTAGTAAACCAACCTGGCCAAATCATCATGCAATTTTCAATGCAGCTGGTGTGACCATTCAAGAATATCGTTGGTATAACCCAGAAACGAAGGGATTAGATTGGGACAATTTAATTTCGGATCTAGAAGCAGCAAATCCTGGCGATGTGGTATTACTTCATGGTTGTTGTCATAATCCTACAGGTATTGACCCAACACCTGAACAATGGAAAACATTAGCTGAATTATCAGTAAAAAATGGCTGGTTACCACTATTTGATTTTGCATATCAAGGTTTGGCTAATGGTTTAGATGAAGATGCAACAGGTTTACGTATTTTTGCTGAAACCCACCGTGAATTACTGGTTGCAAGCTCGTTCTCTAAAAATTTTGGATTATATAATGAACGTGTAGGTGCTTTAACGATTATTGCAGATGATGCAGAAACAGCCAATAAAGTATTAACGCAAGTGAAATCTATTATTCGTACAATTTATTCTAATCCACCTGCACATGGTGCTAAAACAGTTGCAACAGTATTGGCTGATCCAACTTTACGTCAAGAATGGGATAATGAATTAACTGAAATGCGTGAACGCATTAAAACGATGCGTGAACAATTAGTCTCCTTATTAAAAGAATTTGGTGCACAAGAAGATTTTAGTTATATCATTGATCAAAAAGGAATGTTTTCATTTAGTGGATTAACTGCAGAACAAGTTGATCGTTTAAAAGAAGAATTTGCAATTTATGCTGTTCGTTCTGGACGAATCAACGTTGCAGGAATTACAGAACATAACATTCGCTATTTAGCAGAAAGCATTGTGAAAGTGCTTTAATAACTAGGATAGCGCAATAGAAACAAAAAGTGCGGTAAAAATACCGCACTTTTTTATATTTATCACATAAAACAGCATCTACCATTTTTCTAATGCTTCTTTATCTGAATGTCTTGCCTCAATCCAACGTTCACCTTTATCTGTCTGTTCTTTTTTCCAAAAAGGTGCTTTAGATTTTAAATAATCCATAATAAATTCATTAGCATGATAAGCATCACCACGATGTGCAGAACTGACGCCAACCAAAACAATTTCATCCCCCATATGCAATAAGCCAACACGATGAATCACTGAAACACGTTGAAGCTGCCAACGCTGTGTTGCCTCATCTACAATTTCTCTCAATGCTTTTTCTGTCATTACAGGATAATGTTCTAGATAAAGACTTGATACTTCATCACCTAAATTTAAATCACGCACTTTACCTACAAAAACGACTGCAGCACCTACAGAATTAGGCTCAGATAACCAACGATATTCTGCATTTTGATCAAATTCAGCTTCATGAACAGCAATTTTTACATCAGTCATCTTAACCACCTGTTACAGGCGGGAAAAATGCAATTTCATCGCCTGCTTTAATCGCAGAATCTAATGGAGATAACGTTTGATTAATGGCAACTAATAATTTATCGGACTCTAAAGCAAGGGGCCATTTCCCCCCTTGATTGGCTAAGTGTACACGTAATGCTTCAGCAGTTGGAAATTCTGCTGAAATATTTAATTCATCAACACCCACTAATTCTCTAGTCTGAGCAAAAAATAATACTCTTAACATAGTTCTATCTCTACTTTATTAGCAATGAAATGCCCCGATTTACCACCACTCTTTTCTAATAATCTAAGATTAGAAATTAGCATATCCTTTTGTACTGCTTTACACATATCATAAATAGTTAAAGCAGCCACACTTGCAGCGGTTAAAGCTTCCATTTCTACTCCCGTTTTGCCAGTTAATTTGCATAAACTTTCAATACGGACTTGATTGGTTTCTGGCAAAGCTTGTAATGAAACTTCCACCTTAGAAAGTAGCAATGGATGACATAAAGGAATAAGCTCCCATGTGCGTTTTGCAGCTTGAATACCAGCAATCCGAGCCGTCGCAAAAACATCGCCTTTATGATGTTGGCCTGAAAGAATCATCTCTAAAGTCTTAGGTGACATTGTCACATAAACCTCGGCTCTTGCTTCTCGAACAGTTTCTTGTTTAGCAGAAACGTCCACCATATTGGCTTCGCCATTACTATTGATATGGGTAAATGTTGTCATAAGATTTTTTTATTTTAATTACTCTAAGTGCGGTAAAAATTTAAAAAATTTTTAACCACCAATTGTTGCTAAATTTGTACGAATACCTGCATTTCCTTCGTGTAGGAAATGATGTTCTCGCTTGCTTTGTAAAGCGGCATATAAGCGTGATTGTAGAATCACTTGCTGCTCATCTGAGGATAATAAATCTCTCAGTTCAATACCTTCCTCACCAAACAAGCATAAGTGAAGCTTACCTTTTGCAGAAACTCTTAACCGATTACAACTCGCACAGAAATTCTTTTCATAAGGCATGATCAGACCAATCTCTCCGATATAATCAGGATGGCTAAAAACCTTTGCTGGCCCATCTGAACGTTCTTTTTGTTGCAATTGCCAACCATCTCTAATTAATTTATCGGCTAACACTTGGCCTGATAAATGATATTTATCAAAGAAACTATCCATTTCACCCGTTTGCATTAATTCAATAAAACGCATTTGAATTGGTTTATCTTTTACCCAAGCAACAAATTGAGAAAATTCTTTATCATTTAAATCACGCATTAATACCGAATTGACTTTTACTTTTGAATAACCAATTTCAAAAGCACGATCAATACCCTGCATCACATCATGAAATTTATTTTCGCCCGTAATACTATGAAACATCCTTGGATCAAGGCTATCCACACTCACATTAATTGAAGTAATACCTGCTTTTTGCCAGTCATCTACCTCTTTAGCCATGCGATAGCCATTAGTGGTTAACGCTACTTTTTTAATATTCTCTATCTGGCTAATAGTTTCAGCTATGGCTAGAAAATCTTTACGTAAAGTGGGTTCTCCTCCTGTAATACGAACTTTTTCAGTTCCCATTGCAGCAAAAGCAGTGGTGATTCGGCGAATTTCATCAACAGTCAAGAAACTTTCTCTATGAGCAGGAGGATGATAGCCATTAGGCAAACAGTAAGTACAACGGAAATTGCAAACGTCTGTTATCGACAATCGCAAATAATAGTATTCACGTTGGAATGCATCGACTAAGCGTTCGCTTCCAACATTTTTGATAGGAATTGTGTTCATTTAATACCTTTACTAAAAATGAGAGGATAAATCGTTTCCAATCTTATCCCTGAGCAACATGAACTGCTATTGCTGGCATTGCTACCCTATTTTCTAAAAAACGTAGGTAAACAAGCTCGGTATAATCAAAATTTGAATCATTTTAAAATGACTCACAAGATGGATACAAGTGTAATACATTAAGATACTTTGATCTAGATATAAAAAACAAAAAATTGTTTAAAATCAATTATATAATATATTATATAGCGCATGTGTAAATTTCAAACTTATTCATATGACAAATGTAAAACAAAAGAATTATTTATTATAATAGTCACTTACAATCATTTTGCATGTCTATTTTTTACGTTGCCATAATCAAAAAAATGAATATTATTGTATAGATAAGAAATAATAAGGAATATTTACAATGATGGAGCCAACTTATACACATCAATATTTGAATGAATCAAAGCATATTGTGGCAATTGGTGGTGGCCATGGACTTGGACGTGTCATGTCTTCTTTAAGTTTTATGAAAGAAAACTTATCTGGCATTGTGACTACAACTGATAATGGAGGGTCAACTGGACGTATTCGCTTACAACAAGGAGGCATTGCTTGGGGAGATTTACGCAATTGTTTAAGCCAAATTATTGCCAAACCCACCACTGCATCTGCTGTATTTGAATATCGTTTCACAGGAACTGGAGATTTAGCTGGTCACAATTTAGGTAACTTGATTTTGACTGCTCTCGCCAATATGGAAATTAGACCAACGGAAGCCGTTAATCTAATTAAAAACTTCTTACGAGTTAAATCTTCAATTATTCCAATGTCTGATATTCCTGTAGATTTAGCCGCAGTGTTAAAAAATGGTGAGCGTATTATTGGGGAAGTTGAAATTGATAGATTACCTGAACCACCAGTATCACTTTATTTAGAACCTAATGTGATTGCGACACCTGAATCAGTATTGGCTCTAGAAAAAGCAGATATTATTTTATTAGGTCCAGGTAGCTTTTTAACAAGTATTATGCCAGCATTATTACTTAAGGAAATAAAGGCTACTCTTCGAACAACAAAAGCTAAAATTATTTTTATTGATAATCTTGGACATGAAAAAAGTGCAGCCGCAAATCTTAGTTTAGATGAACGAATTCGTTGGATAAATAAAACTGTTGGTAAAAAAATTATTCATGGTGTTATTACGGATCCTAAATTTTCTCACAATTGCGATAACTTAGGCATCACAATAATGGCAAGACGATTAAATGCAGATGATGTATCATATCGCCATGATCGAATTTTGCTATGCCAAGCAATTGATGAGCTAATTGGGGAATTAACCTCATAAGATCTAAGGAGAATTTATGACTAAAAAAGTATTTATTGTGCATACCAGTCTTGTGAGCCATAAAGATTTAAATGCACTTTTCCATGAGATTATGCCTGATGTTAAAGTGCATAATATTGTTGATGATAGTTTATTGGAAGAAGTAAAAACTGTTGGTCATATTACTCCTAATATTGTCAGCCGTATGGTTGAATATTTTAAAAATGCAGAAAAGTGCGGTGCAAATTTAATTTTTAATCAATGTTCTTCTGTTGGAGAAGCCGCTGAAATTGCAGCAAAATCTGTTAATGTTCCAGTTCTGCGTATAGATCAAGCTATGGCAGAAAAAGCAATTGGCTTAGGTCAACGCATTGCCGTTGTTGGTACTGTGGCATCAACAATGGAGCCAAGTTGCCAACTTATTGAAAAAGAGGCACATAAACAACAAAAGCAAGTAGAAATTATTCCTTGTTTAATTGATGGTGTATTGGATATTTTGATGAAAAAAGGTCCTGAAGAACATAATCAATATATTTTAGAAAAACTAGAACAAATTCAAGAACAAGTCGATGTGATAGTGTTAGCTCAGGGGAGCATGGCTGTTTTAGAACCTCAATTAACGCTAATTAGAAAGTCTGTTTTAACCAGCCCTCGTTTAGGCGTTGAAAAGGCAAAAACGCTTCTTAATTTATAGTAATCTTTAAAGTGCGGTAGTTTTCTGTAAAATTCTACTCTCACTATATATTCAGTTTTAGTAAAAAAACCGCTTATTTAAAGCGGTTTTTTATTAGCTTATTTTTTAGCTTTACTGATCGTAACCCCTGTAAACCCAAACAGTAATGTAAGAATTAAGCAAAGATAACAGAAAAACGCATAAGGTACATAATCTAATACTGGAATACCCAATACACTGCTAACAAATACACCACAGACACTCCAAGGAACTAATGGATTAATCACAGTACCCGCATCTTCTAATGTACGAGATAGATTTTTAGGCGCTAAACCTAAACGATCATAAACAGGTTTGAATGCATTACCAGATAATAATAGACTGAGATATTGTTCCCCAACTAAAAAATTGACTCCAACCGCAGTACTTGCCACTACAAAAGTTACACGCCCAGTTGTAGTTAAGAAGCGATTTATCCCCGCAAGTAATGCAGGCAAGATACCTAATACTTGTAACAACCCACCTAAGCTTAAAGCTAATACCACAATACTAATAGTAAAGAACATACTATTAATTCCACCACGTGAAATAAGTGATGCCACTTCGCCTAAATTAAGGCTTTCAGCAGGTTTATAACCTGAGAAGAAATATCCACCTAATTCTTCTAATGTAGGTGAGCTATGAATATAGGTCACAATAAGTGATAAAACGATTGTAGTCACAATGATATAAATCGCATTGACACGTTTAATTGCCATTACAATGAGTGCCATAAAAGGCAATAATGCATACCAGTGTACTAAACCTGTAGAAACTAATTTTGTTTTCAATTCTTCAATATTTGCAAAGTCGTTTGCTGTTGCCGGTTCAGTAAAGAACCATAATAAGATTACAGTGAGAATCCAGGCTGGCACTGTGGTATACATCATATTACGAATATGTGAAAACATATCAATACCCACAATAGATGCCGCAATAGTGGTGGTATCTGAAAGCGGAGAAGTTTTATCCGCAAAGAATGCCCCTGAAACTACTGCCCCGGCTACAATCGCAGGATTAGCACCAAACGCAGAAGCCATGCCCATAAATGCAACCCCGACTGTCGCACTGGTCGTTAAGCTACTTCCTAATGACACACCAAAAATAGAAGATAATACAAAGGCTGAAATATAGAAAAGATTAGGAGAAATACCGCTTAAACCATAATACATTAAAGTTGGGATAGCACCTGACAACATTAAAGCTGAAACTAATAATCCAATAAAAAATAATAGATAAATCGCACCAATACCAGACATCAGCCCTTTCGCCATACCTTCTTGCATTTTGACAAAAGGAACTTTATTCACAAGTCCAAACATTAATAATGTAATAACCACTAAAAGAATAGAAATTTGTGGTACCCAGCCAAGAAAAATCATCGTAAAACCAAGAATAGCAACTGCAATAAGCGCCAAAAAAACAGCTGTAATAGGTTTAAGTTTTAATAAAACAGTATTCATTATTATTCCTTCTAAATTAAACCGAGATTAACAATAACAAAAAATTTCAGCAATTGCATTGATTAGATGCAATTTTTATTTATCAGATCAAATATTTTTTATAGAAAAATTTAAATTGTACGAAGGCTCATCAAATTTGTTGATCGCACAAACAAAAAGTGCGGTTGGTTTGCATAAAATTATTACAAATAAACCGCACTTCTACTATGCTTTGGGTTATTTTTTATGAGCAAACACTTTTACATTAGTAAAACCATTTTCTTTGAGATAAAGTGCTTGTAACTTGCTCATCACGCCTCTTTCACAATATAACGCATAAGTTTTATCTTGTGGTAATGTACTAAATTGAGAGGACAATTTATAGAATGGTAAATGTTTAACCTCATATCCTTCTAAGCTAAATGGACGTTCATCATGTTCTTCAGGGCTACGAATATCAAGAATAATATCATTTAGCGTAAGTACGGAAACTGTATCTATTTCAACAATCTCTTTTTCTGTTTGTTCAGCAATCTGACGAATATCTAAATATTGCGCATTGTCTACCGCACTATCTAATACATGAAAATTGAAGTTTATTTCTTCTTTTTCAATTTTTTCTTTAATTGCTTTTACGGTAGGATTTTTTGAAATGACACCACAGAATTCAGGCATCGATTTAGCAATATCTTCTGTACCAATTTGTTTCGCCATGGCGATAATTGTCTCTTTGTCATGGGTAATTAATGGACGTAACACCAATGCACTAGCGGCTTCATCAATTAAGCGTAAATTGGTCAATGTTTGGCTTGAAACTTGTCCTAAAGCCTCCCCTGTCACAATGGCTTGAATACCAAAACGTTCTGCTACACGGCTTGCTGCACGCACCATCATACGTTTTAGCACAACGCCCATTTGACCATTATCCACTTTCTCTAGAATTTCGCCTACGACGTCTTCAAAGTTAATTGCAATAAAACGAACTTTATGTGATCCACTATAACGATTCCAAATATGATAAGCCATTTGCTTCACACCAATTTCGTGAGCAGCACCACCAAGATTAAAGAAACAGTAATGTACTCGAGAACCACGGCGAATAAACATATAGCTTGAAACCCCCGAGTCGAAACCACCTGAAATAAGTGATAAAACATCTTCTTGGGTACCAATCGGATAACCACCTATGCCATCATGACGTGCTTTAACAAGCATCATGTGATCGTTCTCAATATCAATACGCACGGTGACGTCAGGATGGCTTAATTTAACTTTAGCTGATTCAATATGTTGATTTAAACCACCACCTACATAACGTTCCACATCCAATGAGCTAAATTCATGTTTACCCTTACGACGTACACGAACACAGAAAGTTTTATTTACTAAGGAAGATCCCACATCTGCTAAAGTTTGTTCAAAAATATCATGCATTGTAGTAAAAGGTTTCTCTTCTACTTCTAAAAAATGATGAATACCAGGAATACGACCTAGCAAGTCAATCAACATCTCACGATTTTCTTCATTTTTTGACCGCACTTCGATGTAATCCCAATGGCGGACCACCGCAACGCTATCATCATACTTATTTAATACATTACGAATATTACCCGTTAAAATTTTCACGAAGCGTTTACGTACACTTTCGCTTTTAATCATAATTTCAGGAAATAGTTTAATTACAAATTTCATAGTTATCAGTTATATCAGTTATAGGAAACGTATTATTATAACAAATTTTTTAAGGATACCCAATCATCATCAACTGTACTGCTCAGATCTGTATATTTCCTATTTTTCTAAGAAAAATAATATTTTATACTAACACTGTGAATAAGGGTATTTAGACTTTATTCATCTGCTGAAGCAGAAATTTCTCATAAATTTGTAAGGAAAAAAAATGAAAAAATATGTTATGACTCTCGCCATTTCATCCTTTTTATGTACACAAAATGTTATAGCAATGCCAGTGGAATTTGCTATAGGAAGTGAGTTCTATAAAGAAACCTATCGTGAATATCAAGATGGTCAACGTTTTATGCAACAACGTGGAAATCTTTGGTCTCTCACTGGTTCAGCTGCCTATCTATTCAATGAACATCATGCAGTTAAAGTAGAGGGGCGTTTTTCTAAAGGGAAAATTACTTATACAGGTGCAGAACAAGAAGGAAATTATGGTTCTGTAGTTAATAAAAATCTTCCTCGTAAAGTATATGATATCAGAGCCTTATATCAATATCGTTGGAATCCATTTAATTCAGCGACAGAAATGTTTGTTGAGCCTGGTATTGGATATCGTGTATTACGTGATTTAAGTAGTAAAGTGGCTACTGACGATTACGATCGTAAAAATGAAATTGTATATGCTCATTTAGGCTTAGGGTTAAATATTCCATTTTCCGAAAACTATATGTTCTCACCTAAAATCAGCTATCATCAATTATTACAAGGCAAACAATATTCCTACATTGATTCTACAATTCTTAATCATCAACATAATGGTAAAGGTATTGAGGTAGAATTATTACTTGCAAAAAAATTTGCTAATAATACTACGTTAGCTGTGGGTCCATTCTATCGTGGTTGGAAAGTCTTTAAATCTGATTCTGTCACTGAAATTGATGAAGATACAGGAGAACAATTCGCACTTTCTGAACCGAAAAACTATACACATGAGGTTGGATTTAAAATAGAATACCGTTTCTAATTATACAGACTCTTATTGAAATCCCTAAAGAATTGATTTTAGGGATTTTATTTTTTTAACATCTGATTAAAAATGCAGTACAATACAAAATCAAAATTATCACCCAAAGGATAATATTATGGCTCGTAAGCCCAAACAAGATTCAAGTTTAGACTTTGAAACAGTACTAACACAATTAGAAACCATTGTTACTCGTTTAGAAGGTGGCGATTTACCCCTTGAAGAAGCCTTACAGCAATTTGAAAGTGGCATCAATCTAGCTAAATTAGGGCAACAACGTTTGCAGCAAGCCGAACAACGTATTCAAATTTTGCTAGAAAAAAATACCTCTGCTAAATTAGA
The DNA here is from genome assembly GCF_000940515.1 of Mannheimia massilioguelmaensis. Classification (NCBI taxonomy): domain Bacteria; kingdom Pseudomonadati; phylum Pseudomonadota; class Gammaproteobacteria; order Pasteurellales; family Pasteurellaceae; genus Mannheimia; species Mannheimia massilioguelmaensis. The sequence continues at coordinate 367,955 of NZ_CDQL01000008.1, forward strand.
GGAATATCAAGCTAGCGATGAATAAGTGAGTCTATAATGTATCAATTTGCTGATGATTTACAACAAACACAACATCGAGTTAATCAATTTTTAACTAATCAATTTCAACATATTGATAGTCATTCATCTCCTCTCGCTGATGCCATGAAATATGGATTATTGTTAGGAGGAAAACGTATTCGTCCTTTTTTAGTCTATGCAACAGGACGTATGCTTGGTGCGGATATGGCCCAACTTGATTATGCAGCGGCGGCTATTGAAGCTATTCATGCATATTCATTGATTCATGATGATTTACCTGCAATGGATAACGATACATTGCGTCGGGGCCAGCCAACTTGTCATATTGCTTTTGATCATGCGACGGCTATTTTAGCTGGCGATGCGTTACAAGCTCTTGCTTTTGAAATTATCACAAATGCTACCGCACTTTCCACTGAACAACGATTACGTTTAGTACAAGTGTTGAGCCATCATTCAGGCGTTTTTGGCATGTGTTTAGGTCAAAGCCTAGATCTAATCTCAGAACATAAACAAATCCAATTAGCTGAATTAGAATTGATTCATCAAAATAAAACAGGTGCTTTACTTTCTGCTGCATTAATTATGGGATTTATTTGTTCGCCACATTTTGAAAATAAAGCATTGGAACAACAGTTAATGCGTTATGCAGCCGCAATAGGTTTAGCTTTTCAAGTACAAGACGATATTTTAGATATTGAAGGCGATCAACTTACTATTGGTAAAAATGTAGGTTCCGATCTAGAATCAGATAAAAGTACTTATCCAAAATTATTAGGCTTAGCAGGAGCAAAACAAAAAGCTCAAGAGCTTTATCAAACAGCGGTGGGAACTTTAGAAAATTTACCTTTTGATACAACCGCACTTCGAGCACTAGCCGAATTTATTATTAATAGACAAAGTTAATTTGTGGGACTGACTAACAAATGCAAAATTATCCACTTTTATCCTTAATTAATTCTCCAGATGATTTGCGTCTTTTAAATAAAGAGCAACTGCCTCAAGTCTGTAATGAGTTACGTGAATATTTATTAGAAAGCGTTAGTCAAACAAGTGGTCATTTGGCCTCTGGTTTAGGAACAGTGGAACTTACTGTTGCCTTACATTACGTTTTTAAAACACCCTTTGATCAACTGATATGGGATGTAGGACACCAAGCTTATCCGCATAAAATCCTCACAGGTCGTCGAGATCGTATGTCAACAATTCGACAAAAAAATGGGATTCATCCCTTCCCATGGCGTGAGGAAAGTGAATTTGATGTATTAAGTGTAGGTCACTCTTCTACATCAATCAGTGCTGGATTAGGTATTGCAATTGCTGCAGAAAAAGAAAATGCAGGTCGAAAAACTGTGTGTGTGATTGGCGATGGTGCAATTACAGCAGGTATGGCCTTTGAGGCAATGAATCATGCTGGCGCATTGCATACAGATATGTTAGTTATCTTAAATGATAATGAAATGTCTATTTCTGAAAATGTAGGTGCCTTAAATAATCATCTTGCTCGTATTTTTTCTGGTACGCTTTATTCTAGCTTACGTGATGGAAGTAAAAAAATTCTTGATAATATTCCCCCAATTAAGAATTTCATGAAAAAAACTGAAGAACACGTAAAAGGAGTTATTTCACCTGTTAGTACATTATTTGAAGAATTAGGCTTTAATTATATTGGTCCAATTGATGGGCATAATATTGAAGAACTTATTGCTACATTAGGCAATATGAGAACTTTAAAAGGCCCACAATTCTTACATATTCGTACTAAAAAAGGTAAGGGATACCAACCCGCAGAACAGGATCCTATTGGTTTTCATGGCGTTCCTAAGTTTGACTATCATACAGGTGAACTACCCAAATCTAATACAAAACCAACCTATTCACAAGTGTTTGGTCAATGGTTATGTGAAACCGCAGAACATGATCCTAAATTAATGGCAATCACCCCTGCGATGAGAGAAGGCTCTGGTATGGTAGAATTCTCAAATCGTTTTCCTGAACAATATTTTGATGTTGCTATTGCTGAACAGCATGCTGTGACATTAGCCGCAGGTTTAGCCATCGGCGGTTATAAACCTGTCGTTGCTATTTATTCTACATTCTTACAACGAGCCTATGACCAAGTCATTCATGATGTAGCTATTCAAAATCTACCAGTGTTGTTTGCTATTGATCGTGCTGGAATAGTTGGTGCTGATGGTCCAACACACCAAGGTGCATTTGATATCAGTTTCATGCGTTGCATCCCTAATTTAGTTATTATGACACCAAGTGATGAAAATGAATGTCGCTTAATGCTTCATACTGGTTATCATTGTGGTAAACCTGCTGCAGTGCGTTATCCACGAGGCAATGCTATTGGTGTTGAATTAGAACCATTACATGAATTAGAAATTGGTAAATCTAAGACTATTCGTGAAGGTAAAAAGATCGCTATTCTTAATTTTGGTACATTATTACCAGATGCTTTAGCTGTGGCAGAAAAATTGAACGCTACGGTTGTTGACATGCGCTTTGTAAAACCATTAGATACCACGAGAATTAGCGAGCTTGCTCAGACCCATGATACATTAGTAACTTTAGAAGAAAATGCAATTCAAGGAGGGGCTGGTAGTGCGGTATCTGAAATTTTGAATATTCAGCAACATAAAGTCAATGTATTGCATTTAGGTTTGCCAGATCAATTTATTTCTCAAGGCACCCAACAAGAGGTTTTAGCAGAATTAGAATTAAATTCTGATGGTATAGAAAAACAAATTAAAAATTTCTTAAATTTTATTTAGTTTTTTAATATTTAATGAACTTTTTCAAATTCTTTAAGTCTTATTAAATGCTAGTGCACTGCAATGCAGTCGTCTTTTTTAAAATCTTTATAATTTTGAGATTCACCGCTATCAAATTGATAGCGGTTTTTTTATGCAAAATTAATTATTTTTCTATTTTAATTAAACGAAAAAAGGACGCCATTTGGCGTCCTAATCTCTATTCTTTAAATTAAAGAGCAGATTTTGCTTTTTCAACTAAAGCCGCAAAAGCAACTTTGTCGAATACAGCGATGTCAGCAAGAATCTTACGATCGATTTCAACTGAAGCTTTTTTCAAGCCGTTGATGAATTTACTGTAAGATAAACCGTTTTGACGAGCTGCCGCATTGATACGAGCAATCCATAATTGACGGAATTGACGTTTACGTTGACGACGGTCACGGTAAGCATATTGACCAGCTTTAATCACTGCTTGGAACGCAACGCGATAAACACGTGAACGCGCACCATAATAACCTTTAGCAGCCTTAAGAACTTTCTTATGGCGTGCTCTTGCAATAACACCACGTTTTACACGAGCCATTATTTAATCTCCTATGTATATAATTAACTAAAATTCACTAAAGTACGCTTTGCTTATACGTATGGTAAGCATGCTACTACTAAAACATTGTCTGCTTTCGCAACCATTGATTTATGACGTAGATGACGTTTACGTTTAGTGGTTTTCTTAGTCAAAATATGACGTAAGTGAGATTGTTTACGTTTGAAACCGCCAGAAGCTGTTTTTTTGAAACGCTTAGCAGCACCACGTACTGTTTTAATTTTAGGCATTGTTGAAATAACTCCGCATTGTTTTGTTAAACACTGATTGTCAGGCGAATTCATTGCTGAATTACTTGGAAAAGCACCGACTCTCTACACTTAAGCGATGTGTATCGCTATTTAAACCATTCAGGCTGCGTAGTGTGCCTGAAATTGGTTTTTCTTTCTTATTTGAAGGATCGCATAAGAAAACTGGACAATTTTACCCATGTTTTGATTGTTATGCAAGTAAAATACGCCTTTTAATAATATAAAAAGGGCGTATATAACACACCCTAATAAATTAGATAAACTGATTAAATAAAATTACTTTTTCTTAGGTGCAATAACCATAACAGCTTGGCGCCCTTCAAGTTTACCTGGTGCTGATTCTACCATTGCTAACTCATCTGTGTCTTGTTTAACTCGTTCTAATACGTCAAAACCGATATCTTGATGAGCCATCTCACGACCACGGAAACGGACTGTAATTTTTACTTTATCGCCATCTTCCAAGAATCGAACAATGCTACGAAGTTTAACTTGATAGTCTCCTTCATCAGTACCTGGACGGAATTTAATTTCCTTCACTTGTACTACTTTTTGCTTTTTCTTCTGCTCTTTTGCAGTTTTCGCTTTTTCATAAAGGAATTTACCATAGTTCATAATGCGACACACTGGTGGTTCTGCATTTGGACTAATTTCAACTAAATCTAAATTAGCCTGTTCAGCTAATTCTAATGCTTGCTGAATTGATACGATACCTACTTGTTCGCCTTCTTGATCAGTTAAACGAACTTCTTTCACTTTAATCTCATCATTAATACGATGAGGACGAGCGATTGCTGGTGCTTTTTTTACGGTTTTAATAGCGATATTCCTCTATTGATTAAACTAACATTTGTCTTTACTACATGAGTAAATTAAACATAAACGTCGAGATTTTACTCTATACCATAATGTTATGCAATAACCAAAAGTAATTCATATAGTTATTATTTATATATAGTGATATTTTTTCCAATATTCTGTATTTTTCAACTGTTGGATAAAAATAGTGAGTTTTATGATTACAAGTATAGCATTAAGTAAACCACAAACTCGTCAATAAAAATATACAGTAGTTATGCCTAAAAATTATAATTTAGAAAAAAGCTTTTCGTATAACGCTATATAGTTATTTATATAAAATATTATTGAAAGGAGAAAATTTCGTCATATAATAAAATATATTTTGAATATCCAACGAACTTATGAAAAATTATTCAATCACTGTTATCAGTTTTATAATTTTATTAATTTTTACCGCACTTTTATCCCTTTCTTTTGGACGTTTTGCAATTCCAATCGAGCAAGTTTGGAAAATTCTCACCTTACAAGGTGGCGATGAAATTCAACAAAACGTTATTTTTAACTTGCGTTTACCCCGTGTTATTGCAGCTATTTTGATTGGTGCCTCCATGGCAATTGCTGGTACAACATTTCAAGGTGTTTTTCGTAATCCTTTAGTTTCACCTGGAATGTTAGGTGTTTCCAGCGGTGCTTGTATTGGCGCAGCATTAGCAATAATTTGGAGTTGGAATATTTGGGGAATTCAGGTAGCCGCCTTCATTGGTGGAATTATTGCAGTCATTCTAACATTAGCGGTTCCACAAATTATGAAAAAAGATTCTGCCATCATTTTAGTTTTAGCTGGTGTCATTGTTTCAGGCTTTATGGGAGCCTGCATGGGATTGATTACCTATATGGCAGATCCTGAAACTCAACTGGCTGATATTGTTTATTGGCAATTAGGAAGCTTAACAAAATCTAACTATACCAACCTTCTTTATCTTTCCCCTATCATTATTATTTCTGGGGTTGCACTTTTTGCGATGCGTTGGCGTATCAATTTGCTCTCCTTAGGAGAACAAGAAGCGAAACTGATTGGTGTCAATATTAAATTAGAACGTAATGTAATGATTGCATGTTCCACATTATTAACGGCATCATCGGTTTGTTTAAGTGGAACAATTGGCTGGATTGGTTTGATTATCCCTCATTTAGCTCGAATGTTTATCGGTGACAACAATTTGCAAACATTACCAATAGCTGCATTAATCGGTTCAATCTTCTTATTAGTTATTGATACCCTTGCTCGTAATCTCTACGTGCAAGAAATTCCCTTAGGTATTCTCACAGGTCTGATTGGTGCGCCTTTCTTTGCGTGGATACTGATTCGTCAAAAAGTGGTGGATTAAGAAATGACTATGTTAAAAATTGAAAATCTTACTTTTCGACGAGGTGAACGGATCATTCTTAATGATGTAAATTTAACCTTAAAACAAGGACAACTACTCACTTTATTAGGTGCAAACGGTGCAGGTAAATCAACCTTATTAAATTGTATTTCAGGATTAATTACGCCTCATCAAGGTAAAGTATTCCTCAAAGAAAAAGACATTAAACAGCTCAGTTCAAAACAAATTGCACAGCAAGTTGCTTATATTTCACAACAGTCACCACAAACTTATCAATATACAGTAAAGGATTACGTAGTTCTAGGGCGAGCAAGCCATTTAAATATGTTTGATAAGCCGAAGGAAGAAGATTATTACTATGTAGAAAAAGCTTTAGCAATATTAGATATTTCTCATCTCTGCGATAAGATTTATATGCAACTTAGTGGTGGACAAAAACAAATGGTAAACATTGCCAAAGTGCTCGTTCAACAACCACAATTAATTCTATTTGACGAACCCACTTCTGCACTAGACTACGGAAATGTATTTCGAGTATTAAAACTCATAAAAGAATTAGTGGAACAATCATTCTCCGTAATTATGACAACTCATAATCCCGAACATCCTATTCTGCTACAAAAAGAAATTAATCAAAGTTTGACCGCACTTTTAACCCATGAGGGCAAATTACTAGTTGGAGAAACCCCAGAAATCATTACTCAATCGAATCTCACTCAACTTTATGATCAAGCAAATTTACGTTTATTCCCCGTAAAAGAATTACAACGTAACGTTTGTACAATTGCAAAACTTTAATAAGGAATAACCATGATTCACAAAACATTTAAACACATACTAAGTATATTATTATTTTCGAATTTTATTATCCCTTTAGCACAAGCTCGTACAGTACAAGATATCGAAAATAATCCTGTAGAAGTGGCAGAACAAGTTAATCGCATTATTGATCTATGGCCTGCTAATAACCAAGTAGTTTTATTACTTGGTGGTGCAGATAAATTAGTCGGCACAGTGAAACCGATTAAAACTAATGCCTGGTTTGCTGAAATCTATCCAAATATTAAAAATGTACCTACTCTAGCCTTAGGTAATGATAGCAATGCAGAATCATTATTAGCACAAAAACCTGATGTAGTTTTAGTTTCTAATAAAAGTTTATTAAACCAAGTAAAACAAGCTGGTATGACGGGTATATTAGTGATGTTTCAAGATTTTGAAGGGCTTAAAAACACAGTGAAAGTCACCGCCGATGTGATTGGTGGTAATGCGCATAAAATTGCCGATGAATATATTAAAGAACTCGAAGGTAATATTCAATTGGTAAGAAATCGTTTAAAAAATATTAGAGATGAACAACGTCCTAAAGTATTACATATTTCTAATGGAACCAACCTCACTAAAATTGATGGTGGTATGTCTATTGTGGGTGAGTGGATTCATTTAGCTGGTGCTAAAAATGCCTTTGAGGAGCAGGCTAACCTTATTGATATCACTTTAGAAGATATTTTAAAAGCGAATCCAGACATTATCATCATTGGAAGTATTAATGCAGATAAAGCCGTGGAAACCATTAAATCCGATCCAACATGGCAAAATATTAATGCGGTTAAAAATGGCAAAGTGTTAATTAACCCATTAGGCACATTTCCTTGGGATCGCTACTCTGCAGAAGAGGCACTACAAGTATTATGGGCTGCAAAAACTTTTTATCCAGAAAAATTTGAAGATGTAGATATGGTGAAAAAAACGCAGCAATTCTATAAAAAATATTACCACTATGAATTAAGTGCAGAAAATGCTAATCAGATTCTAAATGGATTACCTCCATTACAAAGATAAAAAGGAAAAAGTGCGGTAGATTTCTGATTAAATTTCTGTGCATTAAAGCTTAATAGTTTCAAATAATGCCGATTTGTATAATCTATTTTACCAACAAAAGATGCTTAATAAGTAAATTCTACCGTAACATTTTTTTAACAAATACTTGCAATTTGATCTAAATATGTACTATAACAATATATAAGATAGACGAATCTTTATTATTTTTATTCACAAAAAGAGAGGTATTCATATGTTATGGTCAATCATTGTTGGTGCATTAATTGGTGTAATTGCAGGAATGTTAACTAATAAAGGTGGCTCAATGGGCTGGATTGCAAATATATTTGCTGGTTTAATCGGTTCAAGTGTAGGTCAATCTTTATTTGGAAGTTGGGGGCCTTCTCTTGCTGGTATGGCATTAATTCCCTCTATATTAGGTGCCGTAATCGTAATTGCTGTTGTTTCTTTCTTTTTACGAGGTCGATAATTCATTTGAATTGAATGATTATGATAAAAGCTATTTTTATCTAGCTTTTGTTAAACAACAATCTACATATCATCAAACTTGTTTATTAACTATTTAATTGTATAGTTGCAAATGTCATTCATATAAAAAAGACGAACATAATGTTCGTCTTTTCTTTTAACCATGCTTTTACTATAAATTACGCATCTCCAAGCAATGCTAATTCTCTTGCTATTACTTGTTTTTTAAGAATTTCCACAAATTCTTCCACTTTATAAGTGCCTAAATCCGTGCCTTTACGAGTACGTACTGCTACTTTTCCAGCCTCAATTTCTTTATCACCGCAAACTAGCATGTATGGCACACGGCGTAAGGTATGTTCACGAATTTTGAAGCCTACTTTTTCATTACGTAAATCTGATTTCACACGTAATCCAGCATCTGATAATGCTTTAGTCACTTGTTTCACATAATCCGCTTGGCTATCAGTTATATTCATGACCACAGCCTGCACTGGTGCTAACCATGCAGGGAAGAAACCTGCATATTCTTCAGTAATAATACCGATGAAACGTTCAATTGAACCAAGAATTGCACGGTGAATCATAACTGGTGTACGACGATCATTATCTTCTGCCACATAAGAGGCGTTTAAACGTCCTGGTAGTGCAAAGTCTAATTGAATCGTACCACATTGCCATTCACGATCTAAACAATCACGTAATGCGAATTCAATTTTCGGACCATAGAATGCGCCTTCACCTTCTTGAATTTCATATTCTAAGCCATTATGCGCCAATGCATTAGCTAAACCTTGTTCAGCACGATCCCACATTTCTTCTGCACCAATACGTTTTTCTGGGCGAGTAGATAATTTCACTGCGATTTTAGTGAAACCAAATGTAGTATACATATCGTAAACCATTTTAATACATGAAGTCACTTCACTTTCAATTTGGTCTTCAGTACAGAAAATATGCGCATCATCTTGAGTAAAACCACGCACACGCATTAAGCCATGTAATGAGCCTGATGGTTCGTTACGGTGGCACGAACCAAATTCCGCCATACGAATTGGCAAGTCACGGTAAGATTTCAAACCTTGGTTAAAGATTTGTACGTGACCAGGACAGTTCATAGGTTTAATCGCATATTCACGATTTTCTGATTGAGTGGTGAACATTAAATCACCGTAATTTTGCCAGTGTCCAGTACGCTCCCAAAGTACGCGATCCATCATAAACGGACCCTTCACTTCTTGGTAATCATATTGTTTTAATTTGGTACGTACGAACGTTTCTAATTCGCGGAAAATAGTCCAACCATCATTGTGCCAGAACACCATTCCAGGTGCTTCTTCTTGCATATGATATAAATCTAAGGCTTTACCAATTTTACGATGATCGCGTTTTGCGGCTTCTTCTAAACGAGTTAAATATTCGCTTAATTGTTTTTTGTCTGCCCAAGCCGTACCATAAATACGTTGTAACATTTTATTATCACTATTACCACGCCAGTATGCGCCTGCAATTTTCATTAGTTTGAAATGGTGGCAGAAACGCATATTTGGTACATGCGGACCGCGGCACATATCAATATATTCTTGGTGATGATATAACGCTGGGTGATCATCTTTTGAAATATTTTCATCTAAGATCGCCATTTTGTACGGCTCACCGCGTTTTTCAAAGGTATCACGTGCTTGTTGCCAAGTTACACGTTTTTTCACTACGTCATAATTCGTTTTTGCCAGTTCCAGCATGCGTTTTTCTAATGCGTCAATGTCTTCTTGCGTCAAAGAACGATCTAAATCCACATCATAATAGAAACCGTTTTCGATGGTTGGACCGATCGCCATTTTCACATCTGGGAATAATTGTTTGATTGCGTGACCAAGCAAGTGCGCGCAGGAATGGCGGATAATCTCTAAACCGTCTTCATCTTTTGCGGTGATGATTTCAAGTGTACTGTCTTCGGTGATAATATCGCTAGCATCGTGGCGTTCGCCATTAACACGACCAGCAATTGTCGCTTTGGCAAGTCCTGAACCTATAGATTGAGCGACTTCAAAAACAGAAATGGGATTATCGAATTGACGTTGTGAACCGTCAGGTAAAGTAATAATTGGCATGTTGAATCCTTATACAGTGGTCATCCATACGAAAGATGACGTGTGCTTAATGAGTAAATAAAAAAGGCGCAAAACGCACCGCACTTTTGCTTTGTACCTACCATGTACAGTAAAAGTGCGGTTATTTTATCACGAATTTTACTACTTGTAATGCTGCTTTATAGAATAAAAATCAATCGATGCAAGGATGAAACAAATCTAAAAATATAAGAAAGAACATCATTTTCTATCATTATTATTTTTTAATTCAATAACTTTAAAAAACTTGAACTTTATCACAGATTATCTGAGAATTTTTGTCTATGATTAGTACAATCTTAAATGTCGTTGAATTTAGGGGGAAAGTATGTGGAAATCCATTTCTCAAACGCTAGCAGAACAATTTGGTGCTTATTATAACATCAAAGATAAAGAAAAAATTCATACTGGTGAAGTACATGAAGCCTGGCTTATTAGCGATGGCGTTCAACCAGTCTTTGTCAAAATGGATGAAAAATCTTATCGCTCTATGTTCCGTAGTGAAGCTGATCAACTTCAATTACTTGCTCGTACAAAAACGGTTCCTGTGCCTCAAGTTTATGGAATAGGATGTTCGCAAAACCATAGTTTTATCTTACTAGAAGCATTACCCTTAGCACCTATTACGGATGCAGGTATGGGCGAATTCGGCGTTAAATTAGCTAAACTTCATGCTCAACACACCAGTGAAAGCTTTGGCTTAGATTTTGATACTTGGTTAGGTCCTTTATATCAACCAAATGACTGGAAAACTAATTGGGCAACTTTTTTTTCTGATCAACGTATTGGCTGGCAATTGCAGATCTGTAAAGAAAAAGGGATTGAATTCGGTGATATTCCTAGCATTGTAAAAATGGCGGCTAACCGTCTTGCTAAGCATAAACCACAGCCATCCTTGTTACATGGTAACTTATGGATTGAAAACTGCGGCGAGGTAAACGGAGAAATTTATATTTATGATCCTGCTTGCTATTGGGGAGACCGTGAATGTGACTTAGCCTTTACTGAAATATTCGAACCATTCCCTCAGACCTTCTATGATAAATATAATGAAACCTACCCTTTAGATATGGAGGGATATAGAGAGCGTAAACCACTCTATCAACTCTATTATTTAATTAACTTTAGCCATAGATTTAAAGGACATTACATTACTTTAACGCAAAAATTACTTAATTTTTTAATGTCAGAGGAAAAATAATGACAATAAAAGCAATCATATTTGATATGGATGGCGTGTTAATTGATTCTGAACCATTATGGAAACAAGCGGGGATAGAGACTTTTAACACTTATGGAATTCCCGTAACATGGGAAGATATGATGGCTTTAACGGGGATTCCTGCTAAAGGTGTCACCACATTATTGTATGAAAAATACCATTTATCTCCATTACCCATTGATGAAATGGCTAATAGATTCAATCAACGTGCAATTAATTTAATTTTAGAGAAAAAACCTCTTATCTCAGGTGTCAAAGAAACTTTAGAAAAGTTAACCGCACTGGGCTATAAGATGGCAATTGCCTCTGCATCTCCGAGAAGTTTATTAGAGGGAATTACTAAAAGCTGTGGAATAGATCAATATTTTACTTATTTATCTTCAGCAACAGAACTATCCTACAATAAACCACATCCAGAGGTTTGGTTGAATGCAGCTAAAGTTTTAGGTGTTGATTGCTATGAATGTATTGGTATTGAAGATTCTATCGTTGGCATGATCTCAGTAAAGGCGGCATCAATGAAATGTATTGTTGTGCCTGGTATTATAGGACCCAATGATCCTCGTTGGTCATTAGCAGATAAAAAACTAAGTTCCTTATTAGAAATAAATCAACAGATAATTAAACAATTAGAAGACTAACCAACTGATTAAAATAAAATTCTATTATTTATACTTCCCTATTTCCATTTTTCAAACAATAAAAAAGGCTAGATCAAACTCTAGCCTTTTAAACTTTTAGTTAATTACTATTTTTGATAAAGAGGAGCTGGACCTGTTGTACCTGCTTTTGCACCACTTTCAGCTTGTTTTAAAACTGTACCTGAAGCACTAATTTCTACACGACGATTAGGACGTAAACAATCTTGTAATTCTTTACCTGCTGGGACGTCATTACAAGCTTTAACTTGTTGAGCTTTACCATAACCAACGGCATCAATTTGTGATACAACACCTTGTTCAATTAATCTAGCTTTAACACGATCCGCACGGCGTTGTGACAAATCTAAATTATATTTATCAGAACCAAGGCGATCTGTAAAACCTGCAACTTTAACATTTTTAGCACCAGTTGATTTTAATTGACTAGCCACATTATCAACAACGCCTTTACCCTTAGCAGTTAAAGTATCTTTATCAAAATCAAATAAGAAATCGCCACTTAAATTAAATGATGAGTTTCCATTACAGCCATTTGGATACCAGAAGAAGCTCTGAGCATTCATATTTTTATCAAATAATACTTTATATTGACAAATTTTATGAACACCGTTTTCACGATAGTTAAATACGTAGTCAAATTCTCTAACGCCATATAGGCCTTCAGAAAATTGCGGATTACCAATTAAATGACGAATTTGATCTTTATTCATACCACGTTCGATCATACGAACGTTATCCCAGTTTGGCCATGAACCAAATTGGCTACCATCATGATTAAAAGTTGATTGATCAACTTTTGGCCATACTAAATTGTCAGATGTACCTTCATCTGTAACATCACTTAAGTTGCCACAAGCGGCTAAAGTTGCGGCTGCTACAGCAGATAATAAAAGACGTGATAATTTCATTAGGTTTACCTTTTTAATTAATAATCTTATAAGATTATTGCTAAACTATACATATTATATACGATTCTAAATAACCCCATATATATTATAAAATCATCTATAAATTCCATTGGCTATACTAAATGTAAATACCTTGAAAGTAAATGGAAAAATAGTTCTTAAGATTAAATTAATTTTTATTTTTATCTATAAAAGTCAATTAATGTAAATTAATGCAAAGAACATTAAATAAACATTTTTTTATCTTTTTTTAGCCAATTTAACAACATATTATGAGTACTCTCTTCTGCCTGTTTACCAAATTTTTGCATCAATGATTTCTTAATTTGATATTTTACTGAGATAACATCTTTTTGCTTAATTGATTCTAAAATCAAATCATCGCTTGTAGCAATTTCATCTACTAATTTTAATTCTAATGCTTGTTGACCAAACCAATGTTCACCAGTAGCAATTTTTTCTACATCTAATTGAGGACGATTTTTAGCGACAAATTGTTTAAATAAACCATGAGTTTCTTCCAATTCTTGTTGGAATTTTTGTTTTCCTTTCTCAGTGTTTTCACCCAATAGTGTTACTGTACGTTTATATTCACCAGCGGTCATCACATCCACATCCACATCATGTTTCTTTAATAAGCGATGAAGATTGGGCACTTGAGCCACTACCCCAACAGAACCAATAATTGCAAAGGGAGCTGAAATAATTTTATCTGCCACACAAGCCATCATATAACCACCACTGGCAGCTACTTTATCTACCGCTACTGTTAATTTAATACCCTGTTGTTTTAAGCGTGCTAATTGTGATGCAGCAAGCCCATAACCATGCACTACACCACCAGGGCTTTCTAAACGCAATAACACCTCATCTTGCTCAGGCTTAGCTACTTCTAAAATAGCACTAATTTCTTCTCTTAATGCATTCGTTTCAGAAGCATGAATATCACCTTTAAAATCTAATACATAGAGGCATGGCTTGATTTCTTTTGCGACTTCACCTTTTTTGCGTTTTGCTTTTTCTTCTTTAGCTTGCACTTTATCTGCCTTTTTCTGTGCTTTTTCAACTTCTTTCAATTCGTCTTCAGTTAAACGAAAATGACGTAATTTTTTCGAGTTATCTTGATAAGTCTTAGTTAAATCTGTTAATTGTAACTCACCTGACTGAGCATTTTTATTTTGTTTAAAAGTAACGATTGCCACAATAATACCTGCGGTTATCAATAAAATAGTAAGAATTTCTAATATGAAAATACCATAACCAACAAAAATTTCAGACCACACTTTTTATCTCCTTGTTATCAATTAAGACTGTGATAAGCATTATCATACAGGCTTTTAAAAAATCTATCAAAAACCTACCGCATTTATTTAAATATGAACCTTAAGCAAACTACTAAAAAATATTATTTATCTAAAATAACTGCTTGACAAAACATACTTGCACTAGTTTAATAGTTCAAAAGTTTTCAAAGGATTTATTATGATAAATACCCCTTTTATTTCAGTCACCACACAACCTGTGACTTATTATGCAGACACTACCGCTATTTTTAACACCTTATGTCCACATAACAATACATTATTATTAGACTCAGCCGAAATTGGTAGTAAAAATAGTTTACAAAGCCTCTTACTTGTCAATACTGCGGTAAAAATCACTTGTTTTTCCAATCGTGTTTGCTTTACCGCATTAAATAAAAACGGTGAGCAAGTTCTCCAAGCAATTTTACCCAAATTACAAGAAATCAGCTCTACAAGTGCGGTCAATTCTAGAGAAATTTTTGCAGATTTTGCACCTTTAAATAACCAATTAGATGAAGATAGCAAATTACAATCTGCCACCATTTTCGATGGATTGCGTGTAATTAATAATACCTATCAATTAAGCACTTCACCTATCTTTTTAGGCGGTTTATTTACTTATGATTTAATAGCTAATTTTATTCCAATGCAAGATATTGAACTAAAATCAGATGGTATTAACTGCCCTGACTATAGTTTCTATCTAGCCGAACACTTAATTAGCATCAATCACCAAACGCAACAAGCCACATTAAAAAGTTTCTGTTTTGCTCAAGAGGAACAGGTAGAAGTTGCTAAGATAGCACTTTCAATTAGCCAAAAATTAAAAAATATTGATACTGTACTTCCCATTAAACCTGCAAGTAATGAAATTTCGACAAACGCAGAAGATCCACAATTTATTGATATTATAAAAGCATTAAAACATCATATTAATGCGGGTGATGTATTCCAAATTGTGCCTTCCCGTCGTTTTTCTTTAGCTTGTCCAAACCCTCTTGCTAGCTACGATAAACTTAAACATAACAATCCCAGCCCTTATATGTTTTATATGCAAGATGATGAATTCACTTTATTTGGTGCATCACCTGAAAGTGCATTGAAATACGAAGCTAAAACAAGACAATTAGAAATTTATCCTATTGCGGGTTCTCGTCCTCGAGGCTTTGATGCTCATGGTAATATTGATCCAGAGCTAGATGTACGCCTAGAATTAGAATTACGCTTAGATCAAAAAGAACAAGCAGAACATTTGATGTTAGTAGATTTAGCTCGTAATGATATCGCAAGGGTTTGTGAAACGGGCACTCGAAAAGTTGCCCAATTAATGCAAGTAGATCGCTATTCTCACATTATGCATTTAGTGTCTCGTGTAGTAGGTAAATTACGTCCAGAATTTGATGCATTACATGCTTACCAAGCTTGTATGAATATGGGTACATTAACTGGTGCCCCTAAAATTAAAGCGATGCAATTAATCTATCAGTTTGAACAACAAAAACGCCATAGTTATGGTGGTGCGGTGGGTTATATCACGTCTGATGGGAGTTTTGATACTTGTATCGTTATCCGTTCAGCCTTTGTTCAAAATGGTATTGCCTATATTCAAGCTGGTTGTGGTGAAGTATTAGATTCTGATCCACAAATGGAAGCTGATGAAACTCGTCATAAAGCAGCGGCAGTGCTTACCGCAATATCTCAAATTAATACACAAGCTAAATAAGGAGAAAGAGTATGGCTAACATTTTATTTTTAGATAACTTTGACTCTTTCACCTATAACCTTGTGGATCAATTCCGCATATTAGGTCATGAGGTCAAAGTTTATCGAAATGACTGTAATTTAGAGCAATTAGTCAAAACAGCATTAGAACTGCCTGAGACTATTCTTGCTTTATCTCCAGGCCCTGGAACACCTGAAGAAGCGGGTATTTTATTACCATTAATTGAGCGTTTAAAAAATAAATGTCCGATTATCGGTATTTGTTTAGGTCATCAAGCATTAATTCAAGCTTTCGGCGGGAAAGTGATTCATGCGGGTGAAGTGTTGCATGGCAAAATTTCAAAAATTGCTCATGATAACCAAGCCATGTTTGAAGGATTACAAAATCCAATGCCCGTGGCTCGTTATCATTCATTAATGGGGACAGAATTACCACAGGAGTTAATTGTGAATGCCAATTATAACGGTATTGTCATGGCAATTCGCCATCAAACTTTACCAATTTGTGCTTTTCAATTTCACCCCGAAAGTATTTTAACCGTACAAGGTTCAAAACTACTTCAACAATCCATTGAATGGCTATTAGCTCGTAAGGAGACATTATGATTACTGTTTATGGTTTAAAAGAATCACTTGCACCTTACCGAAAACAGATTGCAGATGCTATTTTTCATTGCTTATATATTGGCTTAGGTATTCCTCCTAGAAAACACACTTTAAGATTTGTAGGCTTAGAAAAAGAGGATTTCTATTTACCGATTAACCGAACTGAACGTTTTATTGCGATTGAAATTAATTTAATGCAAGGGCGTACTGAAGAAACCCAAAAACGTTTAATTAAAATGTTATTTAGTGAATTGGAATATAAAGCAAAATTAAATGCATTAGATATAGAAATCACGATTAAAGAACAACCTGCTCATTGTTGGGGATTCCGTGGCATGACTGGCGATGAAGCGAAAGACTTAGATTACGATATTCATCGATAAAATTTTTAAAAATATAACTGCACTTTTCGTGTCGCTAATAAAAAATACAAAGGAATATATTATGCAAACAGCTGGATTACTCGAAAAACTTTATCAATCACAACCTCTTTCTGTTGGCGAAAGTGAATTTTTATTTAATCAAATTATGCAAGGTCAGTTTAGTAATGAGCAAATTAGCGCATTATTAATCGCTTTGAAAATTCGTGGTGAAACGCCTGAAGAAGTTCAAGGAGCTGTCAATGCAGCATTAAATAATGCACAAGCTTTTCCTCGTCCAAATTATCCCTTTGCAGATATTGTTGGAACTGGTGGTGATGGTCATCATACTATTAATATCTCTACAGCAAGTGCCATTGTTGCTGCGTCTATGGGAGTTAAAGTCGCAAAACATGGTAACCGTAGTGTGTCTAGTAAAACAGGAGCCAGTGATGTCTTAACCGCTCTCGGAGTGAATATTAATATGCCTAGTGAAATGGCTCGTCAAGCGTTAGATGAAACTGGTATTTGTTTTATCTTTGCTCAACAATATCACCCTGGTTTTCGCTTTGTTGGTACTGTGCGAAGTGCGTTAAAAACACGTACCTTATTTAATATATTAGGGCCATTAATTAATCCTGCTCGCCCTTCACATCAAGTGCTTGGCGTATATTCATCTGAATTAATTCCTCTTTATGCTCAACTTGCGCTTTCACTGGGTCAAAAACATAGTTTTGTAGTACATGGAGCAGGTTTAGATGAAGTGGCTTTACATGGAAACACTCAAGTTGCAGAAATCAAAGAGGGAAAAATTGAGTACTATACACTCACACCTCAAGATTTTGGCTTGCCTACACAAAAAATTGAAGATCTCTGTGGTGGTGAGCCTGCTGAAAATGCACATATTCTGACGGAGATTTTACAAGGCAGAGGCAAACCTGCACACAATAATGCTATTGCGGCAAATACGGCTTTATTATTGCGTTTATTTGGTCATGATAATTTAAAACAAAATGTTCAAGACGTGCTAAATCAATTAGCAAGTGGCAAAGCCTTTGCAACCTTGCAGAAATTAACAACCTATTAATTAATAATAATTTATTGGGCTAATTTAGTGACTGTCTAAAAATTATCTTAGATTTATGCAGGCAGACAACAGCCGATCTCGACAATAAGAAGATAGAACAATGATTAAACAAGATTTTAGTAAACCAATTGAAGGTGCAACCGTTCTACAAAATATTGTGTTAGATAAAGCACTTTGGATCAAAGAAAAAAAGGCGGAGTTTCCTCTCAGCGAATTTAGCCATAAAATCACCAAATCTGACCGCAGTTTTTATGATGCTTTAAGTAAAGGAACTCATCAACGCCCCGCATTTATTTTAGAGTGTAAAAAAGCTTCTCCTTCAAAAGGTTTAATTCGTGAACAATTTAACTTATCTGAAATCGCCCACGTCTATAAAAATTATGCTACGGCAATTTCAGTACTCACCGATGAAAAATACTTCCAAGGTGACTTTAATTATATTAAACAAGTGCGTGATATTGTTTCTCAACCTGTTTTATGTAAAGACTTTATGATTAGTGAATATCAAGTCTATTTAGCTCGTTATTATCAAGCTGATGCCATTTTATTAATGCTTTCAGTGCTTAATGATGAATCTTACCTGACCCTTGCAAAACTTGCTCATGAATTAGGCATGGGGGTGTTAACAGAAACTTCAAATCAAGCTGAACTTGAGCGTGCTATCGCACTTGGCGCAAAAGTCATAGGAATAAACAATCGTAATCTTCATGATTTAACTGTCGATCTTAACCGCACTCCACCACTAGCGACACAAATTCCAACTGATCGTATTATTATCAGTGAATCAGGTATTTATTCTCATAAAGAAGTCCAACAACTTAAGCCTTATGTACATGCATTTCTCATTGGTAGTAGCTTAATGAGTAGCGATGATTTAAATAATGCTATTCGTTCTATTATTTTTGGTGAAAATAAAGTCTGCGGTTTAACCCGTGTTCAAGATGTTCAAGCAGCATATGACAATGGTTCTCTATATGGTGGTTTGATTTTTGTTGAGAATTCAAAACGTTGTGTATCTTTACGCCAAGCACAAGAACTAGTAACCACGGCACCACTACGTTTTGTCGGTGTTTTCCAGAATCAAAAAATTGACTTTATTGTAAAAATTGCTACTCAATTAAACTTACATGCAGTGCAGTTACATGGTTCAGAAAATGCTGAATTTATTCGCCTACTTCGCACTCAATTACCTAAACAAATTCAAATCTGGAAAGCTATTTCAGTAGATATTCATGATAAAAGTGCGGTGAAAATTTCAAAAATTTCTGCCGTGGATCGCTATCTCCTAGACAGCAAACAAGGTTCACAACAAGGCGGCACGGGGGTAAGTTTTGATTGGTCTAAAATTCCAAGCGAATTTAAACAACACATTTTATTAGCGGGTGGTATCAATCCAAGTAATATAAAACAAGCACTGGAACAACATTGTAGTGGTGTTGATCTAAACTCAGGTATAGAAATAACAGCAGGCATTAAAGATCATCAAAAACTCGTTGCCGTGTTTAAAGATATTATTGATTTCTAAATCTTTTATCAGGTCGTATTTATACCCTTTTTTATTGTCAAAAATATTTTTATTTAATCATAAATTCTACAAAAATAACTTTACATGCATTGTACTAGTGTAATAGTATATATTATAAAATATTCATATTACTTTGAGGAAGTTTTACATGACAGATACAATTTTGAACCCCTACTTTGGCGAATTTGGTGGGATGTACGTACCCGAAATTCTCGTTCCTGTACTCCAACAATTAGAAAAAGCTTTTGTTGAAGCTAAAGATGATCCTGAATTTCAAAAAGAATTTCAAGATTTACTCAAAAACTACGCAGGTCGCCCTACAGCACTCACTCTTTGTCGTAATCTTACCAAAAATACAAAAACTAAACTTTATCTGAAACGTGAAGATTTATTACATGGTGGTGCACATAAAACTAACCAAGTATTAGGTCAAATTCTATTGGCAAAACGTATGGGAAAAACCCGTATTATTGCTGAAACTGGTGCAGGTCAACATGGTGTTGCTACAGCTCTTGCTTGTGCCATGCTTGATATGCCTTGCCGTGTCTATATGGGCGCCAAAGATGTTGAACGTCAATCACCAAATGTATTCCGTATGCGTTTAATGGGAGCTGAAGTCATTTCCGTACAAAAAGGATCTTGTTCATTAAAAGATGCCTGTTGTGAGGCAATGCGTGACTGGTCTGCAAACTACGAAAATACGCATTATCTACTAGGTACTGCAGCAGGCCCTCATCCATTTCCAACTATTGTCCGTGAATTCCAAAAAATGATTGGTGAAGAAACCAAGCGTCAATTAAAAGAAAGAGAAGGACGTTTACCTGATGCTGTCATTGCAGCTGTAGGTGGCGGTTCAAATGCTATTGGTATGTTTACAGATTTTATTGAAGAACCTTCAGTACGTTTAATTGGTGTTGAACCTGCGGGTAAAGGGATTGAAACAGGAGAACATGGTGCGCCTTTAGGCAATGCAAAAGTTGGTATCTATCTTGGTATGGTTTCCCCACTTATGCAAACCAAAGATGGGCAAGTAGAGGAATCTTATAGTATCTCCGCAGGCCTTGACTTCCCTTCTGTTGGTCCACAACATGCTTATTTACAAAGTATTGGACGTGCAGAATATCCATCCATTACAGATGATGAAGCATTAGATGCATTCCAGCAATTAGCCAAACATGAAGGCATTATTCCTGCATTAGAAAGCTCTCATGCTCTTGCTTATGCATTAAAAATGATTAAGCAAGATCCAAATAAAGAACAAATTCTTGTGGTGAACTTATCTGGTCGTGGAGATAAAGATATTTTCACCGTAGATAAAATTTTAACAGAAAAGGGAATGCAATAATGAGTCGTTTTGATACTAAATTTGCCGCACTTGCAAACAAGAAAGAAGGTGCCTTTGTTCCTTTTGTAACATTATGTGATCCTACTTTTGAACGTTCTTTTGAAATTATCTGCACATTAGTAGATAACGGTGCAGATGCTCTAGAACTTGGCTTTCCTTTTTCAGATCCTTTATTAGATGGACCAGTGATTCAAGCCGCTAATAATCGAGCCTTAAGTGCCGGTCATAGCACTGAAGACAGCTTCAAACTATTAGAAAAAATCAGAAATAAATATCCTGATATTCCGATTAGTTTGTTACTTTGTGCCAACTTAATTTTTGCCAAAGGATTAGATAATTTCTATCAACGTTGTAAAGATATAGATGTAGATGCAGTTTTAGTGGCAGATATCCCATTACTTGCAAAAGAGAAATATTGTGAATCAGCTAAAAAACATGGCATTCAACCCGTATTTATTTGTCCACCAAACGCAAGTGCTAAAATAGTGCAAGGTGTTGCTGAAAATAGCCAAGGCTATACTTATTTAGTTTCTCGAGCTGGCGTAACCAGTGCAGACAACCAAGCTCATGCAACAAACTTAGATACTCTTGTTGACCAACTGAAACAACATAATGCACCGCCTATATTACAAGGTTTTGGTATTGCAACGCCTGAACAAGTAAAAGAAGCCATTGCACTAGGCGCTGCTGGTGCTATTTCTGGTTCTGCAATTGTCAAAATTATAGAACAAAATTTAGCAAACCATCAGCGATGCTTAGTCGAATTAGCAGACTTTGTCCATCGTATGAAAATGGCGACGAAATAACATTATAAAAATAAAGTGCGGTTAAATTTCAAAAAATTTACCGCACTTTATCATTAACGCAAAAAATTAACCTAATTAAATTTTTGTCACATCAAACTTCTCTAAATCAATTTTATCTTCTGTACCATAGAAATGAGTAAGTGCTTTACGCAATTTTTCTGCTCGTTTTGGCAAATAACCACGTTGTGCATAAACTTTGACTTGTTCATATACCGCATGTTTAAAAGGCTGCGTATCACCTGGATTGCCATTTAAATTATCTGAGCTGGCAAAATAACGAAAGCCTGCTGCGGTGGCTAATACCCATTCTATAGCCTGTGGTTTGACTTCTACTTGTTCAAATTCTCGTTGTCGTTCTGTAGAACGACCATCAGGTTCATACCAATAACCAAAGTCTTCTAATTTACGACGCTCAGTGCCTGCGACTAACCAATGAGAAATTTCGTGCAATGCACTACTATAAAATTCACGAGCAAAATAAATTACATTGTATGATCGTTCACTTTTAGTCCCATTTTCATCTAAGAATGCAGGTAAATAAATTGGGTACTCGCCCCCTTTTTCCAATTTTGTATTATATTCTTGTTCAAAACATTGATTAAAAATACGAATAATATCTTCTAATGTATGTTCCATGGTCTATTCCAATTGCGCTTTTTTAGAGGTAAAGAGTAAAGGTTTTTATTAATAAAATAAACTAACAAATCAAATTAAATGAATTTAATTAGTGATAGATCAAGGAAATGATAGATGATGAATATCATATGATAAAAAATAAAAAGGTACTTTACAGTACCTTTCCTATGTAATGTAATGTAATGTAATTTATTTCATTAAATCACTTGCATTTTCCAATGCTTCAATACGTTTTTCTAATGGAGGATGGCTTAAGAATAATGAGGCTAAACCACCATGTTTACCATTAATCGCAAATGCGGCCAATTGCCCTTCAGTTTCTTGAGGCTCATGAATAGTTTGTAAACGTTTTAATGCTGCAATCATTTTTTGTTTACCGACTAATTGTGCAGAACCTGCATCCGCACGGAATTCACGAAATCTTGAGAACCACATTGCAATCATGCTTGCTAAGAAACCAAATACTAATTCAAGTACCATTGATACGGTATAGTACATCCCAGCATTGCTTTCTCCATCACGGCTACTTGATGCCACTTTGGCGATCATACGTGCTGCAAAAATAACAAAGGTATTTAATACACCTTGTAATAAGGTCATGGTGACCATATCACCATTTTTTATATGACTCACCTCATGGGCTAATACCCCTTCAGCTTCATCGCGAGTCATATTGTTTAATAGCGCTGTACTCACCGCCACTAAAGCATTCGTTTTACTTGGACCTGTAGCAAAAGCATTCACATCATTTGAATGATAAATTGCAACATCTGGGTTAGGCAAACCTGCTTGTTGTGCTTGTGAATGAACAGTTTGCACTAACCAACGCTCTACATCATTTTGTGGAGTAGTAATAATTTCAGCTCCTGTTGCAGCAAGTGCTGAACGTTTTGACATTAACAATGAAATAATTGATCCTGTAAAACCAAATAAACCAGCCATAATGAGTAATCCCATGGCATCTTGGCTTTGTATTCCTGTTAAGCTTAAAATAATATTAAAAACAACCAATACCGCCATATTCGTTGCTAAAAATAAAAGAATTCTCATCATAGAAAATCATCCTTCATAAAGTCGTCAATAAAATCGTTAGATATTCAGTATAGTTACCATTCAAGGCTTACCATAAAATGGTGTTAATTTTAGTAATTTCAAGAGGCTAATCTATAATTATTACCATAAACTCATCTGCTGCTCCTTTGAATTATCAGGAATATTAACATGCAACCCAACTAATCGAACTGAACGCCCTTTGCATCTATACCAAATTTGATGCATCAATTGAACAAAATTATCCTTAGTTAATTCCATGCCCGTTTTTTCTAAAGTAGTAGTTTGAAAATCTTCAAATTTTAATTTTATACCAATTTTTTTAAATGAATTTAATGGAATATCTGGACAAGCTCGTCTAATACGTTCTTCAAGTGTTGGATATAACCGATTCACTTCATCAATACCCTCTTCTACAGAATATATATTTTTTAATAAAGTATCTTCTACACCGATAGATTTACGTTTCCAATCTGTTTGAACTTCACGTTCATCAATTCCATGACAAAACTGCCACAACCGTTGACCAAATTTACCAAATTGATTCAATAAAATGCTTAAATCCAATTTTTGCACGTCTGCACAGGTTTCTAAGTTCATATTTAGTAAACGTTGCGTTGTCACTTTTCCCACGCCAGGGATTTTATTTAGCGGCAAGTTTTTAATAAAGTCATCAACGTCTTCAGGTTTAATAACAAAAATACCATTTGGTTTATTTTGATCAGAGGCAATCTTCGCTAAAAATTTTAAAGGTGCAACACCTGCTGAAGCTGTTAAATTCAACTCATTAAAAATTGTTTGGCGAATTTCTTCCGCAATCCAAGTTGCTGAGCCAGAGCACTGCTCACAATCAGTCACATCAAGATACGCTTCATCAAGAGAAAGTGGCTCAATATTATCAGTATAGCGGTGAAAAATTTCATGGATTTGTTTTGATACTTGTTTATATAAAGGCATATTCACAGGTAATAAAATCAATTTAGGACAAAGCTTTAAAGCCTGAGCGGTTGGCATAGCGCTATGTAAACCAAATTTACGAGCAGGATAATTACAAGTTGTCAAAACCCCTCGTTGCTGCACGTTTCCACCAACAGCAATAGGTTTATCTTTAAGTGATGGATTTTCTCGCATTTCTATTGCAGCATAGAAACAATCCATATCAATATGAATGATTTTACGGGGTTTAAACATAATTAATTAAAAGTGCGGTAAAATTTTCAAAATTTTTACCGCACTTTAACATAAAATACTGTATATAAAAACAGTTTTATGATTCTTGTGTTTTAGTTAAATTGACAACTTTAGAAAA
Source organism: Mannheimia massilioguelmaensis (assembly GCF_000940515.1). Classification (NCBI taxonomy): domain Bacteria; kingdom Pseudomonadati; phylum Pseudomonadota; class Gammaproteobacteria; order Pasteurellales; family Pasteurellaceae; genus Mannheimia; species Mannheimia massilioguelmaensis. The sequence continues at coordinate 392,762 of NZ_CDQL01000008.1, forward strand.
TAGTCGTTTAAATAAGAATGGAATTGACTCTTTTCCTCGTTTTTCTATTTCATTTGAAATGGCAATAGCGAGATCTGGTTTGGAAGTACGTTGAATTGCTCGCTGAATAATTTTATGCATAGGATAATGCTCACCTTGCGGTTGCCAATGAGATAAGCGAATAAATACCTCTTCAAAACCTTCTGTATAAAAGAAATGTTCAATATCTTGTTTCGGTAAAGTCATGACTCTTTGGTTTACAGATTCGTCCTCAGACAACATATCTTTCACGGTTTCTGTGTATTTACGACCTGCCTCATCACCATCTGTTAAAGCATACCACTCTATTCCCATTGCCTTAGCATATTTTATTAATGGACGAATTCCCGATTGGGCAAACTCTACAATACGAATTCCCTCAATATCTAAATCAATCCCTAATAACTTAGCTAATTCAGATAAAATCCAAACCTCAGTTTCTCCTTCCACTAAAATCCATGTTCGAGCAAATAAAGCTAAGCTACGATTATGATGGATATGGAAAGTTAACCGACGTAAATCTTCTTTGCCCAAGTCATGACGTTTTAATTGATAAGCTATTGTACGATCCGCATAACGCACAAGTTTACAAATACTTTTTAACTCAACCAATGAAATTAAATCGACAGAATTCGTCGTAGTAATACGCTGAATAGGCAAATAAGAAGTAAGTTTCCAAACAATAGCAACCATACGAGGATGCAGTCTAGTGGCGAGATCTTCTAGCAAGAGAATGGGGCGAATACGTTCTGAATGAATTATCTTTTCATTAGACTTTTGATGATACTCAAAAAGCGGGAAAATAGTATCAATAAGCCGTTTTTGCAATGAATGATCAGCATCCTGTTCTAGACGATAACAAAGTGACTGAGCCATATCCCATAATTTACCGGGATCAGTTGACATGATCATCTGTGATGGTTGTTCTTCCACAAAATAATATTTTACTAATTCCATCACCGCATAAATTTCTTTAATCGTCTGATCTGCACATTCAGCATATTTAAGTGGCTGTGAATTAGCCTTATGATGATTAAGACGAGCATCTCGAAAACGATAAATAGGATGATATCGAATCATTTTTTGCACAATATCTTCTATATTATCAAGTTTAATACAACGACCGAGCTGATCTAAAAATGAATATTGTGTAATAACCTCATTTTGCGAATTTAATTCTCCAGTCACACGTAAATAAATCCGTTTATAACCATCTTCATGAGGAACGAACAATCGTTGCACTTGTGCATCAAACTGATCATGCTCTTCATTCACATATCCCTCGCTGAAAGTAAATAATAAGGTAATACTTTTCATATCCTCTGAACGGTGAAAATCAGCTTCTGTAAAATAGTATAAACCATTTTCTGCATTTAAAATCAGGCTTAATGCCGATAATAAACTGGATTTACCCCAAGAATTTTCACCAATCAATACCATGTTGGCACGTAACGTGATGGAAAGACGCTTAATCCCTCTAAAACCTGAAATATCTAATTGACGTAAATACATAGAAATATCCTCTATAATTTTTGATAGCCTACCGCAAATTACCAACAGTTGATATACTTATATATCAATTAATTTAAAAGAATGGATTTTATGGAAGGCTTACTAATTGTTCTCGTGCCTATGTTATTGGGCTATCTTATCAAAACAACCAATCAACAAATATTGAAACGAATTAATAATGTCATAATGATATTATTACTTATTATTTTATTTGTGATGGGGATTTCTCTCGGACAATTAGATGATTTGGCAAGAAAATTACCGATGATTGGAATTTCTGCACTCATTTTTATCATTTGCATTCTCAGTTGTAATATAGTGGGATTAATCACTTACGACAAATTCTATCCTCAGCCACTTAAACATCTGGGTAAGGATATTCCACCACGTTGGAAACTATTATTAGACAGTTTCAAACTCTGTTCTATGGTTATCATCGGTTTTATCTTTGGATTAATAACCAAAGGCAATTTTGAATTACCACTCCACGCCAGCACTTATGTTCTAATTGTATTAATATTCTTTGTAGGCGTTCAACTACGTAATAATGGTATTTCATTAAGAGAAGTACTCTTTAATAAACGAGGGATTTATACAGGCTTGATTATGATCAGCACTTCCCTTATCGGCGGAATACTTGCTAGTTTATGGCTCAATCTACCTATTTCTCAAGGCTTAGCGATTGCTTCAGGATTAGGCTGGTATTCGCTTTCAAGTGTAGTAATTAATGATGCTTGGGGCCCTGTATTCGGAAGTATCGCTTTCTTTAACGATTTATCTCGTGAAGTTTTTAGTTTATTCATCATTCCCTTTTTTATATTTCATTACCGCTCTACGGCCGTAGGTTTAGCAGGTGCAACAGCATTAGACTGTACGTTACCAATTATCCAACGTTCAGGCGGCATAGAAGTCGTCCCTTTAGCCATTAGCTTTGGATTTATAACCAATATAGCTCCACCGATTTTATTAGTGTTTTTTTCATCTATTCCGATTTAGAAAAAAAGCCTTAACTCATAAAGTTAAGGCTTTTTAATATATTGGTGGAGCTGGCGGGAGTTGAACCCGCGTCCGAAATTACTCTACCTTCAGTACTACACGTTTAGTCTAATCTTTAATTTCATTTATCCCCTGCGGACAGACACGCGAAGAATAAACTAGCTTGATTCAATTTAATGTTTCGATCTCCAAGCCGAAGCATCCACACGATCTCGTTTTATTTTGACTCCGCTTGATCCCCGTCTTACGAGCGGAAGCTAGGGAGCGAAGGCTAAATGCAGGTTATTAAGCTGCTAAAGCGTATTGTTCGTCGTTTGCGACTATTTTTTTGCGGTTTATTTACGAGGCCTACCGCACCTCGACGTGCACCTTGGGCTTTGCCAATCCCGTCGAATCCAGAATCAGCCCCAAAACTGCGGTCAGTTTAGCAAAAATTTTATGAATGTGAAAGAAAAGAATTTAGTGAATATTATTGGTTAAATAGAATTCTGAATAAAGCCGAAAGCTACTATAAATCTTATATATTCTACCAAACTATTAAATAGTTTATATTGATGTATCAAACTCTCTAAAATAATATTTATTAATAAAAATTTGATTTAAATTAAATATATATTAGAAAAATATATATAACTTACTTTTAATCTTCGTTAAAATAAATTTGCTAATAAATAAGCCAGGAGGATAAGAATGGAGCATATTACACCCATTGCCCACATCCGACAGTCCGATCAAAAAAAGCAAACCGTTTATGAACATTTAACCCAAACTGCCGAAATTACGCAAAAATTTGCGAATAAATTAGATTTAGCAGATGTAGGTGAATTATTGGGTTTAATGCATGATTTCGGTAAGTACTCTATTCCATTTCAAAAACGAATACATCGAAAGAATAATTTGAATTATATCGATTTTGATATTGACGAACCTGAATCCAATTTGCCAAATAAACCAGATCATTCTACAGCTGGCGCACAATGGATTTATCGACATTTGAGAAAGTTTGGTGTTAAAAATGGCATTGGAGAACTTATTGGACAAATTTTAGGACTCTGTATTGCGTCTCATCATGGTGAAGGGCTTATTGATTGTTTAACACTTGATGGCACTCCAAAATGTTTTGACCGTTTTTCTAAAGACGATTCCCTCTCTCATTTATCTGAAGCTGAAAAAAATGCAGATCTCTCCATCTTGCAACGAGCAGAATCTTTAGCCAGCGAAAATTTAATAAAATCTTTATTAAGTCCTATTAAAGCAATATTAAAACAGCAAGAAACTCACGATAAACTTAAAGAGTTTCACCTTGGTTGTCTCACCCGCTTCCTATTTAGTTGTCTGATTGATGCTGACCGAATTAATAGTTCTGATTTTGAAAATGAGGCACAAAAAGATATTCGTAGTCTAACATCAAAACCTGATTGGCACATTGCAATTAATCATTTAGAAAATCACTTAGCAAATTTTGCCATACGCTATGAAATAGACAAGATTCGTCGAGATATTTCGGATACTTGCTTACAACGATCTTCTGATGAACAAGGAATCTATACTTTAACCGTGCCAACAGGGGGCGGAAAAACCTTAGCCAGTTTACGTTATGCACTCCACCACGCACAAAAGCATAATCTTGACCGCATTATTTATATTATTCCTTACACTTCTATTATTGAGCAAAATGCTACTACAGTTCGGGATATTTTAGGTGAAGATTGGATATTAGAGCATCACTCAAATATTGAACCCGAAAAACAAACTTGGCAAGATAAATTACTGGCAGAAAATTGGGATAAGCCTATTATTTTTACCACAATGGTGCAATTTTTAGATGCGTGGTTTGGTGGTGGAACACGTGGTGCACGCCATATTCACCCAATGACCAATGCAGTATTAATTTTCGATGAAATTCAAACTCTTCCTATTAAGTGTGTCCATTTGTTTTGCAATGTATTAAATTGGCTCACAACTTTTGGTAAAAGTAGTGCTATTTTATGTACAGCAACACAACCTTTACTAGATAAATTATACAATCCTGAATTAGGTTCATTAAAATTAGCTAATAATGCTGAAATTATCGGAGATAGTGTAGCTAAAAATAAACTGTTTAGTGATTTATCCCGTGTTGAAATTCATTATAAATCTAAAATTGGTGGTTGGACAGTTGATGAAGCTGGTGATTTTTTATTAGAAAAATTTGAATATTCTTCAAGCTGCTTATTTATTGTAAATACTAAAAAATGGGCTCAAGAGCTTTACAAATATTGTAAGGAAAAGGTACCTGCTAACGCACTATTTCATTTAAGCACGAATCAATGTTCTGCACACCGTAAAGATTTATTCGATAAAATTAAATATCGTTTAAAGAATAATGAACCTGTCATTTGCATTAGCACGCAGTTGATTGAAGCTGGTGTAGATATATCAATGTCGTGCGTCATTCGTGCTCTTGGCGGATTAGATAGCATTGCTCAAGCAGCTGGGCGTTGTAATCGCCATGGCGAAAAGCAAGGCAAAGGACAAGTTTATGTATTAAATTTGCAAGAACCTAATTTTGCTAAAGTTCTACCAGATATTTACCAAGGGCAACGCAATGCCGATCGAATATTCCGTGAATTTGGAGAACAAGATATTTTACAACCGAAGGCAATGCAACAATATTTTAACTATTATTTTTATGAACGTAGCGATGAAATGTCTTATGACATTAGTAACAGCACATCAGGCTCCTTATTAGATTGGCTTTCAGATAATGCATTGAATGTTTATGGTAATAAAAATAAGAATCGAGCTGGGAAAATTCCATTACTAATGCAATCTTTTCAAAGTGCTGGTCGAGTATTTCAATCCATTGATGCACCAACTCGGGCGATAATTGTTCCTTATGTAAAAGGTAAACAATTAATTACTGACTTATGTGGTGAGCAAAACTCTCAGGAAAAACACCGCACTTTAGCCCAAGCACAACGATATAGTGTGAATGTATTTCCTAATGTATGGGAAAAATTACAGAATGAAAATGTAATCCATAAAATTTTTCCAGATTCAGAAATCTATTATTTAGAAGAAAAAAATTATCTTGACGAATATGGATTGTCCTTTGATGAAACTGGGGAAATGCCCTTTTATGGAATATGATAAGGAGAAATATGAATAGCAAATTTACTTTCCGTGTGTGGGGACGACAAGCTTTATTCACCGATCCCATCACTAAAATTGGTGGCGAAAAGTTCAGCTACCAAGTACCAACTTATGAAGCATTAAAAGGCATTTTAAAAAGCATTTATTGGAAACCGACCCTGATCTGACACATAGATAGGGTTAGAATTATGAAACCAATTCAGACTCAGAGCAAATCAACTAAGCCATTAGAATGGAATGGTGGCAATACTTTGGCAATTTACACATTTCTGCAAGATGTTGAATATCAGGTAGAAGCCCACTTTACCTGGAATGAATATCGAGAAGAATTAAAAGCTGATCGTAATTTAGGCAAGCACATGGCAATAGCAAGACGTATGCTTGAGCGCGGGGGAAGACAAGATATTTTCCTTGGCACAAGAGATTGCCAAGGATATGTTGAGCCTTGTGAATTTGATGATTTAAGCCGTGATGGTAATAAAGGTTTTTATGATGATATTAACAACCTTGATTTTGGCTTAATGTTTCATAGTTTTGGTTATCCTGATGAAATAGGTGAAAATAAATTACTAACCCGATTTTGGAACGCTAATATGCATCGAGGTATTATTACGTTCCCAAGCACAACGGATAATGAAAAACTAAAAACGCGGTTTATTCGTAATATGAAACCAGAAAAAGTATTCAACCAAGAACAAAATATAAATTCTGTAGAAAACGAAACTAAGGAGTTAGGATTATGAGTTGGATACAAAAGTTATATAGAACCTATAATGAGGCCGAGAAAAATTCTAACTTATCCGATTTAGATAAATTGGCTCCATTATGGCATAGTCCACAAACTGCACACATTGAAATTATATTGGATCAAAATGGTAATTTTATTTCAGCGCAGGTTCTCAGAGATAAACCTATTATTATGCTACCTGTTACTGAAACTTCAGAAGGACGAACAAGTGGACTTGCTCCTCATGCGTTAGCAGATAGCTTACAGTATATTGCTAAAGATCTTGGACTTACCCATATCGCCGAAATAACCAAAGAACTTGAAGATAAAAATGGCAAAAAGAAAATAGTTAAAGAGAAAAAAGAAGAACTTATTTTCAATCTATATGCAAAACAATTAGATGAATGGTGTGCTTGTACAGATAACCCTAAAATTTTAGCTATACAAAAATACGTACATAAAGGGACCGTTTTGTCAGACCTAATCAAATCCCAAGTGGTTCCTGTTGATAACAACGGGAATATTTTAGAAAAATGGAACAAAAGCGATAATATAACACAATGCAAACCAGCATTACTTGAAGTCTTAGGTCAAAATGCTGAAATTCGTAAAGCCCTAGTTGTATGGTCAGTAACAATTCCCAATGACTTATGCCCCCAGACCTGGAAAGATAAAAATGTACAAAAAAGCTGGGGAGAATATTATCAAACTACTTTAACGAGTCAGTTTTGCTCTGTTCTAGGTGAAGAACAACAAACTCGTGATAGCCACCCAGCTAAACTAATTTACTCAGGGGATAAAGCTAAATTAATTTCATCTAATGATACATCTGGATTTACTTACTTAGGTCGATTTGAAAATGCAAACCAAGCAGCATCTATATCTGCTGAAGTATCTCATAAAGCACATGCAGCACTACGCTGGCTTATTGAGAGAGGACAAGGCATTCGCAATGAAAACCAGGTCACTGTCGCATGGGCATTAAGTGGGAAAGAAATTCCATCTCCAATGGAAGACTCCCATTTTTATTTGGATGATGATATAGATATTTCAGCTTCGAATGAAGAGGATATTGTATCCGCAACACCAATTTCAACTAAAGATTGGTCAGTTAATTTAGGGGCAAAAGCAGCTGAAATACTGAAAAAGAAACTACGTGGTTATCAAGCAAAATTAGAACAATATGACCAAATTACGCTACTTATTGTAGACGGAACAACACCAGGAAAAGGCAGAATGGCACTTACCTATTATCAAGAATATTTGCCCGAAACCTATTTTGCTAATTTAGATGCTTGGATTGATGACTTTTCTTGGTATCAACGCCATACAATAGAAAAGCAAAATGAAAAACTATCAAAAAAATCAGGTAATAAAAAAACAATTTGGGTAGGCATTCCACCCTCACCATTTGCGATTGGGCAGGCAGTTTATGGAAAAGCATTAAGTGACACATTAAAAAAACAACTTTATGCTCGCCTATTACCCGTTATTTCGGGTGGTAAGAGTATTCAAATTCCTTACGATTTAGTACAAAAAAGTTTCCAAATAGCTTGTAATCCAGATGGTTCAGAACATTGGGAATGGGAACGTAATATCGGTATTGCTTGTGCCTTATACAAAGGCTGGCGCGCTCGTCATCATATTTCATCACAACGGAGAACTTATACTATGGCTTTAGATAAAACAATAAAATCAAGAGATTATTTATACGGCAGGCTCCTTGCCACCGCGGAAAACATTGAATCATACGCACTTTACCTCGCTGGAGAGAAACGTTCGACCACTGCTGAACGCTATATGCAACGATTCGCCGAACGACCATTTTCAACTTGGCGCAATATTGAACTAGCTTTACGGCCTTATCAAGAAAGATTACGTAATAATGATAAAGATACAGGGTCTCAAGCAATTAGTAAAATTATGGAATTATTTAACCCTGCGGATTTCACTTGTGATGACAAATTAACGGGTGAATTTCTACTAGGTTATCATAGCCAAAAAATGGAAATTACTAGCAAAATTTCCGAATATAGCAAAACTAAAACTGAAAAAAATGAAAAAACTGATTAATAATTATTATCACAAAGGAATTCAAAATGAGCTTAACTAAAAAAATCGACTTTGCTTTAATCTTAAAAGTAACCAATGCAAATCCAAATGGTGACCCTCTCAACGGTAACCGCCCTCGTACCGATTTTTCAGGTATTGGAGAAATTACAGATGTCTGCTTAAAACGTAAAATTCGTGATCGTTTACAAGATAATAAAGAAAGTATTTTTGTGCAGTCCGATGACAGAAAAATTGATAGTATGACTAGTTTAAAAAATCGTGCAGAATCAAATGAATTTGGATTAGGAAAAGAAGCATTTAAAGCTAAAAGCAAAGATGAAACAGCTAAAAAAGCCTGTGCTAAATGGCTTGATGTTCGAGCATTTGGGCAAGTTTTCGCATTTGGTAAATCAGATGAGGGTTCGGGTGTATCTATTGCAATCCGTGGCCCAGTTACAATCCAATCTGCATTAAGTATCGAACCAATTAATATCATTAGCACACAAATTACCAAAAGTGTTAGTGGAGAAGGTGATGGCACGAAAAAAGGATCTGATACCATGGGTATGAAACACCGCGTAGATAACGGGATTTATGTGGCTTATGGTGCGATGACTCCTCAACTTGCTGAACGGACTGGCTTTTCAGATGAGGATGCAAACAAAATCAAAAACGTTTTAACAAAACTATTCGAGGGTGATGCCTCTTCTGCTCGCCCTGAAGGCTCAATGCAAGTGCTAAAATTAATTTGGTGGGAACATAATTGTAAATCAGGGCAACATTCTTCAGCTAAGGTTCATCAAAGTTTAACCGTTAATACTGATGGCAGTTACTCATTGGCAAATTTAGATGGTTTAACACCAGAAGAAATTGAAGGATTCTAACATGCCAATCTCCCTCTCTGCCCTTCAGCATTATGCCTTTTGTCCGCGGCAATGTGCGTTGATTCACAATGAGCAGTTGTGGGCGGAGAACTTTTTGACGGCGCAAGGCAATATTCTGCACGAGCGCGTAGATAGCGGTGAACCTGAAACACGCAAAGGGGTGCGATTTGAACGAGCCGTGTTGGTGTCGTCAGAGAAATTGGATCTTGCAGGTAAATTGGATTTATTAGAAATGGAGCTCAGCACGGGGCAGCTGCGTCCCGTGGAATATAAACGGGGCAAGCCGAAACCTACAAATTGGGACAAGATTCAGCTGTGTTCGCAAGCCTTATGTTTGGAAGAAATGAAAGGCATTGAAATCACTGAAGGTGCCCTTTGGTATGGACAAACACGACACCGAGAAATCGTCCCGTTTTCGACCGCACTTCGTGCTGAAACCTTGCAAGCTATTGAAGCTGTGCAAGCGTTGCTTACCTCAGGCGTAACCCCTCAGCCCGTTTATGATAAGCGTTGCAAAGCCTGCTCTTTAATGGATCTTTGCCAACCACAACTGTTACAGAAAGATCGATCCAAAGCTTATATTGAGCAATTGTTTACGGAGAATGACGATGCGTAAACTACAAAATTCTCTTTATATCACCAAACAAGGTAGTTACTTGCACAAAGAACGCGAAACTCTAGTAATTGAACATGAGCGGGAAAAAGTCTTTCAACTGCCTATTCATTCTATTGAACACATTTTCTGTTTTGGCAATGTGTTGGTATCACCATTTCTCATCGGTTTCTGTGGTGAAAATAACGTAAATTTAGCTTATTTTTCTGAATACGGACGTTATCTTGGACGATTCCAAGGCAAACAAAGCGGCAATATTTTATTACGTAAAGCTCAATATCGTATGGCAGAAACAAATCCCGTTCCAATTGCTCGCAATATTATCGCTGCCAAAATTCAAGCAAGCCGAAAAGTATTACAACGACATATTCGCAATCACGGTAACGCTCCTGAAATGGAACGAGTTATTGCCTTACTAGGCAACAGTGTCACTCGGCTTAAAAGTGCAGTCGATTTAGAACTAATTCGTGGTATTGAAGGTGAAGCAGCAGCCCGCTATTTTTCTGTTTTTTCTCATCTTCTTACTCTACAAGCACAGCCTCATTTTCAATTTGATGGACGCAATCGCCGCCCTCCTCGTGACCCAATTAATGCAATGTTATCATTCCTTTACAGTGTATTAGGCAATCAGATTAGTGGCGCATTACAAAGTGTTGGGCTAGATCCACAAGTTGGTTTTCTACATGCTGATCGCCCTGGACGAGATAGCCTTGCACAAGATCTGTTAGAAGAATTTCGCGCTTGGTGGATTGACAGAATGGTGCTAAGTTTAGTCAATCGTCTGCAAGTTAAATCCAACGATTTCAGTATTGATGCCAGTGGTGCAGTACAAATGAAAGACGACACACGCAAACTCTTATTACAAACTTTACAACAGAAAAAACAGGAAAAAATTGAACACCCATTTTTAGGTGAAACGGTGGAAATCGGCTTACTGCCTTATATTCAAGCAATGCTTCTAGCTCGTCATTTACGCGGTGATTTAGCTGAATATCCACCATTTTTAATGCGTTAACCCTGCTCTTTAACAATTCGGTTTTAAAAAACGATCAGTCTGTACATACTTTTAAGGAATGCTCTATGATGATTTTAATTACCTATGATGTATCGCTTGAAACAGAAGGTGGACAACGTCGTCTTCGACATATTGCCAAACATTGCCTTGATTACGGAATCCGCGTACAATATTCTGTCTTTGAATGCGAAGTAACTCCTGCTCAATGGGTTGCACTCAAAGATAAACTCCTCAACACCTACGACAGTGAAACTGATAGCTTGCGCTTTTATCAACTCGGTGCAAACTGGAAACACCGTGTCGAACATCATGGTGCTAAAGCTGCGATAGATATTTTCCGCGATGTGTTAATCATTTAGTCCATCGCTAACCCTCAGTTCTCATCAAATCTGTCATCGATTAGCGAATTTATTTTTATAATAAAAGTAATGAGTTAGATTTCATTATGATTTGTTGATATACTGAACCCTATTATATCTGACCTGATTAGCGAAACCTCGCTTTTCAAACCAGATATAACGTGCCATCATCAATATGGCACTCCGCTCCCACACGGGAGCGTGGATTGAAACTGATGCTGTTGAGCAAGAGATGATTGCTTGGCGGCTCCGCTCCCACACGGGAGCGTGGATTGAAACTAATTTTTTGATTTTATTGTGGTAATAATTGAACTCCGCTCCCACACGGGAGCGTGGATTGAAACCATCTAATAATATTAAATTTGTTAATTGTAACAGCCTCCGCTCCCACACGGGAGCGTGGATTGAAACATCCCAGTTAAACCAAAGTTGGTAAAGTTTTTGACTCCGCTCCCACACGGGAGCGTGGATTGAAACCATTTCGGGTTTGGCTCGCCATGGGAAAGTGTGGCCTCCGCTCCCACACGGGAGCGTGGATTGAAACTCGTTGCGAGAATTGACGGCGATATTGCACAGCTCTCCGCTCCCACACGGGAGCGTGGATTGAAACTTTAAATAGGACCTGTAGCAGTTGATTTATAAATCTCCGCTCCCACACGGGAGCGTGGATTGAAACTGATGTAAATTGAATATCAGGAATATATTTTGTCCTCCGCTCCCACACGGGAGCGTGGATTGAAACAAACAATTTAATAATAGGGCTAAATTATGGCAATGCTCCGCTCCCACACGGGAGCGTGGATTGAAACTTGCCCATCTACCTCAATCACTCCTAAACTTGCATCTCCGCTCCCACACGGGAGCGTGGATTGAAACTGCATCAACGTTTATCCCCATGTTGAGTAGCTGACTCCGCTCCCACACGGGAGCGTGGATTGAAACTGGCATGTTAGTCCATGCTTTAAGGATTTGCTTGCCTCCGCTCCCACACGGGAGCGTGGATTGAAACGAGTAAGCGGTTTAATTTCCACCACATACGGCTTCTCCGCTCCCACACGGGAGCGTGAATTGAAACAACGGAATGAACCGCCCTGCTATAGTGTTCGGTGTCCCTCATTTTACATAGGCATAAGAATTGAAACTATGCACTATCACTCCATGCCTATGTAACTAATTTTTGTTGCGATAATTAAGCATAATTTAAAACAACTGCTCAAAATGCAACAGATGTTAATATCAACCTCTATATCATTAAGCAATAATTTACTGTGTTATTAAAAATAGGAATACGTTAAGTTAAACTTTCGTTAGCTTGGATGTTAAGGTAAAATATTCTAATCTTTTTATTACACTGAGAACTTTATGGCATACACTACTTTTTCCCAAAATAAAAATGACCAATTAAAAGAACCGATGTTCTTTGGTCAAAACGTTAACGTTTCACGTTACGATCAACAAAAATACGAAACTTTTGAAAAGCTTATTGAAAAACAACTTTCATTCTTCTGGCGTCCTGAGGAAGTCGATGTGGCACAAGATCGCATCGACTATGCCGCATTACCAGAGCATGAAAAACATATTTTCATTAGTAACTTAAAATACCAAACCTTGTTAGATTCTATTCAAGGTCGTAGTCCAAATGTGGCATTATTACCTTTAGTTTCTATTCCAGAATTAGAAACCTGGATTGAAACTTGGACTTTCAGTGAAACTATTCACAGTCGTTCATACACCCATATTATTCGCAATATCGTTAATGATCCTTCAATAGTGTTTGATGATATTGTAACCAATGAAGAAATTATCAAACGAGCAAAAGATATTTCTGCTTACTATGATGATCTAATCCGTGATAGCCAGCTTTATGGTTTATATGGCGAAGGTAGTTACGAAGTGGATGGTAAAAACTATACTGTCACTTTACGTAATCTTAAAAGACAACTTTATCTTTGTTTAATGAGTGTCAATGCATTAGAAGCTATTCGTTTCTATGTATCATTTGCTTGTTCATTTGCTTTTGCTGAACGTCAATTGATGGAAGGTAATGCAAAAATTATTAAATTTATCGCTCGTGATGAAGCATTACATTTAACAGGTACACAGCACATTTTGAACATTATGGCTGCGGGGCAAGATGATCCTGAAATGGCCGAAATTGCAGAAGAATGTAAACAAGAGGCTTATGATTTATTCTTAGCGGCAGCAGAACAAGAAAAAGCTTGGGCAGATTATTTATTCAAAGATGGCTCAATGATTGGTCTTAATAAAGATATATTAGTTCAATATGTTGAATATATTACTAATATTCGAATGCAAGCTGTAGGTCTACCTTTACCATTTGAAGCTAGATCAAACCCGATTCCTTGGATTAATGCTTGGTTAGTATCAGACAATGTTCAAGTGGCACCTCAAGAGGTAGAAATCAGTTCATACTTAATTGGTCAAATTGATTCTAAAGTGGATACTAATGACTTTGGTGACTTTGATTTATAATTAATCATAAAAAGTGCGGTAAGTTTTATAAAAATTTTTGAAAACTCACCGCACTTTATATAATTTCACACACTTCACTGCAATTATGAAAGTCTATCAGATCCATCTTTCTCAACAAGATAAAACACTCACGCATAGCAATGAGACATCTCTTCTTGCGACTTTAGAAAGAAATGGTTTAAGCCCTGAATACCAATGTCGTTCTGGTTATTGTGGCTCCTGTCGTACAAAACTTAAAAAAGGAAAAGTTTCTTATAAAGAACGTCCACTTGCCTTTCTTAATCCTAATGAAATTCTACTTTGTTGTTGCCAAGTGGAAGATGATTTAGAAATTGATTTATAACCTCCTCATTTTTACTCCAATAAACATTATCTTATTCTAAATATTTTAATTTCTCACTGTGATCCGAATCACATTTATGAATAAAATTATTCAACAAATGTAATTTTAGTGCATTTTTTGAATATTTTTATTCAAAAATAATTTAACAAGGAATACAATACAATTATATGAAGAATATTTTTCACCAAACATCCATAAAAAATATAAGGAGGATAGAAAAATGTTTTGGTTGGAGCTTATTATTGTATTAGGGATGATCCTTGTGGGAGCTAGATATGGTGGCATATTTTTAGGGATGTCTAGCGGTCTCGCTGTAGGGATCTTAATCTTTGTTTTTGGTTGTGTACCTGGTACACCTGCCATTGATGTTATGATGATCATTATGACTGTTGTTATTGCCTCAGTTCTTCAAGCCTCTGGTGGTATGAATTATCTTGTTCAACTCGCTATTCGACTCTTAAAGAAAAAACCATCTAGAATTACGTTCTATGGACCATTAATTAGCTACTTATTCACTTTTATGTGTGGTACAGGTAACATCGTCTTTAGTATTTTACCTGTTATTGCCGAAGTTTCTCGTGAAGCGGGTATTCGACCTGAACGACCAATCTCCATTTCTGTCGTTGCTTCACAACAAGCGATTACCGCTTGCCCAATATCTGCCGCTACAGTTGCTTTATTGGGTTTCTTAGCTCCATCAGGTATTACACTTATTAATATTCTAATAGTTTGTATTCCAGCCACATTACTTGGCGTCTTAGTTGGTGCATTATATGCATCACGAATGGGAAAAGATTTAGAAAAAGATAGTGAGTATTTGAAACGTGTTGCTGAAGGTAAATCAACAGCAATTAATGAAAGATCTGTAGTGAATAATCAAAATTCTTTCGGTAAAAAGGAAAAGCTTTCTGTTGGTTTGTATCTATTAGCTGCAATTATTGTGATATCTTTTGGCTTGTTCCCTAATCTTCGTCCTGATTTTATCCTTGGGGATAAAACTGTTACGTTATCTATGACCATGACAATTGAAATTGTCATGATGCTTATGGCTGGTGTAATTGTTATGGTATGTAAAGTCAATGTACCTGAAATTATTGAACAATCAGTTTTTAAACAAGGCTTAATGGGCGTTTATGCAATCTTCGGTTTATCTTGGGCTGGTGATACCTTACTTAAGAATAATCTAGAATTTTTGAAAAATGGTGCCCAAGATGCCATCGCCACTAATCCTTGGCTATTTGCTTTACTACTATTTTTTATGTCCACGATTATTCTAAGCCAAGCAGGCACATTAGGTGCATTGGCTGTTCTTGGTATGACATTAGGTGTTCAAGCACCAGATATGATTGGGATGTTCCCAGCTGTAAACGGTTATTTCTTTATTCCTATTTATGCAACAGTTCTCGCTGGTATTGCTTTTGATCGCACAGGAACAACACATATTGGTAAATACGTATTTAACCATAGTTTCATGATACCTGGATTAATTACAACTATTGTAAGTGTAGCTATTGGCATGACATTAGCAAATATGATTCTATAACTTAACTATTCATTCACAAATAAAACACTTTCGCTCTTGGAGGAAAATAAAATGATTAAAGAAGTAGATTGCATCGGAGAAATGGAAATTTCAGAAGACGTGTATTATGGTATTCAAACTGAACGCGCTAGAAATAACTTTGATATTTCAGGCACTACTATAGGACAAATGCCTGAGTTTATCCGAGCTATTGCCGAAATAAAAAAAGCAGCAGCTATAGCTAATGCTAAAATAGGTAAATTAGATCAAGATGTTGCAAATGCTATTGCTAATGCAGCAGATGAAATCATAGCGGGGGAAATGGCTAACATGTTTCCATTAGATGTACTACAAGGAGGCGGCTCCACTTCAACAAATATGAATGTTAATGAAGTTATCGCTAAACGTGCAAATGAAATGTTAACTGGTCATAAAGGTTATGACAAAGTTCATCCGAACACACATGTTAACCGTGCCCAATCAACTAATGATGTTATTCCAACTGCGATTGGTATTGCTTGCTATCGTTATGCTGAAAAACTTCGTCCATCTTTAGCACAACTTACCAAATCTTTAGCACAAAAAGCAGAAGAATTTAAAGATGTAGTGAAAGCTTCAAGAACCTGTATCCAAGATGCAGTACCTATAACACTCGGACAAGAATTTAGTGGCTATTATACTTTTGCTAAACGTAATTTAGCATTATTAGATAGTATGCTTGCAGAGCCATTAGAATTACCATTAGGTGCCACTGCATCAGGCACAGGTCTTGGAACATTTGAAGGTTATATGGAAGCAGTTTTTGTTGAACTCAAAAAAGTCACTGGTATCAATGTCAAACAAAAAGAAAATCTTTTCGATGGTTTGCAACAGGGTGATGAATATGTTCGCTTATCTGGTTACCTAAAAGGTTTAGCAACAGGTTTAGGAAAAATTGCAACTGACTTACGCATGATGTCTTCAGGTCCTCGTTGTGGTTTTCAAGAAATTATTCTTCCTTCTGTACAACCTGGTTCTTCTATTATGCCAGGAAAAATTAATCCTGTAATACCTGAATTAATGAACCAAGTATGTTATCAAGTATGTGGTAACGATATGGCAATTACTATGTCTGTTGAAGGTGGTGAATTAGATCTTAACGTATGGGAGCCTGTGATTATCAAAAACTTAGCTGAAGAATTCACCTTATTAACTGGTGGAATGAAAAAATTCACAGAACTTTGTATTGATGGCATTCAAGCGAATAGAGAGCGTTGTGAAAGCTTCGCTGAAGGTACAATGGCAAATGCAACTGTAGCCTCAGCTTTACTTGGTTATCCTAAAGGTACTGAAATTGCCAAAAAAGCTGTTGCAGAAGATAAAACCGTGAAACAAGTTATCAAAGAAATGGGATTATTTTCTGAGCAAGAAGTCGATAAATTATTTGATCCATTAATGATGACTGATTGGAAAGAAAGTAGCAAAGTAATTTCTCAAGAAGAAATCAAAGCAAAATAATTAATGTATTTTAATTTTAAAAGCCGAGTATAAAACATTAAACTCGGCTTTTTTTATTAATTTTATTTATTTGAACAGAATATATGAGCGGCTTCTGCATATTGTTCAAATGCAGCCAATTGTTTCATTGATTCCATTTGATTTAATTTGGCAATCTTTTTACCTAATACTTCAGATAAATACACCACTGGTGCAAGGTGATCAATATAAGCTCTATATTCAATATCAATAGGAATAACAATATTGGCTAACTCTGAAATTGGATTTTCTGTAGTAGAACTCATACAAACAATTGGAACATTATTGTTGTGAAAGTATTGTGCCAATTGTAATGTTAATGTCGGAAATCTAGGGAAAGCATAAATAAGCACGGCATCATGCTTTAAATCGGTTGATAAAATATTTTCAAATAATACACTATCTAAAGAATTAACTCTTTTCACATTTTTTCTAACTTTAGATAAAAAATATGCCATATATTCAGATAAAAAGGCAGCACCTTGAAAACCAATAATAAAAATATTATCCGCTTTGGCTAATAACTCTGCAGATTGATCTAATAACTCTGGTGATAATGAACGTTCTATAGTATGAAAAGTTTGAATACAAGGTTGAAAAATACTCTTATCAGTTAATGCTCTATAACTGCCTAGTTGCTGTTCACTATCCATAAAAGCATCAACTGTATTAATATCTTGCTGAATAATTTGATGCAATGCCTCTTTCATTTTAGGAAAACCATCATATCCTAAAGTTTCAGCAAAACGAATAACTGTAGAGCCGCTGACTCCAGCCGTATGAGCTAAATCCGTTGAATTAAGAAATGCCGCAGTTTGATAATTAGCAATAATATAATCTGAAAGCTTTCTCTGTTTAGCCGAAAATATTTCTTTATGCTGTTCAATACGTTGAAAAATCGTATCTTTATTTTCCATAACCTCTACCTATACCTTAAGCATTTGAGCCATATAATACACCATATATCAAAAACTCACAGCGTTATATAAAAAGTGCGGTAAATTTTTGAAAAATTTTACCGCACTTTATTCATTTAATTGAACTTACAGCTCAAATGACCTTGGGATAATTCATTTTACCACCAACCTAATATTTTCATCCAAACACCGCCAACACCGAACCAGATAGCAAGAGAAAGAAGTGAAACTACGAAGCTCACCCCCCACCATTGACCTGTAGAGTTATAACCCGAGCCAAATAATGCGGGACCTGGGCCACCAGCATATTGAGTTAAACTCATTGATAATGTTGATGTATAACCTAAGCCTAATGCAGCAATAATTGGTGGTGTGCCACAAGCGATTGCCGCAGCGACGAAAGCTAAATACATTGCTGAAATATGTGCCATTGCTGATGCAAAGAAGTAACGAGTATAGAAATAGACTAATACTAAAATTGTAAAAGCAATCGGCCAATCAAATACACCAACAGAAGAGGAAATATGGTTAGAAATCCATGCGATCGTTCCATATTTATTTAATGCATTTGCCATCATAACTAACACAGCAAACCAAAACATCGTATCCCATGCTGTGCTTTCTTCAATGATGTTTTTCCAGCTCATTATATTAGTTAATAATAAAATCACTAAACCTACGAATGCCGATACGGTTGCAGGAATATGGAATACTAAATCACCAACCGTCCAAAGGAAAAGTAATAAGATAAAATCTAATGCAAGTATCCATTCGGCTTTACTCATTGGCCCCATTGCAGTTAATTCATCTTTTGCCATTTGAGCCATCTTAGGGGTATCTTTTAGCTCTGGTGGATAAATGAGATACACAAAATAAGGTAAAACAATTAAACTTACAATACCTGGAACAATGGCACCTAAGAACCAGCTCATCCAAGTAATTTCTACACCTTGGCCTTTAGCTAATTCAGCAATTAATGGGTTACCTGCCATTGCCGTTAAAAACATGGTACAAACGATAGTATCAATTTGTGATACAGCAATAGCTAAGAATGCACCTGCACGGCGAGCTGTAGGACCTGGTTTTGAATCATAGGTTTCAGCGATCGAGCGCATAATTGGATACATAATTCCGCCTCCACGCGCTGATGCTGATGGAATACCTGGACCAACAACAATATCAGCTAATGCCATTGCATAAGCCACACCCATCATTTTTTTACCAAAGCGAGAAACGAAGTATAAGGCAATACGTTTGCCTAAACCTGTTTTAATTACTGCTCGAGATAAGAACATAGCAATTGCAATGAGCCAAATTGTGCTATTAGCAAAACCCGATAACATTGCAACTTCATTTTTACCGGCTTGAATCGGTGTTAAACCAGTAATACCACTGATCACTAAAGCAACTAATGTTGCGGCGCCCATTGGCATAGCTTTTGCAATAATCGCAACAATAGTTGCAACGAAAAGAGCTAGCATTCCCCATGCTTTTGAGCTTAAGCCCTCTGGCGTAGGAATAATCCAAATTGCTAGCCCCACCAAAATAGCAATGAGTAATCCTTGCCATTTAAAGCCGAGTTTGACCTCGACAATTGGAGTTGTTTGAAGATTCATATCTTGGTTCTCTTAAAAAGATTTTACAAAAATAAAAAAGGGAATATATGCCATATTCCCTTAATTATTTAACTCTACCATCCTTAGTAACTTCTATAAAATACCATGGTTCTAAAGAGTAATAAATAAACTTCTTACACATCTTTATTATTTATTGATTAAGAATGATTTAACTTTACCAAAAAAGTTTTTTATGAAAAATTAAACTAATTTATTAAGCTAATTAAAATTTTCAAAAAATTGACCGCAGTTTTCCAATAAAAAAGCACAGTTCAATACTGTGCTTCTTCAAAATTCATTTTAAATTACAGATTATTTAAATCTAATACATCTGTCATATCAAATAAGCCTTTATCTTTATTAGCAATCCATTTAGCGGCTCGAACAGCACCATTTGCAAAGGTCATACGGCTTGAAGCTTTGTGAGAAATTTCCACTCTTTCACCAATATCCGCAAACCAAACTGTATGTTCACCAACAACATCAGCTGCGCGAATAGTTGAAAAACCAATATCCTCATGTTTACGCTCACCAGTAATACCTTCTCGAGCAAAAACCCCGTTAGTTTTTAAATCACGTCCCAAGGTTTTTGCAATATGTTCACCCATAGAAAGTGCGGTGCCTGATGGTGCATCAACTTTATGGCGGTGATGAGCTTCGATAATTTCAATATCACAAGAATCCCCCATCACTTTTGCCGCTTTTTCTAATAGTTTGAAGACGAGATTCACGCCTACGCTGTAATTGGAAGCAAATACAATTGCGATTTTTTCTGCTGCTGCTTGAATTGTGGCTTTACCCGCCTCATCAAACCCTGTGGTGCCCAAAATTAATTTTTTATTATTTTCTACGCAGAATTTAATGTGTTCAAGGGAGCCTTCAGGGCGAGTGAAGTCGATAATGAGATCGAAGTTATCTTTTTGGCTGGCAAGGTCTTCTGCCACTTTTATACCTACTACACCAATGCCAGCTAATTCACCTGCATCTGAACCTACTAGAGATGAACCTTTGCGTCCAAATGCGGCACCAAGTTCTACGCCTTGTGCATTTTGTACGGCTTGAATGAGTTGGCGCCCCATACGTCCGCCCGCACCAACGATTGCAATTTTTAATGTCATGTTTTGTCCTTTTCTTTTTTATGAAATAAATTAATTCAGCATTTCCACAATGCCAGTATAGGCAAGAATAATGCCGAATAACAAAAAGATTACGCCTGCGGTATTATCAATGTAACGACTATATTTACTATAAAAATTTTTTGCAAATGGTCGTGAGAAAAATAAGGAAATTAAATAAAAATAAACAAAAGTTTCTACCACGATAATGCCAAAAGCTAAAAACATCTGCCAAGTTTCTGTAATATTGACTAAAATTAATGACATCACACTGGCAAAATAAATAATCGCCTTAGCATTCGAAAGATTAACAAATAAACCTTTTAATATCTCTTTTTTAATCGTTGTCGATTGATTTAGTTCTGCAATAGAAAGCGAATCAAAGGTCACATTAGTACGGCTTTTCACCATCAACATGCCTAAATAAGCAAGATAGCTACCGCCAAGTAACATAACAATGCCATGCAACACAGGCATCGTGGTAAAGACAATGGCTAAGCCTAACATTGCGGCAGCTGCCCAAAATGCTACACCCAAGGTAATACCAATAATTCCACAGATGACATTACGTCGAGAATTACTGGCTGCCATACGGCTTACATAAAAGAAATCAGGGCCGGGGGTAATGAGTCCGAAAAAATGCACAATAATTAAATTTAACATATTTACACTTAATACTGATGAATGAACCAAATCACCATTATCGAATAAATTGCAGCTAATACATCATCAATCATAATGCCAAAACCACTTTCTAATTTATTGTCAAAATAGCGAATAGGGAAAGGTTTTAAAATATCAAATAAACGAAAAATGACAAAAGCTATTAAGCACCATTGCCAATTGATTGCAGGCACAGTTAATAGCACTAACCAAACGGCTACAAACTCATCCCAAACAATAGCGCCATGATCATGCACGCCCATATCATCAGATGTTTTTTGACAAAAATAAATACCGATAAAGAAACTAGTTATAGTAAAAATCAGAAAAGCAGTATTGCCTATGAGTGAAAGCAAGAATGCACCAATAATGACTGCGACAAAACTTCCCCATGTACCAGGTGCGGGACGAAGCAACCCACTCCCTAATCCTAAGGCAAAAAAATGAATAGGATTACGTAATGTTACTCGTGATAATGCTTCACTTGATGAATTAAAAGATTTCATTAAGTTATCCTATTTAAAATGATCAAAACTCTGAATATCCAATTCAACCTTTTGGTTATATCGTTGTAGTTGAATTGGTTGCAGTGAATTTTGCTGAATAATACGTCCAATACAAGTATAAGGGACATTTAATGGGGTTAAATATTGTTCGAGTTTGGCTTGTTGTTCATCTGAAACGGTAAAACATAGCTCATAATCTTCTCCACCTTGCAATGCCATACGTTCAGCTTCTTCTCGTCCATAATAAGCTTCCAATTGTGGAGAAATGGGTAAATTTTCTAAATTCAATACCGCACTTTTATGGCTACGCTCAAGAATATGCATCAAATCTCCCATTAATCCATCAGAAATATCCATTGCTGCATTGGCTAAATAATGCTGTGCTAGCATTTGACCAAATTCAATGCGAGGAACGGGGTAAAGATTACGTTGAATGAAAAAATTTTCTTGATTTTCAACCGCACTTTTTCGCCCTTGTTGCCGATCTCTACTGATATAAAAGCCTGCCAGTGCATCACCTAACTGCCCTGTCACATAGATCCAATCTCCCACTTTAGCCTGATCACGGCGCAGTGCATAATCGCCTAGAATACCTTGCGCAGTAATAGTAATGGTTGGGATGGGTCCTTTTGTGGTATCTCCACCAATTAATGTCACATTATATTGATTTAATATATCAAACATCCCTTGACTAAATTCTGAAAGCCAATATGTATCTATTTTGGGTAAAGTTAAGGCTAATGACACCCAAGCAGGCATTGCCCCCATTGCAGCAAGATCACTGAGATTTGTTGCTATCGCTTTATAACCTAAAGCTCGAGGTGGAATGTCTGGATAGAAATGCGAGTTTTCAACCATCGTATCAGTGGTGATGGCTAAACGCTGATTAGGTTTCAATTGTGTGATAGCACAATCATCACCGATGGAAAGAATAACATCTGAGCGAGATGGTTGTTTAGACGTAGCAAAATAGTGATTGATTAAGTCAAATTCACCTTCAGCCATAAAATCCTCACTCAGATTATTTAGTTATTTTCGATTTAATGCGGGTGCTACTTTATCAAGAACACCATTGATATATTTGTGGCTTTCTTCTGCACCAAATGTTTTCGCTAATTCAATCGCTTCATTGATAACGACTTTGTAAGGCACATCTAATTCATATTTAAGTTCATAAACAGCTAAGCGTAAAATAGATTTCTCAATGGGATCTAATTCATCTGAGCAACGATCTAAACAAGGTGCCATAGTGCTATCTACGCTTGGTATATTTTCTACGGTTTGGCGAAACAATTTACGGAAATAAGGCATATCAACACCTTTCATATCTTGATCTGTCACAAATGATAGTTCTACAGTTTCTACTGGATTTTGAGAAATATACCAAGAATATAATGCTTGTACCGCACATTCTCTTGCTCGACGACGGGGTGATGGACGTTTTTTATTTTGTTCAGTCATGAGCGTACCAATTATGCTTTGATTTGATCTAATAAGTTAACCATTTCTAAGGCAACTAAGGCTGCTTCTGCACCTTTATTACCAGATTTTGTACCAGCTCGGTCAATGGCTTGCTCAATATTTTCAGTAGTCAATACACCAAATGCAACTGGAATATTCGCTTCAACAGAAACATGTGCAATACCATTGCTTGCGCCACCAGCAACATATTCAAAGTGTGCTGTACCACCACGAATTACAGTACCTAATGCAACAATTGCATCATATTGTTTGCTATCAGCTAAACGACGTACAGTTAAAGGCAATTCATATGCACCAGGTACACGTACTAACGTAATATTTTCATCTTTTACTTGACCAATACGTTTTAATGCATCTACAGCACCTTCAACTAAGCTGTCATTAATAAAACTGTTAAAACGAGCTACAACTACAGCAACACGTGCTTTTGGCGCTGCTAAGCCACCTTCTAATACTTTCATGATATATCCTAATTAAAATTGAATGGAATAAATTTGGTTCGAAATTCTATCATAAAAAATCTAATTTTTCAGTATTATTCCGATAATGTTTTAGAGGTGTTGGGATTTTATCTGAACTTTGCCTAATAAGTATTGTTCTGTCACTGAACCATAAAAAAGTGCGGTTAGAATTTCAAAAATTTTAACCGCACTTTAGATTATAATCTGGGATTAATCTTGAATATGAATAATCACAGGATCTTGCTCATTTTCTCTAGCACTTAATTCGCCCACTTCACTGAGCTCAACTCCCGCTTTTTTTGCAATTTCAAGCACTTCCTGTTCACCTTCAGGGCGAACGGCAATCAATAAACCTCCTGAAGTTTGCGGATCACACATGACCACTTTTTGTAAATCTGTCATTTGACTAATCTTGTGACCATAACTTTCATAATTACGATTCACTCCACCTGCAAGACAACCTTGTTCAATATAATAACTTGTACCAGCTAATGTCTTGATTTTATTAAAGTGAACATTTGCAACTAAATTAGCTGATTCACAAACTTCTAGTAAATGTCCTAATAGTCCAAACCCTGTCACATCTGTCATGGCAGTAACAGATTCTAATTCTGAAAATTGGCTACCGACTAAATTCATACTACACATAGCTTGTGTAGCTAAGCCTACGTGTTCAGGCTTTAACTGACCACGTTTTTCTGCCGTAGCTAAAATGCCAATACCAAGTGGTTTAGTGAGATATAGCTTACAACCTGCTTCAGCTGAAGCATTACGTTTTATTTTCTCTGTTGCCACAATCCCTGTTACTGCTAAACCAAAAATAGGTTCTGGTGCATCAATAGAATGCCCACCAGCAAGAGCAATACCGGCTTGACGACAAGCATAACGCCCACCATCTACAATTTTTTGAGCAATTTCTGCAGGTAATACATTAATTGGAAAACCCAAAATAGCAATTGCCATAATAGGCTTTCCTCCCATCGCAAAAATATCACTAATAGCATTAGTAGCCGCAATACGTCCGAAATCAAAAGCATCGTCCACGATTGGCATGAAAAAATCCGTGGTGCTAATAATACTGGTACCATTTCCAAGATCATATACTGCCGCATCATCAGCAGTTTCGTTACCCACTAACAAATGCGGATCAACAAATGGTTCTAATTGACTGTGTAAAATTTTCCCTAACACCTTAGGCGAGATCTTACAGCCTCAACCTGCACCATGGCTATACTGCGTCAGTCGAATATTGGATTGTTCAATTTTTTTATCTAGGTCTGACGGAACAGTATTCGCATCATTTTGCATGCTAAGCTCCTTGTTCATGAAATATCATAAATTTATTATACTCTTTTTATGATTTAGGCAAAATCTTAGCTTATTTTAATTATTTATGATTTAGATTAGTTTTTTCCAGCGCCATCATACAGTAGAATAAGAAACATAATAATTTAAATGATAATGTGGATTATGATTAAAAATAAGCGTCCTACCCTGCAAGATATTGCAAGCCATTTAGGTATTACCAAAATGACTGTCAGTCGTTATTTGCGTAATCCATCATCTGTTGCAGAGGCCACAGGAAAAAAAATTGCACTGGCTATTGAAGAATTTGGTTATTTTCCTAACCGAGCACCAGATATTCTGTCAAATGCCAAAAGCCATTCTATTGGGGTATTAGTTCCCTCACTCACCAACCATGTTTTTGCTGATGTCATTAAAGGCATTGAAGAAATCACGGATAAAGCAGGTTATCAAACTATGCTTGCTCATTATGGTTATAGTGAAAAAAAAGAAGAACAACGTATTGAAAGTTTATTATCCTATAATATTGATGGATTAATTCTTTCTGAAAGTCATCATTCAGAACGTACTAATAAAATGCTACAAGTCGCGAATATTCCCGTTATTCAAATTATGGATACTACGGAAATAGGAAGCCACCAAGTAATTGGTTATGACAATATTGCAGCAGCACAAGCTATGGTTGAAACCATGATTAAGCGCAATCATCGACATATTGCTTACTTTTCTGTACGTCAAGATAAACGGACTAAATTACGTCAGCAAGGTTATGAAATGGCATTAAAAAAACATAATCTTTCAAGCATTGTCATTAATACGAAAGAACATTCTTCCTTTACATTAGGAGGTAAATTATTACATCAAGCATTACAAGAGCAGCCTGAGTTAGATGGCATTTTCTGTACGAATGATGACATTGCCATTGGTGCGATCTTTGAATGTCAGCGGTTAGGTATTAAGGTGCCAACACAAATTGCTATTGCGGGTTTTCATGGACACAATGTTGGACAATCAATTACCCCTCAATTAGCGACAGTGATCACTCCTCGTTTAGAAATTGGGCGAGTTGCTGCCCGAGAATTAATTCATCGTTTACAAGATATTCCAGCACAAAGCACAATGATTAATTTAGGTTATCAAATTCATTTAGGCGAGAGCATTTAAACAATAAAAAGTGCGGTGGAAATTTTCAAAAATTTTACCGCACTTTTAATAAAATAATTATATCATTATAAATAAGGTTTCAAGGCAATAGAACAGCGTTCAACCACCTCTTCAAAACTGCCATTGATATCAATTGGAATCACATCCGTTTCATCTGGACCGGGCACTTCTAATGTTGCAAATTGACTCTTCAACATTTCTTCTTTCATATAATGACCTTTACGTTGACGCATGCGTTCAAGAATTAAGTCGAAGCTACCATGAAGAAAAATAAACTTCATATGTTGATTACCTTCACGAATTTGATCTCGGTATTTTTTCTTCAATGCTGAACAAATAATAATACCAACTTCACTTTTTTGCTCTAAACTAAAGGCTGCATCGCTAATTCGTTCTAGCCAAGGGGCTCGATCCTCATCATTTAAAGGAAAGCCTTGCCCCATTTTGATAATATTCGCTCTAGGATGAAGATCATCACCATCAATTAATTTAATTCCTAGGCGATGGGCGACCTCTGTACCGATCGAGGTTTTCCCTGTACTGGAAACCCCCATCAAAATAAAACTTTTACCTTGAGACATATATAACTCCTACCCTCATATCTATTATTAAATAATAGCATACATTCAAATAGTTACCGATAACAATATTTTTTTATTTAACACTATTATTTTTTAACATTATTTATAAATAATTATCATTTATTTGAAGTTGATCACAATTTAAATAGAGTTTTGTTTACGATTTTGCCAAATTAAGATATGTTACCGATAACAATCAAAGGTACACAAAAAGGAAAATCTTATGGAAATTAAAACACATTCCTGTGTAGTTAAAGGCCCTAAAGATGTCGATATTATTGAACAAACGGTAAATTATGATGAATCAGATCAAACGCATACCTTGGTGAAAATGATACGGGGAGGAATCTGCGGTTCAGACTTACATTATTATCAACATGGTAAAGTAGGTAATTTTGAAGTTAAGCATCCAATGGTATTAGGCCATGAAATGATTGCCGAAGTGGTTAAAACGAATGATCCGAAATTATATGTGGGTCAGAAAGTAGCAATTAATCCAAGTAAACCTTGTGGCCATTGTAAATACTGTTTATCTAATGAATCTAATCAATGTGAAACGATGCGTTTCTTTGGTAGTGCAATGTATAACCCACATATAGATGGAGGTTACACTCAATTTAAAGTTGTTGATAATGCACAATGTATTACCTATTCACAAGAAGCATCTGACGATGTGATGACATTTGCAGAACCTTTAGCGGTCGCAATTCATGCTGCAAAACAACCTGGCGATTTAATCGATAAACGTGTTTTTATTTCAGGTGTAGGGCCAATCGGTTGCTTAACTGTCGCCGCGGCAAAAGTATTGGGTGCAAGAGAAATTGTGGTTGCAGACTTAAGTCAACGCTGTTTAGATATTGCTCTGCAAATGGGAGCCACCAAAGCCTTAAATGCAGCAACCGATGACTTCTCTGAATATAGCGCACATAAAGGTGCATTCGATGTATCCTTTGAAGCTTCAGGTCACCCTTCTTCTCTTGAACGTTGCTTAAGCGTAACTCGTGCAAGAGGTCATATCGTACAAATTGGCATGGGAGGTAATGTTCCAGACTTTCCTATTATGACATTAATTGCCAAAGAAATTAATTTAGTCGGCTCATTCCGTTTCATTGAAGAATTTAATACCTCAGTTGAATGGTTGAGTTCAGGTAAAATCAATCCGTTACCACTCTTATCCGCAGTTGTTCCATACCATAATCTAGAACAAGCATTAATTAAAGCGGGTGATAAAACCCATGTTTCCAAGGTTCAGCTTTCATTTGCATAAGGAGAATAAAATGAGTGAATTATTTTCTTTAAAAAACAAGCGTATTTTAATCACCGGTTCTACTCGAGGTATTGGTAATTTATTAGCCACAGGTTTAGCTGAACATGGTGCAGAAGTGATTATTCATGGCACAAAACTTGAAAATGCCAAAAAAGTCGCCTCTGAATTTACAACAAAAGGGTTCAAAGCTCATGCAGTAGCATTTGATGTGACTAATTCAAAAGCTGCGCAAGAAACTATCGACTATATCGAAAAAGAAATTGGTCCTATTGATGTGCTTGTTAACAATGCAGGTATTCAGCGCCGTCACCCTTTCTGTGAGTTTCCAGAAAAAGATTACGACGATGTAATCAATGTCAATCAAAAATCAGTATTTATTATTTCTCAATCAGTGGCTCGTTATATGGTGAAACGCAAAAGCGGTAAAATCATCAATATTGGTTCCATGCAGAGTGAATTAGGTCGTGACACCATCACACCTTATGCAGCATCTAAAGGTGCTGTGAAAATGTTAACTCGAGGAATGTGTGTTGAGTTAGCTCGTTACAATATCCAAGTCAATGGCATTGCTCCTGGTTATTTTGCAACAGAATTAACTAAGCCATTAGTTGAAAATCAAGAATTTAGTTCTTGGTTATGTAAACGTACACCTGCTGGTCGTTGGGGTGATCCTCGAGAATTAATTGGTGCAGCTGTATTTTTATCATCATCTGCCTCAAATTTTGTTAATGGTCATTTATTATTTGTTGACGGTGGTATGTTAGCCGCAGTTTAAAATAGAACTATTTTATAAGGAATATTATGTTAATTTTTATTATGTTAGCCTCTATTGCATTGCTTCTCATATTAATTATGAAGTTTAAAGTTCATGCATTTGTTGCTTTAATTATTGTCAGCCTATTAACTGCATTTGCTACAGGCATGCCGATTGAAAAAATTTTACCAACTCTACTTAATGGTTTTGGTGGTACATTAGCGAGTGTTGCATTACTGGTTGGTTTAGGTGCCATGATTGGTCGGTTGCTTGAAATAACAGGCGGTGCAAAAGTCCTCGCAGATACATTGATTAATAAATTTGGAGAACAAAAAGCGCCTTTTGCTTTAGGTATAGCATCATTAATGTTTGGGTTTCCAATCTTCTTTGATGCGGGCTTAGTTGTGATGTTACCAATCATATTTAGTGTAGCAAAACAATTTGGTGGTTCAGTGATTCGTTATGCCTTCCCTGCTGCTGGTGCATTTGCAGTTATGCATGCATTTTCAGTTCCTCATCCTGGCCCTGTTGCAGCAGGCGATCTTCTCGGGGCCAACATAGGTTTATTAACTATCGTCGGCTTATGCTGTGCAATTCCAACTTGGTATTTTGCTACCTATTTATTTGGTTTACGTTTAAGTAAAAAATATCATTTAGATTTACCTAAAGCTTTCTTAAATGCAATGCCTATAAATGATACAGCAGTATTAAATCCACCTAGCTTCAAGAAAGTCATCACTATTCTATTATTGCCATTACTACTCATCATGTTAGATACCGTGTTGAATACACTTGCTATCTCAAAAGTTATTGATGGTTCACAAATGTGGGTTGAATCACTACGTTTACTCGGTAAAACGCCTATTGCATTATTGATTACACTAATCGTTGCGATACTCTTATTAAAAGATCAACGAAGCTATGAACAAATTGAAAAAATTTGTGACAGCTCATTAGGCCCTATTTGTGCAATTGTTTTAGTTACTGGTGCAGGTGGTATGTTCGGGGGAGTATTGCGAGCAAGTGGTATTGGTGATGTATTAGCATCAATGCTTTCAGACACAGGCATGCCTGTTATCGTTGCAGCGTTCATTATCTCAACGGCATTACGTATTGCCCAAGGTTCTGCAACTGTAGCATTAACAACAACTGCAGCGTTGATTTCACCATTAGTATCAGCAGATCCTACATTAACTCAATTTGACTTATGTTTTATCGTGATTGCAATTGCCGCAGGTTCAACTGCATTCTCTCACGTAAACGACTCAGGGTTCTGGTTAGTCAGCCGTTTCTTAGAAATGGACACTAAAACCACCTTAAAAACTTGGACGGTTCAAGAAACACTTATTGGTATTATTGGTTTCATCATTGCCTTTATCGGTAGCCTAATTCTTTAATTCTGAATCATCTACATAAAAAGTGCGGTAAATTTACCGCACTTTTTTTATAATTCGAAAACGCTTAGTTATATTTCTCAATAATATTATTTTTTCAAACTTGGATTTTTTAAAAGAAAGGAGAAAACTAAAGCACAAACACTCAGTACACAAAGTGTTTGTAATGCCATTTGAATCCCATAATGATCTGCTAACCAGCCCACAATGGGTGAAAATATCCCGCCCATAGTAATGCCTAAACCAAGAGTAACCCCAGCCGCGAAACCAACACTTCTGGCTAAATAGCTTTGTCCCAATACGACAATTGGACTATATTGACTAAAAACACCAAAACCTAGAGGAATTAATAATATAAAAGAAAGCCATAAATTCTCACTACGTGTAAATATCAATAAGCTAGGAACAAGACATAAATAAGCATAACGAATTACTTTTATATAACCCCAACGATCGGCTAATAATCCTCCGATAAAAGTAATCATCACACCCATTGATGAAAACAACGTCAAAGCAAAGTTAGCATCAGTCTCTTTCTGAGCCAAAATAGCAATCCAATAGATTGGAATAAAGGCATTTAATACGGTGAAATTAGTCGCTCTAACAAAGATAATCACCGATAGCTTAGCAAAACTCTTCCAATCATTTTGTTGTTGAGAAAGATCGAATTGTTTTTTAGCAACAATCGTTTGTTTGCCTGATATTTTCGGTAATTGAAGATAAATAATCAGTGCAATAATACCATTAATAAAGGCAAATATAGCTAAAGCTTCTGCTCCCCAAATATAGGCAGCGCCAGCAAGTATTGGGCCTACGGCAAAACCACCATTTCCGCCAACAGCAAAAATACCCATCGCTTTGCCTTTTTTATCACCTGACATGCGGTTAATCAAACGAGCACCTTCAGGGTGAAATAAAGCAGAACCTATACCCGCAATCATGGCTAATCCAAATAGGCTCCAGTAAGAATGTACAAATCCCATGCCCGCAATACAGAGACCAGAAAGTAACATTCCTGATGGAATTAACCAAGGCATTGAGCGTTTATCAGCTAAATAACCGAAAAAAGGCTGAGCAAGAGAAGCTAATGCGGTATTAGCAAAAATAAGCCCTCCCGCCTCTTGATAAGTTAGACCATAAGTTTTAATAAACAGAGGAAGCAACGCTGGCAAAGCACCTTGTGCCATATCCGTGACTAAATGTCCTATCGCAGCTAAATAAATAGCAAATTTATTCTGCATGGTTCCTCCTTCTAATGAAGCATAATGGTACTATTAAAGTGCGGGTTAAATTAAAAAAATTTATTCAAGGCATCAAATAATATTTAATTCAGATACTATATTCCTATATTGAACAAACATAAATAAGTTTTCATTTATATAAAACATTTTCTAAAAAATATTTTATTCTAATGAATATTTTCCATAGATTAATTTTCTTTAATTCTCTCATTTCTATGTTACAATCAAGCCATTATTTTCAAATAAAACGAGAGAATATATGGCAGAATTAAAAAAATATATCATTGATATTACTGAACAAAATCTCACTGAAACCTTGCAACTTTCTCAAGAACATCCTTTAGTACTGGCATTCTATGCCCCTAGTCATCAACCATCTGTTGAATTTACTACATTATTAGAGCGTTATGCAGAGCAATATCAAGGTCAATTTACCCTAGCAAAAGTTAATTGTGAAACTCAACAAGCTATTGTGATGCAATTCCAAATTCGCAATCTTCCAACTGTCTATTTATTTAAAGAAGCACAAGCCATTGATGCATTTCAGAATGTCATTTCAGAAGAAGAGCTTAAACAACGTTTATCATTGATCTTACCAAAAGAAGAGGAAATTAAATTCAATCAAGCTTTAGATTTCTTGCAAATGGAAGATTATGAGCATGCATTACCTTTATTGAAAGATGCTTGGGAACTCTCAGATCATAAAAATAGTGACATTGCGCTACTCTATGCAGAAACCTATATTGCAATGAAGAAAACTGAACCCGCCACAGAAATCTTAAATAAAATTCCATTACAAGATCGTGATAGCCGTTGGCAAGGTTTACAAGCTCAAATTGAATTGCTTATTAAAGCCTCTGACACACCAGAAATTCAACAATTACAAGCTGACTTCGCTAAAAATCCAAATGCCGAAATTGCTCTAAAATTAGCAATACAATTGCATCAAGCCAATCGTAATGAAGAGGCACTAGGCTTATTATTTGATATTCTCAAACAAAATCTAAATGCGGAAAATGGTGAAGTCAAACAGCAATTCTTATCCATTTTATCCGCTATTGGTAATAATGATCCTATTACTAATAAGTATCGCCGATTACTCTATTCGCTATTGTACTAATAGATCTTAGCGCAATAAGCCTCTATAATGCATAAACTTGTCGATAATAATAGTCATCAGGAAAAGAAATTTATGTCAGAGATTAAACATAGCAAATTACTTATTTTAGGATCAGGCCCAGCGGGATATACTGCTGCAATTTATGCTGCACGTGCTAATTTAAAACCAGTGTTAGTCACAGGTTTAGAACAAGGTGGTCAATTAACTACAACGACTGAAATTGAAAACTGGCCTGGAGACTTTGGTGATACTACAGGCCCGCAGCTGATGCAACGGATGTTACAACACGCAGAAAAATTTGATACTGAAATTGTTTTTGATCATATTAATCGTGTAGATTTCTCTACTCGACCATTCAAATTATATGGAGATGTAAATACTTTCAGTTGTGATGCTTTAATTATTGCGACTGGAGCATCAGCCTGTTATCTTGGTTTGGAATCAGAAGCCGCATATAAAGGTCGTGGTGTTTCTGCTTGTGCGACTTGTGATGGTTTCTTTTATCGTAACAAGCCTGTGGCTGTTGTCGGCGGTGGCAATACCGCAGTTGAAGAAGCACTCTATCTAGCTAATATCGCAAGCGAAGTTCATTTAATTCATCGTAGAGATAGTTTTCGAGCTGAAAAGATCTTAGTAGATCGTTTAAATAAAAAAGTTGAAGAAGGAAAAATTATACTTCACACTCACCGCACTTTAGAAGAAGTTTTAGGTGATAACATGGGAGTAACTGGTGTTCGTTTAAAAGATGTGCAAACAGGTAATACTGAAGACTTTTATTTAGAAGGTGTCTTTATTGCCATTGGTCATGCACCAAATACCGAAATCTTTCAAAATCAACTAGCATTAAATAATGGTTATGTGGTTGTAAAATCTGGTCTAGATGGTAACGCCACAGCAACCTCTATTGAAGGTATATTTGCCGCAGGTGATGTCATGGATCACAACTATCGTCAGGCCATTACCTCTGCTGGTACAGGATGCATGGCAGCCCTAGATGCAGAACGCTATTTAGATGCATTGGAATCTTAATTAATTTAATCTTTCTTAAAAACAAAAAAGTGCGGTAAAATTTACCGCACTTTTACTATTTACTTATATACTCAAAAACTTATGGAAAAGTCGCGTCAACGCTACCTTTTTAAATGGCTAGGTGCTCAGCAAAAACCTGTAAAAAAATTACTTAGCCTAAATATTCTCTTAGCTAGCATATCTTCGGTTATTTTAGTCGGACAAACTTGGCTATTAGCTACACTATTAGATCATTTAATTATGCTAAATAGTTCACCTCGAGAATTAATGCCTCTCTTTATCAGTTTAATTATTGGTTTTGCTTTACGTGCATTAATTTTATGGGTTCGTGAACGAATTGGCTTTAAGTGCGGTCAACAATTGCGAAATATTATCCGTCAGAAAATTCTGAATAAAATTCACCAAGTAGGGCCTGCAACGATCAATAATAAACCTGCTGGTGCTTGGGCTAGCATTATGTTAGAACAGGTAGAAAATTTACATAACTTCTACGCTCGTTATTTTCCTCAACAAATGTTATCAGTCATTGCCCCAATGATCATTTTGATTGCTGTTTTCCCAATTAACTGGGCAGCAGGGATAATCTTAATGGCAACTGCCCCATTAGTCCCTGTATTTATGATTATTGTGGGAATCGCAGCCGCTGATAGCAGTCAGAAAAACATGTCTACACTCGCCCGCTTAAGTGCACAATTTTTGGATCGCCTGCGTGGTTTAGAAACTTTACGTTTATTTGATCGTGCAAATGAGCAAACAAACCATATTGAAATGGCCACAGAATCTTATCGAAAAACAACAATGGATGTACTTAAACTTGCCTTTTTATCTTCTGCAGTTCTAGAATTTTTCACATCTATTTCTATTGCGATTATGGCGGTATATTTTGGTTTTAGCTATTTAGGTCAAATTAATTTTGGTTCTTATGGTACAGGTTTAACATTATTTGCAGGATTTTTTTGCTTAATTCTTGCACCAGAATTTTATCAACCATTGCGTGATCTCGGTACATATTATCATGATCGTGCTGCTGCGATAGGTGCGGCTGATGCCATTGTTGAATTTTTAGAACAAGATAATTTAAATACTCAATCTACACAAACTCGAACATTGCCTATGCAAACGGCAGTAGAAATTGAAGCTGAAAATTTAGTAGTACTTTCTCCGCAAAAACAAGCCTTAACAAAACCATTAAATTTCCGTTTAGCACCATTAAGCCATACCGCATTAGTAGGACAAAGCGGTGCGGGAAAAACCTCATTAATGAATGCGATCTTAGGCTTTCTACCTTATCAAGGCAGTTTAAAAATTAATGGTATAGAATTAAATGAACTCAGCCTAACTGAGTGGAGACAACATATTGCCTGGGTAGGGCAAAACCCATTATTACTACAAGGCAGTATTCTTGAAAATTTATTACTCGGTAATATTCAAGCAAATGAGCAAGAAATAGAGCAAGCCTTATCACAAGCAAAAGCGAAAGAATTTACCGATAAATTAGGTTTAGCCAGTGAAATTAAAGATGGTGGCTTTGGGATTTCTGTAGGTCAAGCACAACGTTTAGCTATTGCTCGAGCTTTATTACGCAAAGGATCATTATTGTTATTAGATGAACCTACAGCAAGCTTAGATGCTCAATCTGAAAATCAGGTATTACAAGCACTTAATCAAATTAGCCAAGGTCAAACTACATTAATGATCACGCACCGTATTGAAGATTTAAAACAGTGTGATCAAATTTTGGTTATGCAAAAAGGTGAAATTGTTCAACAAGGGCAGTTTGAACAATTGGAACAACAAGGCTATTTTGCTGAACTATTAGCTCAACGAAATCAAGATATTTCATAGAACAGTTTTAACTCTAGCATTTATCAAAGTGCGGTCAAATTTTAGAAAATTTTAAAGGATAAAAATGCGTTCACTGCTTCCCTTTTTAGGTTTATTTAAACATGCTAAATTCCCATTAATCTTAGGTATAATCCTAATGATTGTTGGGCTTTCAGCTAGTATTGGATTACTTACTTTATCTGGCTGGTTTCTTGCTGCTACGGCTATTGCTGGTGCAGGCACATTATTTAACTTTTTCTACCCGTCTTCGAGCGTTCGTGGATTAGCCATTGGACGGACAGTCGCACGTTATTTCGAAAAAGTCGTAACTCATGATGCCACCTTTAGAATCTTATCTAAATTGCGCATACAAGTGTTTAGTAAGATTATTCCCTTAAGCCCAGCGGTATTAAATCGCTACCGTAATTCTGATTTATTGAATCGTCTAGTGGCGGATGTTGATACCTTAGATAACCTTTATCTTCGCCTTATTGCTCCATTTATTAGTGCAATTATTGTCATCACAGGTATGACAATTGGCTTAAGTTTTATTAATCTACCCATTGCTTTATTTATCGGGATTAGCTTATTTATTTTGCTATTGATCATTCCCACAGTCTTTTATAAATTAGGAACAAAATTTGGTCAGCAACTTACCCGTTCTCGTGCAACCTATCGTTCTCAATTTGTAGAATTTATTCAAGCACAAGCAGAATTATTGTTATTCAATGCTGAAGATAAAGTAAAACAAGGTTTGAGCAAAACTGAAGCTGAATGGCAATCTTACCAACAGCAAGAAGCTAATCTTTCTGGATTATCCAGTGCTATTCTGCTATTCGCCAATGGCTTAATTTTATCCTTCACCCTATATTTTGCCGCTTATGCCGATTTAGGTGCAGGAATATATAAAGCCGCGCTGTTAGCTTTACTTGCTTTTGCAGCTCTCGCTTCCTTTGAAATTCTAATGCCATTAGGTGCAGCTTTCTTGCATATTGGTCAAGTTATTGCCTCTGCGGAGCGTGTTACTGAAATTATTGAACAACCTGCATTAGTAAAATTTTCTGGAAATCAAACCGCACTTTTTCCCACAGAACACTTAATTGAAATAACAGATCTCTCTTTCACTTATCCTGAACGTGAAACTATTGCACTCAAGGAAATCAATCTGACTATTTCAAAAGGTCAAAAACTCGCAATTCTCGGTAAAACTGGTAGTGGTAAATCTACCTTATTACAACTTTTAGTAAGAAACTATACCCCAACTCAAGGCGAAATTTTATTAGCTGGACAACAGCTTTCCGTTTATACAGAAAGTTGTCTACGTGAGCAAATTTGTTTCTTGACACAACGAGTTCATACCTTTAGTGATACCTTACGTAATAACTTACAAATTGCCAATAAAACCCAAATAACTGATGAAAAAATGCGTGAAGTATTATGTCAAGTAGGCTTAGATAAATTATTGGATCAAGAACAAGATTTAAATTTATGGCTTGGTGATGGTGGACGCCCATTATCTGGCGGTGAACAACGCCGTTTGGGTTTAGCACGAGTACTCTTAAATGATGCGCCTATTTTATTATTAGATGAACCAACTGAAGGCTTAGATCGAGAAACTGAGCGTAAAATTTTAGCAATGATTCTAAAACACTGTGAAAATAAAACCTTAGTGATGGTCACCCACCGTTTAACGGCTCTCGAACAATTTGATCAAATTTGTGTGATCGATGATAGTAATTTGGTAGAACAAGGTTCATATAAAGATTTAATCAATAAACAACAAGGTTTCTTTAAAGGATTAGTAGAGAGAATTTAATAAGAAAAGAGAAAGTTGGGCGGAAACCCTCCCAGCTTGATCTCGGCACACGAAAATTCTGACCTTGGCTGCTTTCTTCCGAACCTGACCGGGTAAACCAGACATCATTGCGAGGAACCGAAAGAGTCTCCATTGAGCTAACCGAGTGGTTAGTGGCGCTCATTATGCTATAACTCCCCTAGGATTGCAAATCTTTCTCTAAGGTTTATACTTGTCAGGCGAAAAATTATGCACATCATAAATTACCAAGGGAAAATTATGTCAGAAGTTTTAAATAACCTAATTGAATTACTAAAATTAGAACAAATTGATGATGCTCTCTTCAGAGGTCATAGCCAAGATTTAGGTTTCCGCCAAGTATTTGGTGGACAAGTGGTAGCTCAAGCGCTCTCTGCGGCAATGCAAGTTGCATCACAAAATCGCTTACTTCATTCTTGTCATGCATATTTCCTTGCACCTGGAGATAGCCAACACCCAATTATTTATGATGTAGAAACCTTACGTGAAGGCCGTAACTTTACTGCATTACGAGTAAAAGCAATTCAGCATGGTCACCCTATTTGCCATGTAACCGCCTCATTCCAAATAGAAGAGCAAGGTTTCGAGCATCAAACAAAAATGCCCAATGTTGGTGCACCTGAAGACTTTATTTCTGAATCAGAGGCTTTACAAGCTGCTGCAAAATATATCCCTGAGGCGGTGCGTGATAAATTTACTGCTGAGCGTCCTTTTGATATTCGAGCAAAATATATTAATAACCCTTTTCATGGAAAGGAATTACCCCCAGAACAATATGCATGGGTGAAAGCAAATGGAAAAGTAGCACACAATCAAAATATTCAAAAATGTTTGTTAGCCTACTTCTCTGATTTTCATTGTATTTTGACTGCACTCCACCCTCATGCGAAAGGTTTTTTACAACAAGGTATGAAAGTTGCCACTATTGACCACAGTATTTGGTTCCATCGCTCATTTGATTTAAATGATTGGTTGCTTTACGCCATTGAAAGCAATAATGCTTATGCCGCTCGTGGTTTAGCCCGAGGTCAAATTTTTGATAAATCCGGTCGCCTTATTGCAACCACTCAACAAGAAGGATTAATTCGTTACTCCGAATAAAAGTGCGGTCAATAAATAAAAATTTTTCATAATTCAACCGCACTTTTTAAATTAGAACGCCATCTTATGATGGCGTTCTATTTATGCTTTTCTGACGGAAATATGAACTGTAATTTCTTCACGATCATGATAAAGATGTTTAGCTTGAATTTTATATTTGAGCTCTACTTTATCTAGCGCATCTGTAATTAATTGCAAACAGTTTTGTACTTCTAAATAACGTTTTTTCATCGGTAATTTAAGATTAAAAATAGTTTCACGACACCATTCATTGACTAACCATTTAGCAATCAAAGCAGCAACTCGAATAGGTTGTTCTACCATATCGCAAACCAACCAATCAATTTTGCTACGTTTCGGTGGCTGAAATTTAAATCCATCTTCAGGACAGTGATCGATTCGCCCTGTATCATGTAAACTTGCTGCCATTTTTCCATGATCAACCGCATAGACAAATAAACCTCGTTTTACTAACTGATAAGTCCAACCTCCTGGGCAAGCACCTAAATCTACGCCATACATATTCTCATTCATTCTAGCTTGTTCTTCTTCTCTAGATAAAAAAGTGAGAATCGCTTCATGTAATTTTAAGGTTGAACGACTTGGTGCTTGAGATGGGAATTTTAAGCGTAAAATTCCCATAAAATTTGGAGAATGATTGTTATTGTATGAATAACCTACATAACAACAATTAGGCTCAATAAAGAAAACATGAAAAGTTAACCCACTTTTTTTAATTTCTTTAAAACCTAGCCAACCTTTTTTACGTAAGGCTTGGCGTAATGGCACGGTAAATTTACGACAAAATGTAGAGAGCTCTTTCGCTTCATTAGTATCTGCCGTTTCAACAAAAAGCTCGGTTGTCTGACGAAAATTCACCTGTTCTGCAACTTTCTCATATTCTTGTACAATTGGAGTAATACGATCTGCTGGATCTAAATTTCTCAATAAATCCGAGATAACTATCATTTGACGTGCAAAAATTAATTGATTAAATGGTATCTCTCGAGCTAGCTGATCGGCTTCTCCTTCTTGATAACATTCGAAAATAACATAACCACTGTTATCAATAACTCGTGCAAAACCAAAAATCCCTTTATCTGCAGCTTTATCTGTTATTTCAGCTGCGACTTCTTTTTCAAAGCCAATACGGCAATATAATACTAATTTATTCAAGTTTTTCTCTTTTGTTAATTTTTGCTAATTTGCATTTCTTGCATAATCCATTCACGGAAGGCAATGATATTCGGATCTTTAATACGATTTGCATCACTGACCACATAAAAAGACTTAGGATCATGTAATTCCATTGGTAACACTACTTGCAAATTACCTTTATCCATCTCTTGTTGGGCCAGAATACTATTAGCTAATACGATACCTTGCCCATGCACAGCAGCTTGTAATGCCATAAAAGTATGACTAAATAACGGGCCATGCTGAATATTTAAATTATCTACGCCTAAAGCTATCGCCATCATTTGCCAGTTATCTCGAGTATACACATGAATCAAGGTGTGATTTAATAAATCCTCTTTTTTATTTACTGGCTTCTCCGCTAGTAATCGAGGCGAAGCTAAAATAAGCAAATTATCCGTAGAAAGACGTTCTGCTTGTAAATTATCCCAATTCCCATGTCCATAATAAATCGCAACATCAGTATCATTGGTCAATAAACCTTCATCTTGTTCAGTACTTTTAATTCTGACTTCTAAACCAGGATAGCGTTGATTAAAATCAGATAACCGAGGAACAAGCCAATGAATACCAAAACTTTGCGGTACACTAATTGTTAAATGCTGATTTTCCTCAGTCATGAGTTTTCCTGTTACATCTGCTAATTTTTGCAAAATGGGAGAAATATCTAAAAAGTAATTTTTTCCTTGTTCAGTTAATTCTAATGCTCTATTTTTTCGAATAAATAACTTAATGCCTAAAAAATCTTCTAATAATTTAATCTGGTGGCTTACTGCTGCTTGAGTCACAAAAAGTTCATCTGCAGCTTTTGTAAAACTTAAAAATCTAGCTGCACTCTCGAATGCCTTTAGTGAATTCAAGGGGGGCAATCGTTTAAACATTTTATCTTTCCAATTAATCATTTTTGGTTTATACTAAATTAAAACTGTTCGGATTAGTTTTTTTAATGTTTCAAATAAAAAAAAGTCGTTTGTTCATCTCATCAGACCTCCCTATAATGCGCCCGTACTTAATGATTAGGAATTCCTTTTTGTAAGAATTTATTCTTATTAAGTATTATGTTGTGTTTGCATATTGTTCGGGAAACCGAACTCAAGTAACTTAATTTTAGTTACTTATTTTAACTTCCTGTATATTTTAAACCTAAATTTGGGTTCGTAATGCACCGCTCTTTGGAGCGGTGTTTTTTTCTTTCATCCCTATCTAAGACACAATCTTTAGCTTTATGTTCCAGAATGAAAAATAATATGTATATATTACCATAACTCTTTTCGTAACCACAGATAATTTATAATATTTCCTAAATAATTGTTTTATTTCAAACTATAATGGTGTACATTCGATAAAATATGTAATACACAGCATAAGGATAAAAAATGAAAGATCTTGATTGGAAAAACTTAGGTTTTGGATATATAAAAACAGACTATCGCTATATTGCTCATTGGAAAAATGGTGAGTGGCAGAAAGGTGAATTAACAAAGGATAATGTTCTGCATATTAGTGAAGGTTCGCCAGCCCTACATTATGGTCAACAATGCTTTGAAGGTTTAAAAGCCTACCGCACCAAAGACGATTCTATTCAATTATTCAGACCAGATCAAAATGCGCTTCGTATGCAACAAAGTTGCGATCGTTTAT
Organism: Mannheimia massilioguelmaensis; assembly: GCF_000940515.1. Taxonomy (NCBI): domain Bacteria; kingdom Pseudomonadati; phylum Pseudomonadota; class Gammaproteobacteria; order Pasteurellales; family Pasteurellaceae; genus Mannheimia; species Mannheimia massilioguelmaensis. The sequence goes on from NZ_CDQL01000008.1 coordinate 434,158, forward strand.
TAATGCCTCGGGTTCCAGTAGAAATGTTTATTGATGCCTGTAAACAAGTAGTCAAAGCGAATGAAGAATGGGTAGGTCCTTATGGCTCTGGTGCCACTTTATATTTACGCCCGTTCTTAATTGGGGTAGGTGATAATATTGGTGTACACCCCGCTACTGAATATATTTTCTCTATTTTTGTTTGCCCTGTTGGAGCTTATTTCAAAGGCGGACTTGCACCAAGTAAATTTTTAATTTCAACTCACTTTGATCGAGCAGCACCACATGGTACTGGTGCAGCTAAAGTAGGTGGAAACTATGCGGCAAGTTTATATCCTGGTAAATATGCTAAGGAAAATGGATTTGCAGACTGTATCTATTTAGATCCAGCGACTCATACCAAAATTGAAGAAGTTGGTTCAGCTAACTTCTTTGGTATTACTAAAGATAATAAATTTATTACACCTATTTCTCCATCAATCTTACCAAGTATTACTAAATACTCTCTTCTTTATCTAGCAAAAGAGCGTTTAAATATGGAAGTAGAAGAAGGCGATGTTTATGTGGCTGAATTAGATAAATTTGCTGAAGCTGGTGCTTGTGGTACTGCTGCGGTCATTACTCCTATTAGTGGTGTACAATTAAACGATCACTTTCATATATTTTATTCAGAAACAGAAATTGGCCCTGTAACTAAACGTCTATATGATGAGCTAGTAGGTATTCAATTTGGTGATATAGAAGCACCTGAGGGATGGATTGTTAAAGTAAAATAATCCTCTCAATCTTACTGAAAAAATGCCGAGTAAAATAACTCGGCATTTTAATTAACAATTATGATAAGTCAGCTGTCTTTGAATGACTGTACGAGGTTGATTTAACTTTTTAATTCGCATTTTGTGTAACGCAATACCCAATAAAGACTCAACTATTTTAGTATGATCTTGAATACTACAAATAACTTTATTTTCAAGTAACTCAAGCATTTCATGAGTACCGAAAGTCGCAATCACAAGTTCTTTTGGCACTCCTTTAAATTCTTTTATAAAGGAAATTAATAACCCCCGTAACAAAGTTAAAGAAGTTGAAAAAATAGCATCAGGAACGCCATTTTGTTTAATCCATTCTGTCACTAACTGTTCAGCATTTTCTTTTCTAAATTTATTGGCATAGAGATAATTTACATTAATATTTTTCCCTGATAAGGCTTTTTTAAAGCCCTCTTCTCTTGCTTTACTCATAGCGAGTTCGGGTAATGCACCTAGAAAAAGGATAGAATTATAATTTTGCTGATTCACTAATTGAGTCGCCAGTTCATAAGCATCATAAATATCATCGGTAAGAACATTTTCAATACCATCTGAGCTAATATGACGATCAAAACCAATAATAGGTAAATTGTGTTGCTGATAATAATGATTATCTGCTGGCAATACTGTAGAAACAAACAACGCATCGACTTGACGTTGAAATAGATGCTTAGCACATTCTAACTCATTATTTACACTGTCATTAGAACACGTGATTAAAAGTTGATATCCATTTTCACGACATAGCTGTTCAAGCTGATTAGCTATTTTTGCATAGCTGGAGTTTTCAAAATCAGGAATAATTAAACCGATGGTATTACTCTTCCCTGCCCGTAACCCAGCCGCCATAGCATTTGGTTTAAAATCATATTCTTTTATTAAGGCTTGAACTTTTTCAATCGTTTTATCGCTTACACGATATTGTTTAGCTTTGCCATTAACAACATAGCTGGCAGTTGTTCGAGATACACCAGCAAGTTTGGCTAATTCATCTAATTTCATATTTTATCCTTAAAATGTGGAATAGCTGAAACGATTATAGCCTTAGTTAAAAAAATTTTTTAGCCTAACTTTCTAAATATATGATCTACCTCTCAAAATAGTGAGATTAATTTGTAATATTTAACTAGTTTGCTGAAATTATAGCTAATTTAACAGCAAACTATGAAAAAAATCTATAAGCAGTTTTTCTCACCTCGAGATAAACTGATTAAACCAGAGCGAACTATTTCAATTATGGATGTTTCCTCTTTAATTGCACTGATAAATGCATTTAATTTTTCTTTTGTTCCTGTTAATTGAATACTATAAGATTTTGTTGTCACATCTAATATTTGTCCTCGAAATATATCTGTTAATCGCTTAATTTCATCTCTTGATGCACCTGTAGCACGTACCTTCAATAACATCACTTCTCGCTCTACATGTTCACAATCACTTAAACTTACGACTTTAAAAACATCCACCAATTTATGCAATTGTTTCTCTATTTGTTCTAGTACTTGAGCCTCTCCAAAAGCTTCAATAGTCATGCGAGACAAGGTTGGATCATCTGTTGGTGCAACTGTTAAACTCTCAATATTAAATGCACGTTGTGAAAATAACGCAACCACACGAGATAACGCACCTGATTCATTTTCTAACAAAACTGATAAAATTCTACGCATATTAATTCTCCACTGGTTTACCTAAGAGCATTTCATCCATTGCACCGCCACTGATTTGCATCGGGTATACATTTTCTGTGGCATCTACTAGTACATCGACAAAGACTAATTTATCCTTTATAGCAAAGGCTTGAGTTAATTTTTCTTCTAATTCATCCACCGCATTAATTTGAATACCTACATGACCATAAGCCTCCGCAAGTTTTGCAAAATCTGGTAATGAGTTCATATAAACTTGAGAATGTCGACCTGAATAAATTAAATCTTGCCATTGTTTAACCATACCTAAGAAACGGTTATTTAAACTCACGATGACAATTGGTGTTGTATATTGTTTAGCCGTTGATAGTTCTTGTATATTCATCTGAATACTACCATCACCAGTCACACAAACCACTGTACTTTCTGGGTGCGCAAATTTAGTACCAATTGCAGCAGGTAAACCAAATCCCATAGTTCCTGCTCCTCCAGAATTAATCCAATGTCGAGGTTTATCAAATGGGTGATGCAATGCAACAAACATTTGGTGCTGACCAACATCTGATGCAATATAAGCATCACCTTTAGTTAAACGATAGATCATTTCAATGACTGCTTGTGGTTTAATATGTTGAGAAGTGCGGTCAAATTCCAAACAATTTTTTGCTTTCCATGCATCAATTTCCTTCCACCAATCACTTAAATCTGATTGTGATTTAAGTAAATCGGTATCTTGTAATAAGGATAAAAATTCAGTTAATACATTATCCACGCTGCCAACGATAGGAATATCTGCGGTAATATTTTTAGAAATTGATGCTGGATCAATATCAATATGAATTATTTTTGCTGTTGGGCAATATTTTTCTACATTATTTGTTGTTCGATCATCAAAACGAACCCCAATACCTAAAATGAGATCAGCATGATGCATTGCACAATTTGCCTGATAAGTCCCATGCATACCTAACATGCCAAGAAACTGTCTATCCGTCCCCGGGAAACCACCTAATCCCATCAATGATGAAGTAACAGGTAAATTTAATTGTTTAGCAAATTGTGTTACTTTTTCACTACTGTTACCAATAATAACACCACCGCCAATAAATAATATTGGTTTCTTAGCCACCAACAAGGCCTTCAATGCTCTATTAATTTGACCTTTATGACCTTGAATATTAGGGTTATAAGAACGTAGGCTAACCTCTTTGGGATATTCATATAGATATTTATTCATAGGATTCATAATATCTTTTGGTATATCCACTACAACAGGACCTGGACGTCCTGTTGAGGCAATATAAAATGCTTTTTTAATAATTGAGGGAATGTCTTCTGTATGTTTCACCATAAAGCTATGTTTAACTACAGGACGTGTTAAACCAATTGTATCGCATTCTTGAAATGCATCTGTTCCAATAAGATTGCTACGTACTTGTCCTGTAATAATCACTAAAGGGACTGAATCGGTATAAGCCGTTAAGATTCCAGTGACTGCATTCGTCGCACCTGGGCCTGAGGTTACTAACACACAACCAACTTCTCCTGTAGAGCGAGCATAACCATCAGCCATATGCACAGCTGCTTGCTCATGGCGAACTAACACATGTTCAATACCACCTAAGGTATGAATTGCATCATAAATATCCAAAACAGAGCCACCTGGATAACCAAATACATACTTCACGCCTTGATCTCTCAAGGATTGTACAACCATTTCTGCACCAGATAATTTTTTCATTGCCACCTCCCAACATTCAGAAAATCATTGTTATTGTTATCAAAAAATACTATCTAATGACTACAGTTTTACTCATAGCGATGAAGTTGTCTATTATTTTTCTTTGCAGAAAACATTTTTTAACAGGATAAAAAACTAAAAAAATCAAATTATCGGGATAAAATAAAATACATATAATAAAAAAGTGCAACATAATGTTGCACTTTATAAAATAGCTAAAATAAAAATTTTATTTTTAATAACCAGTTTTAACGTTTTTTTACGATAAAAATTAAAGCAAATAATACAGCAGCCGTAGTAATAAACCCTAATAATGGAGATTCTGTAAAGCCTATCATCAAATAACCGCAAATTGTTGCAGCGGCTAAGATTATTGCATAAGGCAACTGTGTTGTTACATGGTCCATATGGTTACATTGAGCACCAGTAGAAGATAATATCGTAGTATCCGACACTGGTGAGCAATGATCACCACATACGGCGCCAGCCATTACAGCTGATAGACAAGGCAATAAGAGTTCTGGTGCAGCATTAACAGCAATAGCTGCTGCAATTGGTAACATAATTCCAAAGGTTCCCCAACTTGTGCCAGTGGAAAATGCCATAACTGTAGCAAGTATAAATAATAAAGTAGGTAATAAAGCCGGAGATAAATTACCTGAAATTAGCCCAGATAAATAGGTTCCTGTTTGCATATCGCCAACAACTTTATTAATTGTCCAAGCGAAAAATAAAATCAAAATAGCACCTAACATTGATTTCATACCCGCCATCCATGCTTTGATATAATCTGAAAAATTTAGTTTACCAGCCAATAAAATTAAAATTGTTGAAATTAATACCGCACTTATTCCACCTGTCACGAGCGAAATACCTACAGTAGTATTTTCAAATGCGCCTAACACCGAAAATGGCTTTCCGTCTGCTGATAAGACCTGATTTCCTGTATACATCATCATACCAATTGTCGCAATGATTAATACGACTATAGGTAAAATCAAATTACGTACCTGACCTTTCACCACATTTTGCTCAATTTCATTTAAATCATGCTGTTCTAATGCTAATTTTTCATGACGAGCCATTGGTCCAATATCAAAAGAAAAATATGCCACAATAAAAACAAAAATAATGGAGAAAATAGCATAAAAATTCATCGCGCTCATGGACATAAATGCGCCAATAGGCGTATAACCACTAATTGAATGTTCAGCTAATACTCCCGCGACTAGGGTAATAATATATGCGCCCCAACTAGAAACAGGCATCAATACACACATCGGCGCAGCTGTGGAGTCTAGGATATAGGCTAGTTTGGGACGAGAAACTTTAAATCTATCAGTGACTGGACGAGCAATGGCACCTACCGCCAAACTATGAAAATAATCATCAATAAATGTTACAAAGACTAAACATGCTGCCATAATTTTAGCACCACGTCTGCCTTTTATATGCTTTTGAGCCCATTCAGCGAATGCCTGATTGCTGCCAGATACACTAAGAAGTGAAGTTAATATTCCTAACAATAAGAGGAAAATAATAATATTCACATTATTATCATTTAATACAAATTGATTATTTTCATTAAAACTAAACATTAATGAGGAAACACGATCAAATAAATAATTGAGTCCTTCAAAAATATTACCCGAAGATAGCATTAATGCACCGACAATAATTCCGACACTTAATGAAAGTAAAACTTTACGAGTAATAATTGCTAAGCCAAGTGCCAGAAGAGGAGGCAATATAGACCAAATAGAAGTCGAAAAATCTGCAAGTTGCATTGGTTTACCTAAATATAAAAATTAGGAACAGCTACTGAGATTAAGTAATCGAGAGATTAATAAGGCAGGAAAAAACCAAAGAAACGATCCTCTCACTAAACTAGTAGCGCTCCATAGTTAATCAAAAATACTATGGCAGTAACGTTCCTTTCGAAAACGCTCCCAACCAGTTAAGATGACGCCTAACTGATTTCGGCAAATATTCCTTTCATTTTCCTTCAACGTTATCCACTCAGGAAAAATACTAATAATATCCGCACCTCTACCCGTATAGGGAGATTAAAGAGTACAATAAATTTAATAAATTGCCAAGTAAAATATACTTGAGTAAATAGAATAAATGATGACAAAAAATAAGGGGAACAATATAAAAGCTTTCAAAAACGCTAAAAACAAATAAATTCTCATTTTATATCGGTCTTCTCTACACCTAATGCACTAGAAAAACTACGTAATCCCTGAATACTTCCTAATTTCATCATGGTTTGCATCGCTTGTGTAGGTGAGTGAATTAATTTATTCATTAATTTATAACTTAACTCTTGCAATACTTTTTCAGGATCTTCATGTTGTTGAAGCGCTTGTATTGCTTTCTCTAATAGCTCTTGTCTTGTTTGTTCGGCAGTTTCACGATACGTACGGATTAAATTAGAAAATTGATGAACTTTCATCCATTCAAAAAAATCATTAGCTTCCTGATCAATAATATTTTCTGCTTCTTTAGAAGCTTTCTCACGCTCAGACATATTTTGCTGAATAATATTATGTAAATCATCTACTGTATAATGATAAACACTATCTAATTCATTCACGCTCTCTGCAACATCTCTAGGAACGGCAATATCGACAATAAGCATAGGCTTATCACAACGAACTTTTTGTGCCAGTTTTACCATTTCCTGAGTAATTAACACGGTAGGACTTCCTGTTGAGCTAATGACAATATCTGCTTGATCTAAACCTTCTTGCAATTGTTCTAAAGATAAGACTTGAATTGGATTACTCGATTCTAATTTTTCAATTAATAGCTCTGCACGAGCTAAAGTGCGGTTCGAAATAATTAATTTTTTTACACCATGACGTAATAAATGACGTGCGACGAGTTCTATAGTTTCTCCCGCTCCCACGAGCAAAATATTTAGATCTCTCAACCCTTCAAAGATCTGCCGAGCTAAGCTACAAGCTGCATAAGCTACTGATACCGCACTATTGCCAATATTGGTTTCTGTTCGAACACGTTTTGCAACAGAAAAGTTTTTTTGAAATAAACGAGATAATTCACTTGAGATGGGCAAATGTTGTTGTTGAAAATATTCTTCTGTATATTGATAAGCTTGTTTTACTTGACCCAGAATTTGAGGTTCGCCAAGAATTAATGAGTCTAAACCAGAAGATACTCGCATTAGATGATTTACAGCAGCTTGGTTTTGCTTGATATATAAGCTATCTCTAATATCATTCTTATCAAGCTGATGAATACCAGCAAACCAATCAACACATTGTTCAAGCCATTTTTTATTTTCTAAATCAGCTTCAGGAGAAATATTTTTATTATGCAAATAAATTTCTGTTCTATTACAGGTAGATAAAATCACTTCACTTTGGGCTAACTCAGATTGCTGAATTTGTTGCAAAGCTAATACTCGCTTTTCAGGAGAAAAAGCGACTTTTTCACGCAATGCAACGCTCGCTGTTTTATGGTTAATACCAAGAACTAAAATTGTCATTTGAAAATCACTTCAACATTTACTGGTGCAAAATAAAATCACCCCAATTAATGCCCACATAAAAAATTATAAAACTCCGTTATTTTAATCAATTACCTACAAAGGGGCAAATGTAACTCACCTTTTTTATATCGAATACACCTATTTAGTTATCTATTAAATAAAAAACTTTTCTATAAGCGATCACACCTAATATAGAAAAAAATACTAAAATAAATGAAGTTGAATAAAATAAATTTCCTAATCCAACTAAGGGTGAAACAATACCACCTAAAAAGAATGGACAAAATCCTAGTATTGCGGAGGCGCTGCCTGCATATTGTCGTTCAGTATCCATAGCCAGCGAAGAAGAACCAGGTACAACTAGCCCAAAACATAACATCATAATAAAAAAGCCAATTTCTAATAATAGAACATTCTCTTTACTTATTAAAATACAAGAAATAAAAACAGTTGCTGCTAAAAATCCCCAAATACCAATACTTAATGCTTTACGAGTAGCCATTTTAGCTGCAATATTCACGCCAATGACAATTGCTATACCATTTAATGCAAAAATTAAACTATAGTTCAGTGCTGTTATCTTATAAAAATCTTGAAAAATAAAGGCTGAAGAAGCTAAATAGCCGAAGAAAGAGGCAACTAAAAATGATTGCATTCCAACAAAAGTCATAAAAACTTTATTTTTGATAATATGAATAAATGGTCTGAAGCTAGTTAAAATTGAACCCTGCAAGCGATTATACGTGCAAAGACTCTCTTTTAAACCTAAGCAGACCATCAATAATAGAATACCAATTAAGGCTAATACGATAAAAATACCTCGCCAATCCGTGATCTCTAATAATAAACTACCAATCACAGGAGAAACCACTGGTGCTATACCATTTACAGCCATCAGCAAACCAAAAAAACGAGTCATTTCTCGACCACGATATAAATCTGTCGCAATAGCTCGAGAAATCACGACGCTACCTGATGATGCCAAACCTTGAATAGCTCGTAAAAAAATTAACTGATTGATGTCTTTTGCAAAAATAATCATTATTGTGCTTATGATATATACCACTAATGAAATAATTAATGGTAACTTACGACCAAATTTATCACTAATTGGTCCAATAAATAATTGTCCGACAGATAGCCCTACTACACTAGTAGTTAAACTCAGCTGAGTCATGGAAGCTGTTGTATTAAAAAATGTGCCAATTTGAGGCAATGCAGGCAAATAAAGATCGGTAATAAATGGTCCAAATGCAGACAATGTTCCTAATAATAACACTAAAAAAATTTTAGAATTTGTTTTCTTACTCATAAAAAACCCGAAAATAATACCTCTATTTAAAACTCTTACGAGAAAGATCTTTTGAATAAATAACTTCAGTCACATTATTTATATCATATCCTTGTAAAGAAGGAGCTAAATATACTGGGAGCATATATTGAAAAATAGGTAAAAAAACTTTCTCTTGTTGGGCAATAGATAAAATTTGTTGATAAAGGCCATTTCTGTCAGTTTCTGACATATTATGTTGATTCAATCTTTCAAGTAAATTATCTACATTTTGATTATTAAATCCTGTTTTATTATCAGGATTTTTTGATTGTAATAAATTTAAAAAGGCAGAAGGATCATTATAGTCAGCACACCAGCCTGAACGAATAAGTTGGAAATCCCCTGCTGCTCGCTTATTTTGTAATTCTTGCCAACTGACAGGTTCTGCCTGAACAGTAATCAAATCTGATTGTGACCATGCTCTAATCATGCGTGTAGCAATATTGCTATGAAGTCCATCCTGCTCATAGGTGATTCTTAAATGCAATGGATTACTTTCTGAAAACTGAGCTTGTTGTAAAATTTGTTCAACGACAGTTGGATTCCATCCACTATCTTGTTCAAAGTCCATACTTTCTGGCACAAAATGACTAATATTCTTTACATTTAAATTTTCATTTTGAACTATTGTATGCGCTGAAACCATTGAACTTAAAGCATCCCTAATTGCCTTATTTTTTAATACAGGATCTTTCAAATTGAACTCATAAAAATACGTGCAAAGTTTAGGAAAATATTTAACATGAATATCATTTAATTTGCTATCAACGATTAAATCAATTCCATTTAGATCCGATTGAGCTGTTATCTTTTTATAATTAACTGATTCAAATTTAACTGTTGAAGCATTCCAATATTTATCATTTTTTATCAAACTAATTATATCATTTTCTTGCTTAGCAAATTGGTATGCGGCATTACTAAAAAAATGATTACCATTATCTTGAGCTTTTGAATATATAGGTAATAATGAAATATGTGCTAGCATTTTAGGAAAATAAGGAAGGCTTTTATCCAAAGTTATTTGTAGATGTTTATCATCTAGTGCTTTTATTCCTAATTGTTCAACCGCTATTTTTCCTTCAAAAAAAGCTTGTGCATTTTTAATATGCATAAATGCTAAATACTGTTTAAGTGGATTTTTTGATAATGCTAATTGCTGCCAAGAGGCAACAAAATCTTGAGCAGTTACATCTTCACCATTTGACCATTTAGCCTCTTTACGTAAAGTGAATGTCCAAATCTTGCTATCTTTAGTCGTCCAACTTTCTGCCACTGCAGGTTGAATATTTCCTGCAGTATCAAAAATTACTAATCCTTCTAAAATATCACGAAGAAAATCAGCTTGATCAGCAGAATGGATATCTGTCACTTTAGAAACAAGATCAGAATATACACCACGAACTAATAAAACCTTTTCTTGTTCAATCTGGGCTCGGATCTGTTTTGACAAATTTACCGCCGAATTACTAATATTCGGCGAACTTGGTGATAACTCAATAGCCGTTTTAGTCCAAAATGAATTTACTTGATCACAAGCTGTCATGCTTAGAAAACAAGAAAGAATTACCGCACTTTTAATAGGAAATGTCACATAGGATGAGAGTACTGAAAATGCCATATTATTACTTATGATAATGAAAATAATAAAGGCTTTTGATCTAATACCAAAAGCCTTAAAATACTCAAGTCAACAATTAGATTGCAGAAACATTAAGTGTAGAACCACCAACGATACGAACTCGAGCACCTGGCTTTAATGATGCATGGGCTTTTTGAACAACGACAATTTCTTTGCCATTATCTTTCTTAATTACAAGTTCTAATGCATCCACTTGGCTTGCTTTTTCTTCCACTTTACTACCAACAACCGCACCAGCCACAGCACCTACTACAGTTGCTATTGCTTGTCCGCGACCACCACCAATTGCTGAACCAGCGATACCACCTAATGCACCACCACCAACGGTACCAATGACACCTTGGTTATCAGCTTGGATTCGTACTGGTCGAGCAGAGACAATTGTTCCATAGCTAATTGAACGAGCTTCTTTGGATTGAGCACCAGTGTAAACATCACCACTATAAACATCTGTGTTGGCACAGCCTGTTAACCCTAAACTTAGTGCTAACGCTAATACTAATGTAATTTTTTTCATTATTAGTAATCCTTAAAAATATTAATGTATCGCTGTTCTTGATAACCAAGATCTTGATGGAGATCTTGAAATATTATCAACAACAGTATTACCATTTTCATCTTTAGATACTTTGACACAGGCTCCAACAGGTAGATCTGAGTCATAAGCTTGGGAAACAACGATATTCTCAGCGGAACCTTCTTGTTGTTTGCAATTATTATTACGAACGGTTAATTTTAGATTTTGCCCTTCAAATTGGCTAAAAACGATTTCACCATTATAAGAAGAATTATCTGTCTGCTGATTCGTCGAACAAGCTGTCAAACTTAAACTTAACAGACCACTTAATACTAAAGTAACTTTTTTCATATTCACTAAACCTTAATAATATCTCTAATATGAAATGGATGAACTTTAATACAAGTGTGGTTTTGCAAGTTATTAGCAAAACTCACTGCAATTGATGGATTAGGTAACTGTTCACCATCAACTTTAGGTTCATCCACTTTGACGGATAATTTATTTGATTGGTTCCATAAAAATTGGTTTTGGATTCGTTCTACCCATTCAACTGTTGATTCTTTAAACAAAAAAGGCATTACGATTTCAATATGTTCCCAAGATTCGATTGGATAACATTTATTTTTAGGGAATGGCAATTCAACAACATCAATAAATTGCCCCATAAATAGTATTGGATTATCTAATTGAATTAAATAGATAACTCGACCATTTACAGTATTATCGCTCAAAATTTTACCGCACTTTAATAAACTTGTCAGCCAACTTTTTGCCATATCATCAGTATTTACTCTAATTGACATATGGTCTATTTGAAAATCAGCTAAATTAATTTTCATAGTTTGAGCTAATTGACTAATTTTTTCTTCAAACGCCAGAAAATCATGATAAATAGCTGGCGGAGCTTTAAATAATTCATGTTGTTGACTCAAATTTTGCATTTTTTCTCGCTTTATCTTTAATAACTGCCCAAAGCAAGGTATCATAACGAATTATTTTTTGAAATCAATAAGATGATAATATAGGTATATCTCACAGTGAATATTCAATCAATTTTATCGGATAAAATTAAACAAGCTATGATTTCAGCTGGCGCTGAACAAAATGTCGAGCCCTTAGTACGTCAGTCAAGCAAACCCCAATTTGGTGATTATCAAGCTAATGGCATTATGGGAGCCGCTAAAAAGCTAGGTCAAAACCCTCGTGAATTTGCTCAAAATGTATTAAATAACGTTGATTTGAGTGAAATAGCAGAAAAAACTGAAATTGCTGGGCCTGGTTTCATTAATATATTTTTAAATAAAGATTGGGTGGCTAAAAATGTAGATATTGCTCTAGCTGTACCAAACTTTGGTATCAAAGTAGCTCATCCTCAAACTGTCGTAATTGACTATTCTTCCCCCAATGTAGCAAAAGAAATGCATGTGGGTCACTTACGTTCAACAATCATTGGTGATGCAGTTGCTCGTGCATTAGAATTCATGGGAAATAAAGTTATTCGTGCTAACCATGTAGGAGACTGGGGAACGCAATTTGGAATGCTTATTGCCTATTTAGAAAAAATGGAAAATGAGCATGCAGATGCCATGGAATTGAGCGATTTAGAAGCATTCTATCGTGCAGCTAAAGAACATTATGATTCAGATGAAGCATTTGCCGTTAAAGCACGTAGTTATGTGGTAAAACTACAAAGTGGTGACACATATTGTCGCACGATGTGGAAAAAATTAGTTGATATGACGATGCAACAAAATCAGCGTAACTATGATCGTCTCAATGTCACTTTAACCGAAAAAGACGTTATGGGTGAAAGCTTATATAACCCAATGTTGCCAGGTATTGTTGAAGATCTAAAAAAACAAGGCTTAGCGGTTGAAGATGACGGAGCTCTCGTTGTTTATTTAGATGAATTCAAAAATAAAGATGGGGATCCTATGGGCGTCATCGTGCAGAAAAAAGATGGCGGTTTTCTTTATACCACAACTGATATTGCTGCTGCGAAATATCGCTACCATACATTACACGCAGATCGTGCATTAGTATTTTCAGATACTCGTCAAAGTCAACATATGCAACAAGCTTGGTTGATTACTCGTAAAGCAGGTTATGTGCCAGACTCTTTCAGTCTTGAACATCAAAACTTCGGTATGATGCTAGGTAAAGATGGTAAGCCATTTAAAACTCGTTCAGGTGGTACAGTGAAATTAGCAGATTTATTAGATGAAGCTGTAGAACGTGCAACCCTATTAATTAATGAAAAAAATACCGCACTTTCTGAACAAGAAAAGGCGGAAGTCATTGAAGCTGTAGCTATTGGTTCTGTAAAATATGCTGACCTTTCTAAAAACCGCACAACTGACTATGTTTTCGATTGGGATAATATGCTCAGTTTTGAAGGAAATACGGCACCATATATGCAATATGCCTATACCCGTATCCGCTCAATTTTTAGCAAAACTGATGTGGATGCCGTTGCACTTAGTAAAGCCAAAATTCAAATGACTGATGATAAAGAACGAGCCTTAGCTATCAAGTTATTACAATTTGAAGAAGCCGTACAAATTGTCGCTAAAGAAGGTACACCTCACGTATTATGTACTTACTTATATGAATTAGCTGGCACATTCTCCAGTTTTTATGAACATTGCCCAATTCTTAATGCAGAAGAGACTCTAAAATTAAGCCGTTTGAAATTAGCTCAATTAACAGAGAGAACCTTAAAACAAGGCTTAGATTTATTAGGTATCAAAACAGTAGAAAAAATGTAACTTGATTAAGTTTATTCTAAATAAATAATAATTTGCACTTCAACTATTGGCATAATAACCACTAGCTAAAGTGCAAATTTTTTATATCTTAATAACCTTATGATAAAAATTTTATAAAAAAATACCGCACTTTCATTTAATTTATGCAGTTTAGCTTATCACTACAGCAATTTTAACAAAGCATCTCCAAATTCAGCACGCCAATTACGCATAAGATCAGGAAGATTATTAGGATCTTGATTTCTTAACCAAGCCCATTTCATCAGACTCTCCAAACTCCGTTTACTTGCAATCAGCTCTGGAGTTATTCCCATAGGCGTAATCTCTTTCAGTTTTTTCTGTAAAGCCTTTAATGTTTGTTTATATCGAGGATCATCTGATAATTTAATAATTTCAGAAGGATACTCTGATTCATCAATCCGTTTCATTTGTTCAAGTATTTGTAACATTTTCTTGCCATGAATACGAACTTCATTAGGCGCCAAGCCTAAGTCTAATAATTCAGAAGTATGCTTTGGATTATATTTAGCGACAAGCCAAAGATGTTCAGCTTTCACAACAAAATTCAAAGCTAAATCCCTTTTTATGGCTTCTTCTTGTCTCCATTTGGCAAGAAGTTTTAGACGCATTAACTCTTGTGGATTTAATTGCCATGCAGAAGGAATATTTAAATAAGCTTTCTCTGATGGCTTTGATTTAGTATGTTTTTCAATCAATAAATTGCACTCAAAATGAACCGCACTTTGCCACTCTGTAGACGCTAAAACCGATAACATTTTTTCATATAAGGGTAATAGATACCAAACATCTGCCGCTGCATAAGTCAATTGCTTATCCGTTAATGGACGAGCTAACCAATCCGTACGAGATGCTCCTTTATCAATTTCTAAATCAAAATAATGTTTAATCAATGCCGCAAGCCCCATAGAATTTTGAAATCCTAAAAAATTAGCCATTATTTGAGTATCCATCATCGGCATAGGTAATTGTTGATAGTAATGCTGAAAGACTTCTAGATCTTCATAACATGCATGCAGCACTTTCAAGACATTTTGATTGGCTAATAAGGACTGAAAAGCTGTAAAATCTTGAATATTTGTTGGATCAATTAAACTTACCTGTTCGCCATCATATAATTGAATTAATCCTAATTTAGGATAATAGCTACGAACACGGACAAATTCAGTATCTAAAGCAATAGCAGATTTTGATGCTGCTTTCATACAAACTTCCGCTAAAGCATCATCAGTGGTTACTAAGGAAAACTGCGGTAGGCTTTTAATTTCTTTTATTATCTCAGGCATTTTCTTCAATAGTTTGAAAATAAAGGCACGTTGTTCAGCGTGCCATTTATAAAATATGATAAGTTAGCTATTCTTGCGTTTAGCAAGCTCTTCATCTCGAAGTACACGACGAAGAATTTTTCCAACATTACTCTTAGGCAATTCTTCTCTAAATTCAACTTCTTTAGGGACTTTATAACCTGTTAAATATTGGCGACAATGGGTTCGCAACTCATCACGTGTTAAGCTATCATCCTTTTTCACCACGAATACTTTTACCGTTTCACCTGAAACTTCATGAGGAACACCAATAGCCACCACTTCTAATACTTTAGGATTTAGCATGATCGCATCTTCAATTTCATTTGGATAAACATTAAAACCTGAAACCAAAATCATATCTTTTTTGCGATCTACAATACGCATAATATAATTTTCATCCATTATGACAATGTCACCAGTTGCCATCCAACCATCTTTTAACACTTCACCTGTTGCTTCAAGACGTTGCCAGTAACCTTGCATCACTTGATCGCCTTTTACCCAAAGTTCACCAGGCTCACCTAAAGCACATTCTGAACCATCATCTTTCATAATACGAATATCAGTATTTGGCACAGGTACACCAATAGAACCATCATGTTTATTGCTTAAAATTGTAGAGGCCGCAATTAAAGGCGAGCATTCAGTCATACCATAACCTTCAATCAAATTCACACCAGTTAAATCATGCCAACGTTGAGCGACAGATTGCTGAATAGCCATTCCACCACCTACTGCAAGCTTTAATTGTGAAAAATCTACTTCTTTAAAATTCTCATTATTCAATAAAGCATTAAATAAAGTATTTACACCTGTTATAGCTGCAACTGGATATTTCTTTAATTCTTTTACTAATCCGTCAATATCACGTGGATTAGTAATTAATAATCCAGTTATCCCTAATTCTATAAACAACAAACAGTTCATAGTAAGTGAGAAAACATGATAAAGCGGCAAAGGAATTAATCCGTTACGCTGACGACTTGAATCTCCGACGAAAGGCTCTGCAATCCATTTAGCTTGGAAAATATTAGTTATAATATTGCCATGAGATAACATTGCACCTTTGGCAACGCCAGTAGTTCCGCCGGTATATTGCAAAAAGGCTAAATTATGACGACCTAAATCAGGACGAACAAACTGGCGTTGTTTGCCAATACTTAACACTTCACGAAAAGTAACGGCATGAGGTAGCTTATATTTAGGCACTAGTTTCTTAACATACTTCACGACAAAATTCACTAAAGTACGTTTACCAAATGCAAGTTGATCTCCCATTCGAGTCAAAATAACATGTTTTACATCAGTATTAAACACCACTTTTTCAACCGTTGAAGCAAAATTAGACACCACAACAATCGCTTTTGCGCCACTATCTTGTAATTGATGTTCAAGCTCTCTAGGGGTATAAAGTGGATTGACATTAACCACGACCAATCCTGCTCTTAATACACCAAATAATGAAATAGGATATTGCAATAAATTTGGCATCATTAATGCAACACGATCACCCATTTTCAATTTCAATTCATTTTGCAAATAAGCTGCAAATGCTCTACTACGCTCTTCTAATTTACGGAAAGTGAGCACTTTCCCCATGTTAATATAAGCTGGACGATCAGGATGCTCACGTACTGCCTTATCAAACATATCCAAAATACTACGATACTCTGACGTATCAATTTCCTGTAAACTTCCTTCTGGATAGTTTTTAAACCAACCCTTTTCCATTCTATTCCCTTAATAATTTTGATAGGTTTTTAATACAAATTGTAACGAACTCTTAATTCTGGATAACGATGCTGCCAAAATGGTCCCCATCTCCAACGATGATCAAAATAATCATCCCAAGAGTCATCATAGTCATAATAATATTCTTCAGCTAAACGCCATTGTTTATATGCAGATACCTCTACAACAGGATAGTGATAATCAACTTCATCAATTTTACCAATATGTTTAGTATTAAGCACGCCTAATACGGTAATATATTGATCTTTTAATGCTTTAGGATCAATAAAACCATTTATATAGGCAATAAATCTTCCATCGGAAATACTATCAATTACGGGTTTTGCAGAATAAGTTGATACAGGAAGAGATAGCACTTCAACTTTTGTTTTACCTTTTAATGCCTCTGCATTAATAACTTGTCCAGCTAAGCGTACCTTCTTACATTTGCAGGCATAATCATCTGCCTCAATTTTTTTAAGGCTTTGAATAGTAAATTCATCACGTTCCAGTCCTGGAGGGGCTGAAACACAAGCTGATAATAAAACAATCATTGGCAAAATGAGTAATTTCTTCATTTTATCCTCACTTATTCATATGTAAATGAACTATTAGTTAAAGATTATTCTCGACCTGGAAGTTTTTTCCATGTCACTTCATTGCGTAAATAGACAGGTTCAACCTCTACGGCATTCACATATTGCTTATTATACCAAGCAGGTAAAGCAAGTGATAACATATATAATGCTGAAGGTAATTGAATATCTGACATTTTTCCGAACTGGCTTTGAGCTAATACTTCATAAGCCGCCCAACCCGTTCCTACATTTAGCCATTCACCTAAATTTTGAACCTGAGATAATTGTTCCAACACTCGTTCAGGTGCACAAACTTGTTCAGAAATTAATTCTCGCCATTGCAAAAATTCTCCAAAATCTGACCGCACTTTTTCAGCTTTAAACTGTGCAAAATACACTTCATTCATACGAGCATCAATGGCAGCATTCACTTGTTCAATTTGATAAAGTTCATAAGCTGCTTGTGCCATTACCGCTAGATTAGAAACGGGAATCACTGGTAAATCTGCCCCTAAGGCTAAGCCTTGAGTTATGCCTGTACCTACACGCACTCCTGTAAAACTACCTGGTCCTCGCCCAAATACTAATGCATCCACTTGATGTAAACTCACGCCAGATTGACTTAAAATTTCATCAATCATAGGTAAAATACGTTTTGTATGAGAACGCTGTGCGACCTCATCTAGATGGGTCTTTTCCCCATTATATAATAACGCCACAGAACAAGCTTCAGTTGAAGTGTCTAAGGCTAATAATGTTAAACTCATTAAATTCTCTTTTCTTAATTGTTTTGAATTTGTTTTAGAAATTCTACCACTTTATTCAAATCTCTTGTACGTTTTGCATCAGGTAAACTCTTTAAAAAGGTTTCACCATAAGAACGAGTCACTAAACGACTGTCACAAATAATCACGACTCCACTATCCGTTACATCACGAATCAGACGTCCAACCCCTTGTTTTAAAGCAATGACAGCCTCTGGAATTTGAATATCATTAAATGGGTTTCCACCCTGTAACTGACAATCTTCTACACGAGCCTTTAGTAATGGTTCATCAGGAGAAGTAAAAGGCAACTTATCAATAATTACAAGAGATAAAGCATCGCCTCGCACATCAATGCCTTCCCAAAAACTCGAAGTAGCAACTAATACACTATGAGGTTCATGCACAAATTGTTCAAGTAGTTTAGACTTAGATGTTTCGCCTTGTAATAAAATAGATAATTCACTATGTTCACGGAAATATTCTGCAAATCCCCGCATCATAAAATTTGAGGTACAAAGCATAAAACAACGACCTTTATTTGCCTCAATCACAGGCAACAACATCTCAGCCAGCTTATTCATTGTATGAGTCTGGTTGCTACTTGGTAAATAACGTGGTACACACAATAACGCCTGTTCTGAGTAATTAAATGGACTTTGCAAAATCTTCTCATCGGCACTCTGAATACCTAAACGCTGACAAAAATGATCAAATGTACCACCAACTTCAAGCGTTGCGGAGGTAAAAATCCAAGCACTTCCGTGATTATTCATTTGTTCGCTAAATTTATCTGATACAGTTAATGGTGTGATGTGTAAACCAAACTGGCGATTAAAAGTTTCAAACCAATAACAATATCCAGTAATTGAAGTATCCGTTAAACGCACTAATTGCTTTTTAATTGTTTCTATACGTTCAAAAATACTATCTAAAGTTTGTGAACGACCTAAAGCCAATTTTACCACTTCAGACATAAACTCAAGCTTTTCTTGTAATACTTTGAATCCTTTTTTTACATCTGCTCTAGCTAACCATTCACGCCAGTTACCTCGATTATTTCCTTCACCTAATAATAAACGAAAATCCTGTACCATTTTTAATAGATGATCTGCTCCTGTACCTAATTGTTGCATATCTTTAACTTCAGTGCGATACACAATATTAATATCTTTACATAAGTCAAATAGTTGACGAGAAGTAATAGATTGTCCGAAATATTGACTCGCAATGTCTGGTAACTGATGAGCTTCATCAAAAATAATAACTTCTGCATTTGGAATCAATTCACCAAAACCACATTCTTTGACTGCCATATCCGCACAAAATAAATGATGATTTACTACCACTAAATCTGCCGCTAACG
This sequence comes from Mannheimia massilioguelmaensis, assembly GCF_000940515.1. NCBI lineage: Bacteria > Pseudomonadati > Pseudomonadota > Gammaproteobacteria > Pasteurellales > Pasteurellaceae > Mannheimia > Mannheimia massilioguelmaensis. The sequence continues at coordinate 453,877 of NZ_CDQL01000008.1, forward strand.
CTCTTTTTCGTGCTGCAACCACATAACAATCATTATAATTAGGACAATCTGATCCCAAACAACTTTCGGTAGTACTGGTTAACTGTGGCAAAATAGGACTATCTTCAGAAAGCTCAATACATTCTGTGAGATCTCCTGTTTGAGTTGCATTATTCCACTTACGTACTTTTGATAAGTCTGCTAGTACTGATTTATCGCCAAGAACACCTTGTGCAATCACTTGATCTAAACGTTCTAAACAAAGATAATTTGCCCGCCCTTTTAATAAGGCGATCTTGCCTGAATAATTTAAGGCTTTTTTAATCGTAGGGAGATCTCGATTAAATAATTGATCTTGTAAATTTTTAGACCCCGTTGAAACTATAGTTTTCTTTTTAGCTAACAATGCAGGCGTCAAATAAGCAAAGGTTTTACCTGTTCCTGTACCAGCTTCAACAACTAATGTAGTTTTATTTGTAATCGCTTTTTCTACTGAAATCGCCATTTCAAGTTGTTCAGCTCGTGGACGAAAGCCCTTAATATTTTGGCTTAACTTTCCATTTGTTGAGAAAACTTGTTCAATTTGATCTATATTAGTCATTCTAAAATTCAATTATTAATCCGAGTAAATTTTGCGATATATTGTATCAAACCCAATGAACAAAAAGGAAATTTTATGGAAACTAAATTCATCAAAAGAATCGCACCAGGCTTGAATTTATATCAATATAATGAAATTCCTGTGATTAAGTTAGAACATAACGTGGGACAAGCTGAAATTGCTCTACAAGGTGCACACTTATTTTATTGGAAACCACAACATACGACAAAAAGTGTGTTATGGATAAGTAAAATTGAACCCTTTAAATTAGGTTTAGCAATTCGTGGTGGTATTCCACTTTGTTATCCTTGGTTTGGTAATGCTGATGGTCTGCCATCTCATGGTTATGCTAGAATAAGTTTATGGCAACTTAGCGATTACTATATTTCAGAACAAAAAGTGCGGTTAGAATTTTCATTATTTTCTAAAGAAAATTTAATTATTGCAAAAACCTCAATGACATTTACAAATGAATGTGAAATTAAATTTACTAACTATGCTGAAGAAAATGCTCAAATTGCCTTACATAGTTATTTTAATATCGCTAATATTGAACAAGTTGAACTACATGGCTTACCGACCAACGTTTTTAATTCCTTAAACAAACAACAAGAAACTGTTCCTTCTCCGAGAATAATTAATCAATTAACTGATTGCATCTATTCAGCTAAATTCACTACCACAATAATCCAAGATAAAGCCTTACAACGCCAAATCAACGTAGAACATATAAATGCGAGTAATATCGTAGTATGGAACCCTTGGCATAAAGCAACAAGCGGAATGAACAAGGAAAGTTATAAAACTATGGTATGTGTAGAAACAGCAAGAATTGATAAACGTTTAGCCTTAGGAGAAGAAGTTTCGGTAAAAATTAGTGTTATTAATAAAGAAAATAACTAAAAGGTTTTTTCAAACAGAATTGTTATTTGCTTATCTTTATAAGAATATAAAGTGTCTAAATTACTTTTCTGTTTCTTCCAAACCAAATTCAGTTTTGGGGTAACGCCCCAAAAATACCAATCTCTTTTCCAAATTTTAGTATTCAGAATATAAATAAAGTCTCGTCTAGTTTTATTAAGAGGTAAAATCCCCGCTAATATAGCTTCATCGTGAAATTTTCGATAAGTAAATGAAAAACTGAGTTGGCTAGAAATGCCCCATTGATATTCTTGGAGCCACCCTAAACGAATATTTTTACTCGTTGAGCCATACTGTCTATCGTTTGTTTTTTCCTGTGAAATAGCACCACCTAAATAAAAAAGCTGTTGAGGATTGGTATACCAAATTATAGTATCAGACAATGTTTTGATATAACCTGATTGCAAATCTTCATTAAAAAACGATCGATTTTCGAAAGACATTATTGTCTGATTTTTCCATTGTTTAGAAAAATAAAAATCATAAGTGAATTGAATACCATTAGACCAATGAAAAGAATGATTTCCATACCAACGCTTATCATAAAAAGGCTGAATACGAAAAGTATTATTCATTTTTTTATAAGCATACCCTAATAATATTCGAGTTGAAAGGTCATCAAAGTTATGATTATCCCAGTAATTCTTACCATAAGTTTCATTTTGAATATAAGGTTCCGGCTGTCGTATTAACTGCCACATCACCTTTTGGACTGTTAGTTAAATCTATTTTGCTAGCATCTGGAGTTTGTGCACTACCGCTACCACCACCACTACAAGCAGTCAACAGGATGGATAAACTCACAATTGAGCAAAGAAATAGTTTTTTCATAGTTAATTCCCTAATTCAAATAAGTAATAAAAACAACAAACACTCAATTAATGAGTATTTGATATCGATATTACTCATTTATTACTCTTTTATCAAGTGAAAAAATAAACAAAATATCTATAAATAAGTAAAATAATGTAAAGGTATGAAATGGCACAATTACTAGCAACTGAAGTAGATAAATTGATAGGGAAACGCATACAAGAAAAACGTAAAAAATTAGGATATTCAGCTGAAAAACTAGCAGAATACATCAATTTATCACAGCAACAACTATCAAGATATGAGCGAGGTGTAAGCAAAATTAATGTTGCTCATTTAGTTGATATTGCAATCTTCTTAAAAACACCGATTAGTTGGTTTTTCCAAGATTGTATGTCAAATGATATGATTTTAAGTGAAGTAAAAATAAGTGAATTAGATCAAAAATGGAACGTGCTTCCACAACTACAAAAAGAAGCAATAATGAATTTATTAGAAACGCTCACAAATAACCAACACTATCAAGATTAAATTGACTTTTTAAAGAGATATACCCATCATCACTTTATACTATATTTGATTATTTGCTTTATGCTCAACTTGAATAAAATTGCCAAAAAATGACCGCAGTTTTTAAATCCAGCCAATTTGTGATAATACTAAAATAATTAACGATGTCGTTATCATAGAACCAACAGTAGTAATACCAATAATATTCGCTGCAATAGTAGCGTTACCTCCCATACCTCTCACCATAGCATACATTGCTGAAGCAACAGGCGTTGTATTCATTAATGCAACTACACCTAATAACATGCCATCTAATCCAAAGCATTTTGCAACAATAACCATAAATATAGGAGTGATAAATAGACGACCGAAACTTCCTAATAATACAACTTGTGAGGTTTTATTTGAGAATACTGAAAAATTAATTGTTGCTCCTGCACAGATTAAAGCTAATGGCAAGGTAACATTAGCAAGATAGTGCCCTGTTGATAATAATGGTTTAGGTAGCTCTAAAGACATACTATTAGCAATAAGGGCTAGTACAATTCCAATAATCAGAGGATTCTTAATAATTCCTTTTAAAATTAAAGGAATACTTACTTTTCCTGTTGCAAGAGAACGAGTCAGCGTGATAACTGCTAAAATATTATACAAAAAGATAACCGCAGCAGAATAAATTGATGCTGGTGCAGTAGCACTTTCACCAAATGCCGCTATACAAAATGCTAAACCTAAAATCCCATTATTACCACGATAAATTGCTTGAACAAAAATGCCTCGTTCTCGTTTTTCTATAATAAATTTAGCCGCAAATATTTCAGCTAAAATGAAAAGTAATGTGGTACCAATAATACCAACAGATAAGATTTTAAGTTGTGAATGATAATCTATGTTTTTTCCATACACGCTAAAAAAAAGCAAAACTGGAAGAGTTACATTAAAAACAACTTTAGTTGCTTGCTCACAAAATTTATCATCAATCATTTTCTTATTACGTAAATAAATGCCTAAAGCAAGCAATAATATTGTTGGCAAAGTAACACTAATAGAAAATAAAAGTGATGATAAAAAATCAGTTTTCATATTATTAATTAAATAAATATAGACTAGTTTAATTATACTGCTTTAAACTTAAATAGCATAAAACTAAATCAATAAATTATAGAATTTATTAAGATAGATATCTTAAAAGGATTATATAAGAATATAGAAAAAATTTTTAAATTCTTACCGCACTTTACCTATTTACAGGTCTCTATCATCTTGCAACTTTGTTACGCTAGCTTGGCTCTATTTTTATCTTCTTTTTATTTTGGCTTTATGGCTTTTATTTTTTAGTTGTTATTTTACTTGCTTATTTTTATTGCTTTTATTCTCTTAATTTTACTATTTTTTTATTTCTTACTTTCTTATTTTTCTTTTTTACTCACTTGGTTTTATGGTTACTTACTTTCTTTTTTTGCTTTCTTACTTTTCTTGATTTTTGCTTTTTACTCTCTTATTTTTTTCTTTTTACTTGCTTTTCACTTTCACTTCAACCTTGATTTGTGCTCACCAGCCCAAAAAACAAAAAAACCGTTAATCCCTCGATTAACGGTTTCCTTCGGCTATTTGCCTAATTATGACCTGGCGGTGACCTACTCTCACATGGGGATCCCC